>LDIX01000004.1:0-533 GCA_001468925.1 candidate division TM6 bacterium UASB340 | reverse complement strand
GAACTCTTTTAATTGTAAATAAATTGAAATTATTTTTGAACGTCTGTTAAGTTGTAACTGTTTTTCTTCATCAAATTTATTAATCAAAAACAGTTTATTTTCCAAATCGGACAAGCTAATTTGTATTTTATTATGTTCAATAGAATCGTAAGCAATTAGATTTTTTCTTAACTCAAGTTCTTTAATTTTATTGTTTATAGTCAAAATTTCAGAATCCTGCTCAAAGATTTTTTTTTGCTCTTCTTCTATTTTTGAAAAATTAGATTTATCACTACTTATTTTTTCACTTAAAATAACAATCTTTTGTTCAAAATCTATTAACAATTTATTTATTAGATCTATTTTTGCATTTAAATCATTTAATGTTTTTTGTAATTCTATAAATTTAGCATTTTGATTTTTATAAAAACCATCTTTTTCTTGAAGTTTTTTTAACTCTACATGTTGTTTTAAGAGTAAATCTTTCAAATTTTTTATTATTTTTGATGGCCGCAAAAGTCTATATTGCAAAATATTAAATTCATTTAAAAATT
>LDIX01000036.1 GCA_001468925.1 candidate division TM6 bacterium UASB340 | reverse complement strand
TTAGTTATTGTGAGTTGATTACCCGCGAGAATTTTTCCAACAATTAATTCTCCAACAAGAGAATGTAGATTATATTTTTCGTTTTTTAAATTAATTGATTTTTCTAAAATATTTCCTTTATATATATTTTTTATTTTGTCTGAAAATTCCCATATTTCTAAATTCCCCCCTATTTCTTCACAAGATAAGGAATCAAATGTATTTTTAAAAATATCTACTACATTTTTTTTTAATTTAACATCCTTTTCTGCAATTTCTAATGACTCTTTAGTTTTTATTCCGGCAGATAATATTCTTACACTATCTATAATTTTTTCGTATTGTAAAACATTAAAGTCATTATATTCTGAAATTTGAAATATTTCTATCTTTTCATCGATTTTTTTGCATATCACAATCTCTATGCTAAAAATATTGTTTTTTTTTTCAACATTTAATTTTTTTACAAAAGAAGATATTTCGTAGGGATTTATTTCTATTAAGTTATTAATATATTCAATTACTTTTTCTACTTTAGAAATATTTCCAGAGCAAAATATTAAAGAATCTTTGATTTTAAAAATCTTTTGTCCTTCAATAGAAAATCTAGTAGACAAATTATCTTTGATTGATATTAAAGCAGAATCAGACCCCATAAATATCCGATTATTATCCTGAAGTATTAGACAAAGACTCATTTTTACTCCTTTCTATTTGCTCTCCTTTTCCCCAATCATCTAAAATTATTTCATTATATCTATGATCTCCTAATATCAAATCTTCTAATATATATATAAGTTGCATTTCGTCTGGAATTTTTCTACCGGATTTAATTCGCAATATCTTCCATCCCTCGCTTTTCAAATATTCATCTCTTCTTCTATCTTTTATGTCGTTGTGCCAATACCATCCATCATATTCTATATTTATTTTGTTATCTTCTGTAAATATAGCTATATCAAGAAAAACATCGGAAAAAGAATAATTTAAATATATAGTATCAAAATAAATAGTCAAAATATTATATATTTCTTGCTGCTGAGATGATATAGAAATTCCATTAGTATCCGCCAATCTTTTTCTAAATTCAGGAACTTGCAAAGGACTTTCGTATCCGTATTTTTTCAAACACGTTGCAATTTTTTTATTTTTTATTTCTTCCAATTCTTCTTTCGTCTTACTTTCCCAAGTATTTTTAGACTTTTCTTTAAATAAAGACGTTTGAGAGAAATGATCAACACCATATGTTTCTTGACAATATTTTTTATTATTTTCTTTAAACAAATCTGTTTTAAAATAATTATCTTCTCCATATTTTTCTATTAAAGTTTCTTTTCTTTTGTTTTTGCAACTTTCAAGACTCGCTACATTATCTGTTCCATATCTTTCTAAAAGTGTTTTTTTAGTTTTTTCTTTATAATCATCGCTCTGCAAATAAGTTTCTTTGCCGTATTTATCTAAATTGGTTTTCTTTACACGATCTTTATATTCTTGTGTTTTGGTATAACTAGAAACCCCGTACTTTTTTATATAATTATCCGCTATTGTTTTCTGTATTATTGGAGATTGACTAGGATTTTCCACACCATAATTATTGAGCAGTGATTCTTTTTGCTTTTCCTTAAATTTTTCGTAAAGCATAACACTTTTAACGCCATATTTTGATAAATTAGTTTCAACATCTTTTATATGAATACAATTTGAGCAACAATCTTTTTTTGTAAAAGATTTTTCTCTTTCAATTAAAAGATTTTTATATTCCTTTAAAATTATTTTTCCACAATAATCACATTGTACAACAACTTTTTCGTGGCTATTTTCAGATAAATGACATATTGGAACAATAATTATCTCATATAATTTAACTTGATACCCTAATTTTTTAAAATGCACAACATTAGTGCCGCCCATTTTTGTTTCTACAAATTTACTCAACAACATAATTTATACCGCCCTTGTAAGATAAATTAACAAAAGCAATTTCTTCACTCACCAAGCCCCACGCAGAGGCACTAGTAGGTAATTTTATTTTTCCAAGAGCAGTTGAG
>LDIX01000035.1 GCA_001468925.1 candidate division TM6 bacterium UASB340 | reverse complement strand
ACCAAACATGCAAAAAAAAGAAACTACCAACATGGACACAAGCTAGAAAAATTGAAATTTATTTTATACGTGAACAACAGTAACAGGCAAAATACGAAAATACGGGAGATGATGAAACGTATTTATCGAAAATGAAAAGTTTATTTGGAGTACGATTTTGACTTCGTACATATGTGACTATGAAGTTTGTTTAAAACCCACAAACTTAAATCTACAGGAAACAAAAGTTTCTTGCGACAACCTGAAATCGGGTTGTAATACTTCAATGAAAATTTAAATTGAATGCAATAGAAAAACAAAATATTATTTTGTTGCATTTATAAAACACAAATCTAAAATGAAAAAATATTATTTAATTGTCATGATTTTTTCGGCAATTTTAACGTCATGTACAGATTTTTATAATGATACATCTAATAATGAAATGATTAATCTCTCTGAAAAACTTGATACTATACATTCATACACTATTCCATTACAGACAGCACTTTCTGAACTTGAAGATGTACTTCAAGGAATCGACCAAACTTCAAGTGGTAATAATAGTAGTAAGATAAAAAAAATAAAAAGAGAGATTTCAACTATTCAGGTTATATACAGGGGAGCATTTAGAACTTCAAATAAAAATGGTTCCCAAAAAATAGCTTCACTGAACGATAGCTTGCTTTATGTTGTAGATTTTGCTGACGATGCGGGTAGTGCTGTATTAGCTGCTGATAGTAGAATTACTGAGCCAGTTTTGGCAATAACAGAAGATGGCAGTATTATTAATGAAATTCCTTTATATGAAGAAGGGACAAGTTATGGCGATACCTGTTTGCAAAATTTTAGTTTATATAATCAAGACGAAGATGATTATTATGTAGGTAAAGAAGCTCCTGTTTTATTAGAATATTGTTATGATTATGCAGATGACTGTGTCAGTGGAAGTTCAACAAATAATACAATCGTAAAAACGACAACTGGTTCTTGGACAATAAATGAAAAAATTTATCCAAAGCTAAAAACAGCTTGGCATCAACGTTCACCCTTTAATGATGCTGTTCCAAAAACTCGTTGGTTTTTCTGGCAGTCATATGCAAGAGGTCCTGCTGGATGCGTACCTATTGCTATCGCTCAAATTATGGCTTATCAGGAATTCCCTAAAAATTTAACCTGCAATGGTTATTCAATAAATTGGAGTGGTATAAAAAATATTTGTACAATTTCTAATAAAACAGCTTCTGGAAGCAATTATGATAGACTTGCTGTAGCACAACTTGTATCCAACATCGGTTCATGGTGTAATGCTGTATATACGCCCGATTGGGCATTTGCTTTACCTCGTAAAGCAAGAGACTGTATGAGTACATTGGGATATCAAAATGTTGTGCGTGATTATGGCTATAGTGAAACAAAAGTCATAAATATGCTTCAAAATGATAATCCTGTATTTATCGCTGCAATTTCAGGAATTGTTGGAGGGCACGCTTGGGTAATTGACGGCTATATTAACCGCAGTCGTGAAATAAAAGGATACAACTCTGCAGGGACATTGGTTAAAACAAGCACTGAAACACAATCTTTAATGCACTGTAATTTTGGTTGGCAGGGTTCCTGCAACGGATATTATACTTCAGGTATTTTTAACACAAAAGCAGGGGCTGTCGAACATGAAACTTATGACTCCTATGCTACCTCAAATGATAATTTCAACTGGGCATTTCATATAATCACATATAATCATCCTAATTAAATAGATTATGAAAAAACTAATTAAATTACTAGTATTCAATGCTATATTTTTGCTTCAGGGTTGCGATGTAATGACATATAACACATTTAGCTCTTATATAACTGCATATTATGATTATGATGATATTGCTCTAACCTTAACTGACAAAGGAAATATTCGAATAAGTTACGATACAGTATCTTCTCATAAAGAATATTACTGGAACTCGACAGAGCAAAACAAAATTATTTACGACAGTTTATGTGAAGTCCATAATGATTTAGATTATGACAAGAAAAGAGGATATATTGGAGTGCCTGATTGGGGAAGCTGTTCAACATTTGATATTTCACATATAGACGTAGTGAGTAACAATAACTATAATGAATTGCATCCAGCAGGAGAACTATTGAATGATATAATTTATTTTATTTCCGCCTCTCCAAAAAAATATATTGACAGT
>LDIX01000034.1 GCA_001468925.1 candidate division TM6 bacterium UASB340 | reverse complement strand
ACTTCCACCGCCTAAAGTGAAAATATAGATTGTCAAGTAAAACTGATCCACTTTTTTCATGTAAAACTGATCCACTTTAGATGTTATTTTTTGCCAACTTATTTTTGAGCCTGTAACTTGTTCCATTAATATAAAAAATATGTGCATGATGTATTAGCCTGTCGATAATAGCTGAAGCTACAACGGAATCATCAAACACCTTATTCCAATCATCAAAATTATAATTAGAAGTTAAAATAATAGAACCTTTTTCATATCTCATAGAAATTAATTGAAACAAAAGGTTCGCCTGTTCTTTATTGATGGGCATATATCCTACTTCATCAATTATAAGTAAATTGAGCCTTGAATAATATAAAAGTCTGTCAGTAAGCATCCCTCCTCTAAAAGCAATTTGTAATTCCTCTAAAAGATTAGCAGCTGTAATAAAAGCAACTCTATATTTAGAAGAACAGGTTTTAAGCCCGAGTCCTACTGCCAGATGAGTTTTCCCAACACCTGGATTCCCTAAAAAAATGATATTTTCTTTTTTCTCAATAAATTCCAGGGAAGACAACCTTAATATCTGCTGCTGATTAAGACCTGGCTGATATGAAAAATCAAAAGCCTCGATGGTTTTAATAAAGGGAAATTTGGCTTTTGCTATTTTAGCTTTTATCGACCCATCCTGTTTTCTTAAAATTTCTTCTTCCAGAAGTATTGATAGAAATTCAAGATAATTTAATTTGTTATTAATTGCATTATCTAGAACTGTTTTATAGACTCCGATTAATCCCTTAATCTGTAATTGAACAAATTGTTTTTCAAGTCTTTTGTTAATATCACTCATATGATTATACCTCCTGTAAAACTTTATACTGAGTCAGATTACAACGTATTCTCTGTCCTGGTACATCTATTAATTTCGGAGGTATATATGGAATTGTCGGAACAGCCTGTCTTAGAAATGTTTTTACAGAATTTTTATGGTATGAATTTATCTCTATACAAATACGGATTGCTTCAAGAACATTTTCTATTCCATAAATTTCCATATATTCAAGTACAGTTAATAAGTGATAATAAGTATTAACGCCAACTTTTCCATACAATCCTTCTACAAATTTCTTCCCGTCTTCTCCAAAAATTTCTATGAAAGTTTTTATTGTATCAGAATGTATTCTTGTTCTTTTTTCTGCAATTTTATCATTTATAATGATATGTTCCTGATGAACCATACGGTAATTCTTCTTAGCAATTTCCATCGGATAACTCTTTAGTAATTCCAGATTTTCACCGTAAATGTTTAACGTCTTTCCCATAACATTTTCTATAAACACTTTTTTATTACAGTATTTCATCGGAATAGCATAATAATTAGTTTTATAGCTTATGAAGCCGTCATTTGATACTTTCCTCATTTCCTTTATGAATATTCCTGATAAATTTATATTCTTAAAGGGCATTAACGATGGATATTCATCGATAAAGGCTTCTCGAGGGCTTCTGTTTAAAGTTCTATGGAAATTACTATTAACTCGTTCGGTAAACTCTTTTAATTTCATTTCTAATTCTTCTATTGATTTAACATCCAGATCCTTTAGAAGATGCTCTTCAAGATAATAAAAGGGTCTCTCTACTTTCCCTTTTGTTCTCGGCCGGTAAGGTAAGCAGGCTACAGGTCGTATATTATACTTTACTGTGAATAATAGAAAATCGTCACTGTATTCTACACCTCTTAGTTTCCTATTGTGATTAAGTATCATACTCTTGGCATTATCTATTAAAATATCTGAGCAATATCCTTGAAAATATTCCATACCTCCAAGAATAGCTCGCAATATGCTTTCAGAACTTTTGTCAAATGATACTGTGTAATATTTCATACGACTATAGGACAATATCAGACAGTGGATATATACCAGATAGTCTTTTTCTCCTATTTTTATATTCCATTCATTCCAGTCGTATTGCATCTGCTCTCCAGCTTTAGTCTCAAACCTTGTTGTATTTTCTTTTACTTCTTTCCATCCCAATTTCCTAAGGTAACGATATAATGTGATTAAAGAGCCTGTATAACCTGCTTCTTTTAATCTCTCATATATTACTGTGCCTATCAATTTTTTCCCCAGTAATTCCTTTATTAATACCTTATAATCATTAAGTTTACTTTCCCTTTCTTTTACACGGTTATATTTAGGTTCTTCATCACTGTTTATATAACGGCTTACTGTATTCCGGGATAAACCTAATTTATCAGATATACTTCTCATTGATTCTTTTTCATGATAAAACATTTCTCTAAC
>LDIX01000033.1 GCA_001468925.1 candidate division TM6 bacterium UASB340 | reverse complement strand
CCGGACTACACTACCGGAGCAGAAACAAATTTCCAAAGTATGTGTTTATTGTTACTCTAATATAAATAGGTAGGTAATGGGTTGTAAATTTAGATTAAATCATAGGATCAACTATGTTTCAGTTTTTAAAGACTAAAATAAAATTAATTTTCCCACCAACAGCACCATAGGCCATAATACGAATTCGGCATCTACCAGTGTATAAGACAACATACGCATAATTTTATCATCAGCGTGTTCAGCCTTCTTCAAATAATTCATACTGTAAAAATAAAATAAAAACATAAAAACTGTAAATAAGGGGATCATCTCCAGAAATATTCCGGTAAAGAGAGGTATGAAGGCCAGGATATTTAATCCTTGCAGTAATTTCAGTGTTTTTTCTTTACCCAGTATCATTGGTATGGTTTTTAAACGTTCATCACGGTCGCTTTTTATATCTTTCAGGTCAAAAAAGATTATGTTTGAGAGACATTTAAGAAAAACAAAGAGGAAAATCATGATGTAAGCCCAACTAATATTTAATGAGTAGTAAAATGGTATAAAGAATGTCCCTGCTAGTGACCAGGTAAGAGCGGTGTAAATATTTTTAAATGCAGGTAGTTTTCTAGTGAAATCCTTCAAGGCCACTGTGTAGAGAACCCCCAAAGCTACCAGGATCAAAATGAAAGATATCAGTATTATATTAGAGAAAAAAACAAGTAAAAACGCCAGAATCACGGTATATCCACCCATGATGTATGGATATATTCCTGATCTTTTAAAGAAGTAAATGGATCGTTCAGTGTTGGTGGCCAAATCCTTATCCATATCCTGATAATAGTCGTAACTGTAAACTATAAGGGGAATCAAATACGCTATGATAACAAGAGGGATGCATACGTTAAAATTTACCATGAATGAGACAGAAATAACGAATGCAGGACCGCAAAGGGCAGCGAAATATCCACCATAAATAACTTCTTCTTGAATCTGTGATAAGTACTTTGAATGGACATTTATTTCCAAATTGGCCATAACTTTAATAAAAACACCCCTATAAATTTGCTTCATATTATCTTTGGGCCACAACAACATAAAGAATTATGTGAAAGTAGTAACAAATGGGGGTTAAAGAGAAATTAAACAAATAATAATTAATATTATATGATTTTAATATAATAAATAAATAATTAATTAAAAAGAAGCTTTTTATGTATTTATCCTCTCGATCGCAACGAATTTTGATATGTTAAAAAAAATACTCTTTACTTATTCCTTATACAGAATACCACATAAATAAACTTCTAAATATCTTTTTATTCTTTTAAAATGAATATTTCATCAAAAAATTTAAAAAAAAGGGAGTTATAAAAAAAAACTAATTATGGTACTTTGAAACTGTTTATTATAACATCAAAGTATTTCTGTTGATCTTGGATGTTGACACCACCAACTACTAGGAAACTGAGAATGTAAGCCATATTATTCTTTTCAAAGTAGATTAGTTTGATCTGAGTCTGATTACCATTTACGTCGCCGGTGAAGGTTGTTAAGTTCCCGCTTAAACCTGCTATATTTATGGTGCCGTTTGTGATGTTATAAGTCACGTTTGATGAGTTGGTTATACTCTTCTTGACATTATCATAGGTTATATTCGCTGTTTTAGGTGTACAGGTAATTGAAACTAAATCACCTTTAGTAGAGTTAGATTGCAGAAATTCCTGGTCAAGAATATTTATACTACTTACATTTCCACGTGATGTACCGGATACAACCCAATCTATTGGAAAATTAAAAGAAATTCCATTAACTGAATAATTTCCTACAGATGACTGGTTAGTTTGGTCAGTTTGAGTACATCCTGATGCAAATATAACCAGTGCCAGTAGGGCAACTATAAAAATGTATATTTTTTTCATCAACTGCCTCCTTATGGTTTTCATAGAAATTATGTTTTACCACCTTATAATACCTTCGATTGTATTATTTTGACAGAATAAACCTTTATTTATCAGATTTTTAAATTTTTTACATCAAAAAAATATATGATATTTAAAAAAATAATATGGTAAGGAAAGGTGAATCATGTCCCACTTAGATGAAATAAAAAAAGCCCATAAATTACAAGAAGATTTACTAAAAACCTATGACGGAAAAGTTCTTGATGATGTGTTTAATGGAGAACTATCTGAATCGTCTCAGGGTTATTGTTATAAAATTGAGGAATCTTTTAATCTTAAACTGAGAACTATTGATAAAAAAAGAGCACTATCACAGATTTTAGGTGATATGAAGCTTATTCCGGGAATTGGAAGTTCAAAAGA
>LDIX01000032.1 GCA_001468925.1 candidate division TM6 bacterium UASB340 | reverse complement strand
ACTATACAGGATTATCTGAAATATTTCAATGACGATATGACTATAAAGAGCGATATATCGGATAAGGAAAAAATACAAGCCAAAGAGTTTCTAGAAAAATTGCCGACATTCGCGAAACCCTATGATGAGAGATTAGTCAGAAAAACCAACGGCATAGTCCAGGAATTTGCAGTCAGTCAGTGTATAGAATCATTGCAGAACTATATGGATATAAATATCAGCGAAAAAGAAAATCTGATGGAACAACTGAAAGTGCTCGAAGACAAGGATGCAATATCCAACCAGGACGGCGAATTGCTGTTGAAGGTCCAAGGAATGAGAAACGACAAGAAAATGACGTTATCTTATGATCTCCTGAGCGGAAAGGTGTATTATCATCCATTCCTCTACAAGAAATCATTCAATGATACAGATCCGCTGACGCTAGGCCAAGATAATGACCGTAACAGGCTACCGCTCACGACTATTGCAAGCATATCAACGATATTGCAATGAGCCAAGGAGTGATCCAAGAACGGCGATTATCTCAAATTAGCCATTGCATCGGATGATCTCGATACATACGTCGCAAATATCAAAGAGGATATGGATGGCAAGATGACTTCATGAGAAACTATAGGATATGAGATAGGTCAGGATATGCTCAAAAAGCAGATTATTCAGGATGAAATAGTCCAAAATGTCGTCGCTATCACCGGCAGGATTATGAAAGATAAAGAGGAGATTACTTTGCAATATGCAAATATCTACGGATTCTACAATTACCTCTACAAGAGCTTGGAATATTATTCCATGTATTCCGTAGACAAGCTCGTGCTGTTCAATACAAACATCAAGAAACTCCTGGGGTACAGGAACGCATGGAGCGGAAAATCGGTAGAAGATGTGATGAAATACAAAGAAGGCGTAGAGACGTCCGCAGTGTATCAGAATGACGAGATGTTTGCTATCCAGGCATTGGTGAATAAAGAGATTGTGCCATTGTATACAAATGTCTTCACTGAACAGAGACCGGAAGAACGGATGATGAAATTCTTCAAGTGTTTCAAACAGGAGAAATGATGATTAGAGATCATGGATGTAGATAAGATGGATGATTATCTGATCGCTGCTGCAGGGACGAATAATAAGGAAAATATAGTAGAAAAACGAAAAAGAGACGATGATTTCAGAACTATGGTAACGAGTATGCAGGAGGTATTATGAAAGAAAAGTGCAGACGAAAATCTGGCTGCGCAACTCGAGGATGTATATTTACCAAAAAATTTGCCAGAAATATTCTGTTGCAGAATCAAGGTTACAGTTTTATAAGTGAACATAGATGATATTTTTGTATGGGCGTTAGCCCATTCATTCCTAATCATCTATGTTTTCTTTTGTGGTTGTAATAATATTCCCATAGTTTTAATCTATAATTTGCCTCATCTAAGGTCATTCCATAGCTTCGATAATTGATATCTTCATCTTTTCGTGTTCTATGATATCTTTCTATCTTACCATTTTCTTCAGGTGTATATGTATTATTTTTAATGTGTTTGATGCCTATACTTTCTAGATATTCACTAAATTTTTTACTAAATTCGCTTCCATTATCTGTTCTTATAGCACTTACAGTAAAGGTTATTCTACTCAATACATATTGCACAAAATCTATACTATTTGCTACTGTTTTCTCTCCATATGCTCTTGCTTTTATTATTCTAGAACAATCATCTATCATATCATACACAATAACTCATTCGCCATATCACAATGGAAACGATGTATCAAGTTGTATCTCTTGTCATGGTTTTCATAAGCTATAAAGTTTACTTGGTCTCTTAAATCTAACATATTCTTCGTGATATCTTACATGATTCCTTTTGAGTATCCTAAATATCGTCGTTGGGTGTAACTTTATCGCATATTCATCTTCCAATCTATCTCATATCGTTATTGGTCACTTAAACCTCTGTTCTTTAGAGATATTTATCACTAATGTTTCTATTCGTTTAGGTGTTCTATTTGGTGGTGATCAATGCTTCGGTCATGGCTTTTTAGGATATAATCATGACTCTCCTAACCTTTTGTATCTAGTTAGCCATTGATGAATGGTTTTTCTACTTACGTTTAATTCTCTAGCTCCTTGAACTACAGTAATCTCTTTATTGATGATTTCTTGCACTTTAGCAATTCTTAATTGAATCATAGCGTTACATATATACATGGTAAATATTTAAAGATAAATACAGGTAGGGACTCACATCCCTATTGTTTTTATCTTATATATTATTTTCTAAAGTGTAACCATAATTGCTGCAATTATAACAA
>LDIX01000031.1 GCA_001468925.1 candidate division TM6 bacterium UASB340 | reverse complement strand
GATCGCAGTCGGGGATGACAAAAACACCCAAGCCTGGATACTGAAACCCAGACTTTGTATAATTTTTGTAAATTTGTTTAATCCCATTTTCTAATAAAATTCTAGGCTTCCAACCAAATTTTTTAATTCTTGAAATATCTAAAATTTTTCTTGGTGTTCCATCTGGTCTTAAGTTATCAAAAGATATTTGTCCATCAAAACCAACAATTTCTTTTACCATATTTGCAAGTTCACTTATCTTAAGATCTTGTCCGGTACCAATATTTATAATTTCGCCAATATCTTTATATTCACAAGTTTGCATCAAAAAAATTAAAGCATCAACCAGGTCTTGCACATGTAAAAATTCACGATATGGTTCACCGGTTCCCCATAAAATTACTTTATCTGCATATATATTATGTTTTGAGAGTTCAAGCGTAATATCGTTTATATTTTTTAAATTAATATTTAAATTTTTTGAAATAATAGAAAACTTTTTTTCTTGCAAAAGTTTTGCCAAATAAAATTTTCTGATAAACACAGGTAACACATGTCCTTTTTCCAAATTAAAATTATCATTTGGTCCATAAAGATTTGTGGGCATCACTGAGATAAAATTTGTACCGTATTGTTCGTTATAGTATCTACAAAGCTTAATTGCCGCTATTTTGGCAATTGCATATGGCTCGTTTGTAGATTCCAAATAACCTGATAACAAGTATTCTTCTTTTAACGGCTGTAGCGCCAATTTGGGATAAATACATGAAGAACCTAAATTAATAAGTTTTTTAACTCCATATTTATAACTTGCGTGAATTATATTTGTTGAGATCATTAAATTATCATAGATAAATTCTGCTTTATATGTACTGTTGGCTAAAATTCCGCCAACTCTGGCTGCAGCAAGAAATACATATTCGGGTTTGTTTATTTTAAAAAAATTTTCAGTATCTTGTTGATTTCTAAGATCTAGAGTTTTAAAGTCTACTGTAATAATATTTTTATAGCCCAGTTGTTTTAGTTTATTAAAAATATTAGAGCCAACTAAGCCCGTATGCCCGGCTACGTAAATTTTAGAATTAATATTCATTATAAATTTGCCAAATTTTCCATATTTTTTGAATATAGTTTTGTAAAATCTTCAACTAAATATACATTACCGTTATCAATTTTATAAATTTTATCACAACGCTCAACGGTAGATAGCCTATGAGCAATCACAATTAAAGTTTTATCCAAATTTAAACTATAAATTTCGTTCATAATATTTTCTTCAGTTTGATTATCAAGCGCAGAAGTTGCTTCATCCAAAACTAAAACTTCAGGATCGGAGTATAACGCTCTGGCTATTGCAATGCGTTGTTTTTGTCCACCGCTTAATAAAATTCCACCATCGCCAACTTTTGTATATATGTCATCTTTGATTTGTAAAAAATTATAAATATTGGCTTTTTTAAGTACTTCTATAATTTTTTGTTTATTAAAATTACGACCAAAGACAACATTATCAGCAACAGTACCGTCAAATAAATAAATTTGTTGTGGTATATAGCCAATTTTTTGTCGCCAGGATTTAATATTAGTTTTATCCAATTTATGATCATCTATAAAAATATCACCGGTTGTTGGTCGATAAAGCCCCATGATAACATCTGCAATTGTACTCTTACCGGCACCGCTTTCGCCAACAAAAGCCGTACGTTGCCCTTTTTCTATTTTTATATTTACTAAACCTAAAACTTTGGTTTTAGAATCATATTCAAAACTTAAATCTTTTAAAACTATACTATTTTTAAAAGCAACTTTTTCATCGCCCAAATCTTCCTGTTCATAGCCAAGATATTCATTAACGGAATCCAATGAGTTTTTCAAAAAAATAACTCTGTTATATGATGAAAGAATTTTATTTATTGATGGCAAAAATCTATAAAATGCAAAAGCATACATAGATATAACAGGTATTATCGCAGTAGCGTTATGATACATGTAAATAACATAAACAATTACTGCTATTAACATTGAAAATCCGATCGTTTCCAAAATTAATCTCGGAACATTTTGCAAAACAGCATTAAAAGTATTTGCTTTAACAAGCTTAGAGCTAGCTTTGTTAAATTTATTAAGAATTATATCTTGCGTTGAAAACAATTTTATCAATTTAAAATTCCAAAAGCTTTCTGTATATGTTTTTTGAATAACTACATTTAATTCCTGTCTTTTTTTACCTGCAATCTTTAATTTTTGGGAAAAAAATTTGGCTATGGAAAAAACTTTTATTATTAACAAAAACGACAAAGCCAAAGTCATTTTTAAATGAACAAACAATAATGCCGAATAGATAAAAAAAACGTTCAAGCTTTCGCTGGCCATCTGTAA
>LDIX01000030.1 GCA_001468925.1 candidate division TM6 bacterium UASB340 | reverse complement strand
TTTACTGCGTTTAAAAAAGGATATATGAAATAAAAAATTTAAAAATGATGAGTACTTGTTTTTTGATTTTTTTCCGACTGGCTGTCGGAGGAGCTTTAGCCAAAGGACCGGACAGCCCTTTAAAACCCAATGTTTTTGGAAAACTTCTGTTACATTGACAGCTGTTTCCAAAAACGGATAGTTATAAAAATATTTATTAAAAATTAATTAAAATTTTTTAAAGTTAATTTTGCCGCCGCAAAATAAATACTGTCGATTTTATTTTTTTCAATGCATTTTTTAAAATACTCTGACGCTTTATCTTTATTGCCGGCAAATAAATTTTTATAGCCTATAAAAAAAAACGCTTCGCTTAATAACAGCTCGTCATTTAAAGTTTTTTTAATTAATTCGGCTTCGTCTGTTTCATTTGTTAAAAAACTTAAGACCGAATAATCCCAGCCGTTTTGATCTTTAATTAATTTTTTATTATTAATAACGGTTTTTAACGAATTGTTAAACGCTTCAGGAGATATATAAAAAGAATTAATCAGATAAAAACCATTAATATCATAATTATCACTATTAATCGCCGCCGCTTTGCTGAAATATTCATCGGCTTCTTTATACTTCTTTTTTGCATAACCAATATAACCTTTATACATGTTTGCATAAGAATCTTTACTTTTTGAATTTAAAATTTTATCAAGCTGATCGGATGCCTTGCCGAATTGTTCCATTAAAATATATACAAAAGCCAATTCTCTTAATGCATCGTTATAATCCGCTTTAATATCCAACGACTTTTTAAATTCATTTATAGCATTTTCAAAATCGCCTTTTTGCCTGTATACAATACCGCGTCTGCAGTATGCATAATAATATTTCGGATTAATTTTAATTGCCTGATTAAAATCGTTTATTGCTTCGTCAAACATTTTTTTTTCAATAAAACATTTGCCTCTTGAATAAAAAGCTTTATAATGATCGGGTTTTAATTGAATGACTTTGCCGAATAATTCTACCGCTTTGTCATATTCCTTATTGTTAAAAATTTTTATTGCCTGATTATATAATTCTTCTACATTTGCAGTTTGAGAAAATATAAAGCAGGAAATAAATGTTATCAATAAAACAGAAATTATTTTTTTCATGACGCGCTCCAAGAGTTTTTCCTGAAAATATAATTTTTTTTATTAAAATGTCAATGGGAAATAATAAAAAAATGCATCTTAACTGTTTAATACTTTGCCGAAATTCTTATAAGACCAAACTTGACAAAATTCATTTACTCTTAATTAAACGCCTGTTTTTTTTCATTTATGAAACAACAGACAATTAACTTTTGATCAAATCATTTTGAGAAACAAAAACAATCAGGTTTAACCCAGAAGGATTACTACATTCAATAGCAGTTAGGTACAGTTCAGGGCATATTTTAGTTAATTTTTTTTGACCAGTTTTTATTAACTAATTTATAATCGCTTATTTCAAAAGCATTAATTTTTCCATTATTTTTCATTAAGCTAGCAAAAGCACCAATTGTATGAAATTCAATTCGTCGTAACAAATGATGATACTTGGGATGAATAATATCATATTTAAACAAATTCCAACCAGGGATTTCATCTCTACCAATTTTAACTCTATCACCAAGACGTATAGCACTACCAATATAAAATTCTTTTTTTTCTTCATCAATTAAATAATAAACTATATATGGTGAATTTTCATGGTAAATAAGTTCATTTTTATCAAACCATTTTGTTGTTTTAACAATTAAATAATCTCTATTTGTTTGACTTAACCATCCAAATACATTTTCTTCAACTAATCTTTTAAAAATATTATCATATGGAGTTGTTATTTTAATAAATGTTTCAAGTTCAATTTCATCAGAATTTAGTGGTTTAAAAATTAAAACCTCCTGATTTCCACCTAATAATTTAGTTACAAAATACTCATCTTTTATTTTAGCTTCATAATTCTGACTTTCAATTGCAAAATAGCTTTGAATAAATTCTTTTTTTAATTCATTTATTAAATCATCATTTTGATCCCAGCGTACTTGATAAACAGATGAAGCCTCTTTTCTATTAACTAAATTTATAAATGCTTCATATTTTTTCTTCTTAAAAATTAAATTAACTTTTCTTGAAGAACCTAATTCTACAGGTTTACCTTGCAAAAAACTTTCAATATATTTTAAAGGAATTGTAATACCATATTTAAAAATGGATTTATCAATTTTTTTATAATATTCTAATGTCATAAAATACCTTTTTATTGCGCCCTGATTTTCTCCTAACCCTTAGGAAAGTATCTTAATCATTTTAGATTAGATATAATTTCCGAGTTAGACGAGACCGACCGATAAAGCCTGATCGGTCAACTGGTTTTTTATTAATATGGAGTTTAAA
>LDIX01000003.1 GCA_001468925.1 candidate division TM6 bacterium UASB340 | reverse complement strand
CAGCGCATACGCAACTGGGCTACCATAAAATCGCCTACTTACGTAGGCTCAATTAACTACAATATTGTAAGCTTATTAAAATTATTCAACTATCTTTTATACATAGGAAGTTCAAATTTTAAATCGATCATATAGAGCCTGCATCAGCAGGCGGCTTTTTTGTAGCCCAGTTGCGTATGCGCTGGGCTAATTTATAAATTTATGACATATTGACTTTGTGTGAAAAATACTGAAAATATAAATTTATTTAAGAATTATAAATTTCTATTTATCTCGATTGAAAGATCTTTTTTAGAAATTTCAAAAATATTTTGATTTTTAACCAAAAGAACTCGATTCATTTTTTCTATAAAAGATAATCTATGAGAAATAACTATTATTGTTTTTTCTTTACTAATCTCTTCAATCGCTAACCGTATTAAATTTTCAGATTCTTGGTCCAGAGCAGATGTGGCTTCGTCAAAAATTAAAATTTCGGGGTTTTTCAGCAACGCTCTTGCAATCGTAAGCCGTTGTTTTTGGCCGCCTGAAAGTTTACATCCGTTTTCACCGACAATGGTATTGTATTTTTCCGGTAATTTTTGAATAAATTCATCGGCATGTGCTGCTTTGCAAGCTTTTATTATATCGTCTATATTTTTATTACTTTGAGAGTATGCAACATTTGCAGTAATTGTATCGTTAAATAAAAATGTTTTTTGGCCGACATATCCGATTTTATCTCTAATTTCTTCAAACGATATATTTTCTATATCATGATTATTTATAAATATTTTACCCGATTTTGGGCTTATAAAAGAAAGTATCAAATCGCAAAAAGTACTTTTTCCTGAGCCGGATTCGCCCATTATTCCAATGCTTTCGCCACTATTGATTACTAAATTTATATTTTTTAAAACTTCAATGTTTTCATTGTAGTTAAAGCTTACATTTTCAAAATAAATTTTAGTTATGCTGTTGGTCAAAATATTTGTGCTATCGTTTCTTGTCATGGCCGGATAAAATTTATCCATAACTTCGAAAATTCTTTCTGCTGCTGCAAGTCCACATTGTACCTCTGCATAGACATTTATTAATCTTTTTAATGGTTGATAGGCAAGTAATACTGCTGCAAAAAATGCGGTTAATTGTCCCGCCGATATAGTTCCTGCCATTATTTGGTGTGCTGCAACATAAAAAACAACACCACTGCCTAGCATGGCAACGGTTTCGATAAATGCAGGACCGAATGATTCAATGTGAACATTTTGCATAATGGCATTAAAAACAAATTTTAATTTATCTGCAAATCTATCCGATTCTATTTTTTCACCATTAAATGCTTTAACTTCACGAATACCAATAAATATTTCTTGAAGCATTGTGCTTAAATTACCAATGTTTTTTTGTATTGTGAAAGATGCTTGTTTTACTGCAGCGCCCATTTTTTTTATTGAAATTCCAATTAAAGGACCAACTAAAATCATTAAGAGTGCTAATTTCCAATTTTGTGTAAATGCAACACCCAATAAAAAGATTGCTTCAAAAAAACTGCGAACACCATTTTTAATTCCGGATGCCGAGGCATTTTGAATCATTTGTATGTCATTTAAAAAATGTGACATAAGTTGGCCGGTTGTTTTTTCTTGAAAAAATGAAATTGGAAAATGGATTACTTTTTTAAATAGATCAAGTCTTATATCGTTAATAACTTTATTCCCAACAAAGTTCATGTAGTAATTTGATAAGTACATAAAAATCCCTTTTAGGGCGAATAATAAAATAAAACCGAGTATAAACGGTATTAATAAATTATTTATTTTTTTTATAAAAATATCATCAACGGCGTGTTTTAAAATATATGTTGGTGCTGCTGAAAATATGCCATAGAAAGATGCTGTAATAATAGATAAAAGTAAGTATTTCCAATAATTTTTTGTGTAATTTAAAATTCTTTTTAGTGTGTTCATATTTAATTACCTATTTTTATTTTTTAGAAGCTTTATATTACTAATTTTTTAATATATTGGAAATTTTTTGCAAAAAGATTCAACTTCTACTTTAAGTTTTTTAGAAAAATTATTATCAAGTCTGTTTTTAATTGCTTCGTCAATCCAGTGAACAATTTTTAATACATCTTGTTCCAATATGCCTCTGGTTGTAATTGCAGGGGTACCAATTCTAATGCCGCTTGTTACAGTTGGCGGTGTTGGATCGAATGGAATTGAATTGCTGTTTAAAATAATTCCGGATTGTTCTAAAAGCTTTTCTACTTCTTTGCCTGAAATATTTTTATTTCTTAGATCTATTAAAAATAAATGATTGTCTGTGCCTCCTGTTACAATTCTATAACCAAGATTTATAAACTCTTGAGCCATAATTTTTGCATTTTTAACCACCTGTTCTTGATATGTTTTAAATTCAGGATTTAAGGCATTATCAAAAGCAATTGCCTTGGCAGCAATAACATGCATCAATGGACCACCCTGTGAGCCGGGCATAACTGCACGGTCAAGTTTTTGAGCATGTTCAATTTTGCTCATAATTATTCCACCTCTGGGACCACGCAATGTTTTGTGCGTTGTACTGCTAACAAAATCTGCATATGGTATTGGACTTGGGTGAATTCCTGCGGCAACCAATCCTGCAATATGTGCAATGTCTACAAATAACAAAGCTTTGTTTCGCTTAGCTATTTCGTGTAATTTTGCAAAATCAATAATTCTTGAATAGGCGCTTGCTCCTGCAACAATCATTTTGGGTTGATGTTGATTGGCCAAAAGTTCAATTTCATCATAATCAAGTTGCTCATTTTCAGGGCTTACATTGTAAGCTATAAAATTATAAATTTTTCCGGAAAAATTTACTTTGTGTCCGTGAGTTAAATGCCCGCCGGCACTTAGATTCATACCCAAAATTGTATCTCCGGGATTTAAACAGCTTAAATAAACTGCAAAGTTTGCACTTGATCCGGAATGAGGTTGCACGTTAATGTGTTCGCAATTAAATAACTTTTTGCCTTGTTCTATTGCATAAAGTTCTACTTTGTCTATAATTTCACATCCGCCATAATAACGTTTTCCGGGGTAACCTTCGGCATATTTATTTGTAAGAACCGAGCCTGTTGCCAATAAAACATTTTTAGGAGCATAATTTTCTGAAGCAATTAAATTTATAGTTTTTTGTTCTCTTTCTTCTTCCGCTTTTATTAAATTAAATATTGTATTCATAGCAATTCTCCTTATTTTCATAATTATTGACTATCTGAATAATTTTTTGGCAATATATTGATAAATGGTATTTGGTTTAATGATTATATCATTAAAATTTTTTTATAAAAAAAAGGGAGATTTTTATGAAAAAGACTTTTTTAAGCACTGTTTTATCGGCTCTTTTGGTAATGCCTTGCGTAAATGTTATTGCAGGCGGTGATTCTTTTGCCGGAGGTCTTGCCGGTGGTTTGGTTGGTGGTGTTGTTGCTGGAGCTATGACTAAAGACGGATCCGGAAAACGTGCTGAACAAAAAGTTGATATGATGCAGATGGAGCGCAATATTGAAAAACAGACCGGTAATGTTATGTACACCAATATGCTACTTATATTTATAGTTATTATGTTTTTGGCTGTTATTGCTCTTTCAATAATGGTTATAAGAATGAAAAGAAAATAATTATTTTTTATAAAAGTGAGAATTTTATTATGAAAATTTTGTTAAAACAAATTTTTGCCTGTATGTTATGTTCCGTATCATTAATTAATGCGGGTAGTGGTAGCAGTGCTGCATTGGGTGCTTTTGGCGGTGCTGCGGTTGGTAGTCTTATAACTCAACCAAGAAGAGAAAGAACGGTTGTTGTTCAAACTGCCGGTTCGGATATTTCAAGAAATGAAATTGCCAGCTTAGAAAAAAGCTTAAGAGATCAAATTTATAATTTAGAAGCCAGAGCTAGAAAAGATCTAGAAAGTTTTTATGATAGATTAAGAGCTGCTGAAGAAAAAATTAGAGATCTTGAATCTCAGCTTGCAAAGAGTAATCCGGTTGATGTCAAACCGGTTAAAAAACAGGTAGAGCCTGTTGATATTGAACCAATTGAAGATATGGAAGAGCGAGAGCTGGAATAAATTTTTAGTATTTGTTCTTTTAGGGATATAAAATTGCCTGCCTTTGTGTAGGCAATTTTTTTTCTTGTCTTAATCTAAAAGATTCGTAATAATAGAGATTCTTAAGAGGTTGATAGTGAGTTGTTTTATTGGATTATGTTTTAGATTGGAGACAGACATGAAAACGAATTTTGCAATGTCAAAAATAATAGTTTTTTTAGTAATTTCTTCAATGTTTGGCAGCGTTAATGCTATAGAAAAACGTGAAAAAATTAAAAAACGTGAAAAAAGAGAAAAAAGACAGGTTTCTATACCTTCAAAAACAGATATTTTTAATATGTCTGAAAGGGTTAAAGAAAGTTTTTTAAACAGAGTATTTGTTGGTGATGAAACATCTTATGATGATGCTTTTACTAATGTAAATCAAACAGAAAATTATATAGATAGAGTTATGGATAACTCCAAAAACTTAGATGAAAGTGCATTAAAAGCTCTTATTTATGATGCGAAAATATTGAGCGAATTAATCGTAAAAAATTATGATGTGGCTGTAGATTATGCAGAGTTTTTCTTAAATAAAAGAATTATACAAGTGTTTTTAGATAGTAATATTATTTTGACGGATTCTTTTAAGAATAATTTTGGAATAGCATCTATTGAGCTATTTTGTATTTTAAAAAATTATAAAACAGTTTTTGATTCCAGTATAATTTATACTAGGCTTTGTAAAATTTTATTAAAAAATGTTAATCTTGATGAACGTCAAGATATTCGTGATATGTTAGATTCAATTTTAATTGATTATGTTAATATGTATTTATATAAAAAAGGTAAAATATTTGAAAAAGAAGAGTTAAATAAAAAATTTGAAAAAATTGTTTTAGATGTGTTTATTCCATATTTAAAAAAATATAATAATTTGGTTTTGTATCCATTGAAAAATGAAATTTAGGGATTTTGACTAATTAATATTTAAGGATTGTTTGATATGATTTCAACATCAGATTTTCGTAAAAATTCAACTAAGCTATTATGGAAAGATGAGCCTTGGATGGTTCTTGACTTCCAGCTTGTAAAACCGGGAAAAGGTGGCACATACGTTCGTACAAAGATGAAAAATTTGCTTACGGGCAGGGTGCTTGAAGAAACTTTTAGATCTGCTGAAAAATTTCCTGAACCGGATTTGGAAAAGAAAACAATGCAATATTTGTATATGGATGATCATGTACATTTTATGGATCAGGAAAGCTTTGATCAGGTTGACTTTGATCTGGACGTTGTTGAATCCGTAAAAGGTTATCTGCAGGATGGCCAGGAATATGGCATATTATTTTTCCAGGGTAGACCTATAAGCGTAGAACCTCCAACATTTATGATTCTTGAAGTAAAGGAAACTTTGCCCGGAGTTAAGGGTGATACGGCTCAAGGTGGCAGTAAGCCTGCAACATTGGAAACCGGTTTGGTTGTATCGGTTCCTTTATTTATTCAAGAGGGTCAAAGAATAAAGGTTGATACTCGCGAAAATTTGTATATTGAAAGAGTTGATTAATTAAATTTAAAGGCTATGAGTTTTATTGCTCATAGCCTATTTTGTTCTTTAAAATTTTTATATTTGATGAATCTTATGGATGATGAAAATAAAATTACCGTCAAAACTATGCGAGATATACGAGGTTTTGCATTTCATTTGCTTTATGTTGCAGAATCTTGGGATTATTCCGTTTCTATAGATGAAATTGTTGATATGTTTAGATCAGGATATGATATAGACATTACTGATGATTCTAGGGCAATAAGCATGGCTTTTAGCGTTATAGAAGAGCGCGAAGAGCTTGATACAATTATTAAACCATTATTAAAAAATTGGAAAATAGATCGTCTTGGTATTTGCACTTTATTGATTTTAAGACTTGCTATATGGGAATTAAAACAAAAAAACTTGGCGCCATCGATTGTAATAAATGAAGCTATTGAATTGGCCAAAAATTTTGCCGAAAAAGATTCTTATAAGTTTGTAAACGGAATTTTAGATGAAGTTTGTAAAAATTTAAATATTTGTGATGAAGATCATGACGGTTCGGGAGACTTAAATGAACAATCTAACGATCAATCAGACATTAAGTAATTTAGAAAATATTAATTTAAATAGCCCTTTATTTTTTATCTTGGGTCCATGTGTTATCGAAAACGAAGTTCATTCTTTAAAAGCTGCTGAATTTTTAAAAAAATTATCCGAAAAGTTGAAGTTTAACTTTATATTTAAAAGTTCTTTTGATAAAGCCAACAGAACTTCTTTAGGCAATTATAGAGGTACCGGTTTTAATGAAGGTTTAAAAGTTCTTGAAAAAGTTAGATCCACTTTTGATATTCCGGTAATAACAGATATTCATGAAATAAGTCAAGTAAATGAAGTGGCATCAGTTGTGGATGTTTTGCAAATTCCTGCATTTTTATGCAGACAGACAGATTTACTTTTGGCTGCCGGAAAAACCGGTAAGTTTATTAATGTAAAAAAGGGACAATTCTTAGCCCCTGAAAATATGAAATCGGTTTTAGAAAAAGTTACTTCGACCGGAAATAAAAAAATTTGGGCATGTGAACGAGGTTATTCTTTTGGCTACAATAATTTGATTGTAGACTATAGAAATTTTGAAATTATGAAACGTTTTGGGCATCCGGTAGTCTTTGATGCTACCCATTCTGTACAGATGCCTAGTGCTAATGGTTGTTCGTCAGGTGGCGATAGACGTTTTGCTGCACCTTTGGCTATTTCGGCTGTTGCTCAAGGTATTTCGGGTGTATTTATGGAAGTTCATGACAATCCTGAGCATGCACTTTGTGACGGTCCAAACTCTATAAGATTTTCTCAACTTGAAGAGTTATTAAAATATCTTATTGATCTTGATTATTGGGTGAAGTCTAAAAAAACTCCGGAGATTAGTTGAAATTTTTTGTGAAAGGATTGTAATGAAAAAGCTTTTTTCTATTATTTTATTGGTGACTTTTTTATATCAGGTTCAGGCTATGAATTCAAAAGATCTTGAACAAGATATTATGAGCAAGCTTGAATTTTATGAAAATAAAGAAAAAAATGCAAAAGAATTTCATTTGAATACAATTTATTCTTATTATATTCGTATTTGTGCTCAAGATTTGAATAGTTTTCTTAACGATTTTGGATGTTCAATTTCGGATAACGTTTTTATTGAATATTTTGCTAAAAAATACGAAAATTATGATATTGAAATAGAAAAAGCTTGGTGTTTTGGCTTTGATATTTTGTGTAATGAGGATCAGAAGATTGGATTTTTTAAACATAAGTTATTAAATGAACTTTTAAATTGTGAATTTACAGAATCTGAAATTGAAAAATATTTTGCTTCTGATAATTTACCAAGTGCTTTTATAAAAATGATATTTAATCTTTTTCCTGATTTAGAATTAACAGATGATGATCAAATTAAATTATCTGAAATTATTTTAAATAGTAAAACAATGTTTAATTATTTTTATGAAAATGCACTGCAAGAGGCTATTTCTGAAGATTCATCATCTTTTGAAGACGAATCTTTTAGCGATTAATAAATAGTTATTTTTTTATTCTATAAGCCCGGTAAATCACCGGGCTTATTTTGTATTTAAGACTTAGATTAAATTAAAAATTCTTTTATTGAAAAACAACGTTTATTTTTATAGATTAACAAAAGTTATATTATTTATTTTTAAAGGAGGCATATGAAAAAGTTTATTTCTATTTTATTTATTTCTCTTTTTTTATTTTCAGATTTATATAATATGTCGCCTTTGCAAGAAGCTATTGAGGCTTTGGGTATTAAAAAATTTTTATTAAACCAAAATAAAGATGTTTTTGTTGATTCTATTAAAATATATTTAACTGCTAAATTTTTATTAAAATTTGGGGATGAATATTTTGAAAAAGCGTCGAATAATAAATTGGATTTTTTAGTTAAAATTTTCGAAAATATTAAGTTACAAACAGATGTCTTAGATAGAATAGATAAAATATTCGAAGAAGGAACTATTTTTGCTTATTTATCTAAAAAAGAGGTTTTAAATATATTTAATAATATACAAGAAGTGGGTAAAAAATTTAATGAAACTGAAGATAATGATTTAGAATTAGGGGGAAAAATAAAAATTTTTTTTAAAGAATTTCATGATTTGATTAAAAAAAATTGTATAAAAGAGGTTACTTTTGATTATTTTGATTATATAAATGGTACTGAAACTAAGAATAATGCTATGGTGGAATTTATATCTTTAATTGAAAAATTAGGATTTCCTGTCAGCAAGACTATTGATTTAAGTGAAGAGTCTGATTATTACTCTGAATATTCAGATTCGGGTTCAAGTTCGACTTCAAATGAAATATTTAAAAATAAATTACAAAGTGATACCCCATATTTTACTGATAATGAAAATTAAAAATAGTTTAATTAGATTTTAATTTTGAATACAAAAAAAGGGCCCTAAAATTATTTAGGGCCCTTTTAAATTTTGAAAAACTAAGCTAATTCAGGAAAAAAGAATTTGATTTCAACTTGAGCAGTTTCCGGTGCATCGGAACCGTGAGTTGCATTTTCGCCTTTATTTGTACCATAAAGATTTCTAATACTGTTTTCAGATGCTTTTGCAGGATCAGTATCACCCATTAAATCGCGCCAAGCTTTAATGGCATTTTCTTTTTGCAGAGCCATAACAATAACCGGTCCCGAGATCATGAATTTTACAAGTTCCGGAAAAAAACTTCTTTCTTTATGCACGGCATAAAATGCTTCAGCTTGATTTTGGGTTAGTTGAATTTTTTTCATACCTAAAATAGAAAAGCCTTCTTTTTCAATTCTATCTATAATTTTACCTGCATTTTTTGCTTTTACTGCATCAGGTTTTATAATTGCAAAAGTTTTTTCCATATTTTTTTTCTTTCGAATTTTAAATAATAACCCGCCGTAGAAAATACTATGGCGGGTTATTATAAATTATGCTAAATAATTACTTTATTTGTCTTTATTCATATGTGCTTCTAAAGCTTGTTGTAATGCAGATTTTGGTCGTTTTGTATCTTCTTGTGTTTTTACTTGTTCATCTGATTCGCTAACTTTAGATCCACTACGTCTTGCTTTTGGAGCTGAAGCTTCCTTATGACCTTTTGCAGATTCTTTAGGTTGTTTACTTGTAGTTCTTAAGCTTAAGCCAAGCTTCTTTTCTTCTTCATTGACTTTAACAACTTTGAATTTTTTTACGTCGCCGACCTTTAATATGTCTTCGACTTTTTCAACGTCATTATCAGCCATTTCTGAAATATGTATAAGACCTTCAATTCCTGAATCAAGTTTTATAAAGGCTCCAAAATTTGTGATTTTGGAAACTCTACCTTCAACTTCACTTCCGACAGGATGGTTGGTTTCTATATTTGTCCAAGGATCTTGTCCAAGTTGTTTAATTCCCAAAGATACTTTTTTATTTTCACTGTCTACAGCTAAAACCAAGGCTTCAACTTCATCACCTTTTTTGTATTTTTCACTTGGATGATTTAGATGGTTTGTCCATGATATATCGGAAATATGAACAAGTCCGTCAACACCTTCAAGTAATTGAACAAAAATACCAAAATCTGTGATGTTTGTGATTTTGCCCTTAATTTTATCGTCAACTTTGAATTTATCGGCAACTTCTTTCCAAGGATCTTGACTCAATTGTTTAATACTTAAAGACATTCTTCTATTGTCTTTATCAAGAGCTACAACTTTAACTTCTATTTGATCGTTAACATTGTAATGTTTCGAAAGATTTGTAATTCTTTCAGTCCATGAAATTTCAGATATGTGTACAAGACCTTCAACGCCTTTTTCTACTTCTACAAATAGGCCGTAGTCGGTAATACTTGAAATTCTACCCTTAATAATACTTGCAACTGGATATTTTTTATCGATTTCTGCCCATGGATTATCAAATAATTGTTTAATACCAAGGGATATTTTTTCAAATTCTTTATCGAAAGAAAGAACTTTTACAGTTACTTCATCGCCAATTTTTAGCATTTCGCTAGGGTGTGTAATTCGTCCCCATGACATATCTGTAATGTGTAAAAGACCATCAATTCCACCAACGTCAACAAATACACCATAACTTGTAATGTTTTTGACGATACCCTGAATAACTTGGCCAATTTCGATATTTTCAAGAGCTTTTTTCTTATCAACTTGTCTTTGTTCTTCAAGATATTTACGTCTGGACATTATGACATTGCCGCGTTTTTTATTTACTTTTAAGATCTTACCGGTAACTTCTTGACCTACAAATTGATCAAAATTTGTAATTCTTTGTGTGTCTATCTGTGAACCTGGCAAGAAAGCAGGAATTCCAATGTCAACGCTAAGTCCGCCCTTAACCTTGTGTGTTACAACACCGGTTACAGGTTCGTCTTTTTCAGCCAAATTGGCAATAATTTCCCAAGCCTTTATAGCCTTGGCTTTTTGATAAGAAAGAACAACGTTTCCGAATTCATCTTCAACGCGATCCAATATAACGTCTATTTCATCATTGACATTAAGTCTTTTAAGCTCAATTTCAGAAAATTCATAACTTGGTATAAAACCGTCTGACTTATAGTCAATACTTATTGTTACACCGTTATTTTCTTTATGTAAAATTCTGCCTTTAATTATTTTACCAACTTCAAAATTGTGTAAAGTTTCTTTATAAAGCGCAGAGAGATCTTCAAGTTCTTTTTCATTTAATTGAAATGTTTCATCAAGAAGCTCTGTATTAAGAAGAGGAGATATTAATTCTTCGTTAGAATTATTTTGCATCTAATCGATCCTTACGTAACATCAAAAACATTTTTTATTATAGATACTGTTTATTGATGGTTAATGGGTTAAACATATATATAAAACAATACAAAAGATTGTACCAGATAATTATTTCTAATGCAATGGCGGGCAGTGTTTTATTGACTTTTTATAAGACAATTGATTTTGAAATTATAAACTGATTCCAGGGCAGCTTTTTTTTCTTTTTGTATATTTAATAGTTTTACTTTTTTAAAATTTATATTTTTTTCCAAATTTTGGGCAAAAATAGAGATTTCTTCTTGTTTTAAGCTTTGGCCTAAAAGCAATAGTTGTTTTTTATGTTTAGCATTTTTATCAAAAGCTATTTTTGTTAATTTAGTTTGTTTTGGAAGTATTTGGGGTAAGCTCGATAAAATTGAGTATAATTTTTGGTTTTTGATTTTATGCAGTTCTATTTTTTTTATATTTTTTGCCAAAATTTCGTTTTTGGCAGTTAAATCTTGTTTGATTTTTAATTCTTTTTTTATTGTTTGCGTTTGAAGTGAAATAGTGTTTATTTGTGTTTCAAGATTTTTAATTGAAATATTTTTTTGTTTTAAAGTCTCTGAAAAAAAAATTATTTCAATGCTCGTAAATAATAAAATTATAAAAAAATAAAAAATATTAATTTTTTTATTTGGTTTTTCAAATTGTTTGAAAAAATCAAGATTATTATCAATTTCTTTTTTATTTAAAAAGTTAAGCATATTATCGTCTTTCGTTAAATTGTTCAAATTTATAATTTTTGCAATTTTTAAACCGGTTTTAGATATAAGTAAAACTATTTGTAAAAGCATTAAATCTGTTGGCGCTTTTTCCAAAGTTATTATAGCTTTTGCTTTTTTTATTTTAAAATAATTTAAGTAAGTTTTTACGATTAAAAATATTTGCGAGAAGTTAAATAATTTATTATCTAAAGTTTCTAAATTATCTAAAGCTATTTTTTGGGTGTTAAATAATTTGTATTTATCATTTTGATCTATTAATTGCGATATGATTATAGTTTTTTCTTGTATTTTAATTAGCAATATTTTCTTTGAAAATAAATTTATTTTAATCAAGATTGAACTCTTTAATTAATTTTAAATTTATTTTTTTTGAATTGAGTTGTTTTTTTGTTAAAAGCCCCGGTTTTGCTCCCATTTTTTCTATAACTGATGAGCTGTTTGTAATGCCGTTAAACAGAGCTTGCTTTATATTTTTACCCGAAAGTAAACTTGCTACAAAACATGACCCAAAAGCATCGCCTGCACCCAATGTATCTGTTATTTGAGTTTTTATGCTTGGGTGAAAATATATTTTATTTTTGTATGCAGCGTAAACTCCATTGGCGCCATCTGTGATTACAACAATTTCAGGACCCATTTTTAGTGTTTCTTTAAAAAATTTTCGAATACTAAAATAGTAATCTTGATGCAATATTGGTTTTTCCAGTAACACAGGTTTAATTAAATTATCTTGTATACAAACGTTTTCACATTTGGATTCTTTTAAAATTTCTTTATATATTTTATCATTTTCTATTAGCGCGATCATAAATGATTTTGCTTCATCGCTGTTCATAATCAAAGTGTTTATATATTTTAAAGATTCTTTTAATTTTAATGTTCCATGTGCTAATTGGCTTATACCCGGGTTAATTGCTACTTTAATTTTATTTTTATGTGCGAATTTTACTATTTCAGGCAAAATTTGCGAAGAATGATGGCTTAGCGATGTAATATATATCTGGTCAGATTTTTTCATAACATCAAACGGTATTTCACTTTTTTTTATAAAACCGTTTGCACCGCGATAAGCAAATATGGTTCTTTCTTTTGATGTAGTATGTATGACAAATGATGTTCCGGTTTGAATTTCTTTTGTTTTTATTATACTTTTGCAATTTATATTTTCACTTGTTAAATCATCTATAACTTGTTGACCGGCTTGATCGGTGCCTATTTTTGTAAAACATGAAACATCAAAACCCAGTCTTTTAAAAGATACGGCGGAATTGGTAGCGCCTCCACCGGTAAAATATAAAATATTATCAACTTCTATTTTGTCGCCTGATTTTAAAAGAATATATTTTGATTCACATGATTTTTGGTTAATTGTCATATAATCGGCACCATCATATCTAAGATAGATGTCTTGCGTTGAACCGCCTATCGTTAATATTTTTTTCATATAAATTCCCCAAGCTTAATATTTTAAAATTTTTATACTTTTAATTTTAGATTAGAGTTTTATTTAAATGCAAATTTTAAAATATTAATCATGAAAATTATTTTTTAAAAAATATATTGCTTTTTATTATTTAAATATTTTAAAATCCCCAAAAGTTTTTTTAATGGGTTAATAAATTTTTGATAGGAGATGTTTTTATGAAAAAAATATTGTTAATTTTAGTTCTTTTTTTTTCGATAAATATTTTTGCAGATGTCGGTAATGTTAGATTTCATAATGAAACAGATAATTATATCTTAAATATAAGCTACAAAATATCCGGACTGGATGATTGGAAAATTGTAAAACTAAATCCACGAAAAGATAGTGGAGGTATATTAACTGTTAAAAAAGGCTTAGGTTCTGCCGATATTGCTGATATGGTTGTTTCCATATTTGGAGCACAAGATTATGCGCCTATTGATATTGGACTTTGGTCTACAAATATTTCTATTGAAAATGGAAAAACAACAGAAGTTTATTTTACTATGAAAAACGATGATAAAATAGAAATAGACAAGCGACTTAACAATAAATTAATTTTAGCAAGAAAGGTTGTAATTAAAGATAAAGTTAAAGAAGATTATTTACAACATTATGGAGCTATTTCAAAGTTAACGCATTTAAATATTTTGGCAGATTCATTATTTAATGGTAGCTTTAAACACATTAATAAATCTATTGATCTTGATAAATGGGAGTTGCCGGATCCAAGTTTAAGTTTGGATAAAATTACGCTTTTAGCGTCACATAATTCTTTTTCTTCTTATGCCTATGGTTATAGATTTTATAATCAGCAATATTATTCTTTAGAAAAGCAATTTGATATGGGTGTAAGATGTTTTTTGCTTGATTGCTACCCAACAGAACCTGGCAAAAATGTTCATATAAAGAGAAGTGAGCGTCCGGTAGAAGTAAAACTTTGCCATGGTGAATGTAAGCTTGGTCCGATATTAAGATTTGATGGTGAATTTAGTCTTATTAATTTTATTAAAAGAGCATATGATACTTTTAAAACAGATAAATATCAAAAATATGTTACTATGACATTTCAAGAAAGTTTAAGAATATTAAAATCTCTTTTAGATAAAAATCCAAATGAAATTTTATGTATAGAACTTGAAAGTTATATCGATAAAGAATCAACAGATAAATCTATTATAGCTTCAGGTATTGGCAATATGGTTTTAAAACCATCAGATTGGAATATTTTTGAAAAAAAGGGCGAATGGCCAACGATTAATTGGATGAAAGAAAATGGTAAAAGAGTTGTTGTTTGGACCAGTGGTGATGAAACTGATTATGCTTTTGATCAGTTTAAAATTCAAAAATCAAATATGTATGGCATTATAGATTTGAAAGATAAACTTTATTCAGAGCGATCTGAAACAAAAAAACTGGCAAATCCTGAAATGAGATATTTGTTTGGAATAAATTTATTTCCGGGAGAATTATTGGAACGTGCATCTCATTTTATATCGGAAGGAATAAAAAAAATAGATTGGTCTAAAAAAGATTGGTCGGATTTAAGTAAATTAAATTGGCGAAATGCAGAATCTGAATTTATTAAAGCATTCAGAAATGTAAAATTATATTTTGATCTTGATTATGAAGTAATAAATCAAGATATTTTGTTTAAACTTATAAAACATTTTTACAAAAATGGGTTTCAAGGTTCCGGATTTATGAAAGGTCGATTCCCAAATATGATAAATCTGGATCAAGTACATCTTGGCAATTCTATGCAAATTATTAATTATCTTAATTCGACAGCAATAGAAAAATTTCATAACCCTAATTTAAATATAAATTTTGATGATTTTAAATTTTCTGAAAATAAAAGTCGTTTTGATGCGAGAAGGCCTGGCTTTTTTGGAATAAATAAAGATTTTTTTAAACAAGATTCGAATAAAAAATAAAAATTTTGGAGAAATTCATGATATTTAAAAATAAATTAATCTTATGTTGGATTTGGGCAGCAATTTTTGTACAAACTATTTTTGCGCAAGAGGGTGTTAAGTTTCACAACGTTACAAATAATTATAAATTAATAATAAATTATAAGCCGTCAGGTGAAGACTGGAAATCTATTACACTTAATAAACCCGGTGAATCTAGTCGTGTTATTTCTACAGGAAGAAAAGGCTTAGCCGCAAGAGATATCTCAGATCTTTCGGTTGAAGCTTTTGATATAAAAGACGGATCTTTATTAGAAAAACGTATTTGGTCAGATAATATTTCTATAGAAAATGATAAAGTGACAACTATAGAAATTGGATTTATAGGTGGTAATTTACGCAGAAAAATATTTACAACAAACAAAAAGGGCGAAACTAAGTTAGCAGAAAATTTTTCAGATAAATTAGGCAAAAGTGCTTATGCTGATAACGCTAAATCAATTATAGTTTACAATGAAACGGATTCTCCTCTTTATGCTGCTACATATTATAAAACCGGAGCAACTGCAAAGCGATCTAGTGATGTCAAAGAGATTGCACCTAATAAAAATGTTATGTTTGATCTACCAAAATTAAAACCATTATCTGAAAGAAAATTATTTTTTTCAGAAACAAAGAAAGAGATAAAGGATGAGTTAGATAAACGAAGTGTTCAGAATACTATAAATGCTGGTATTGGCGTTGGAATGGGTGATGATTTTTATATAGCTGTGGATGATAATGGAAAATTAAATTCATATCGTAGTAAAGAAGTTATGGCTGCAGCTACTGTGATTTCGAGTGCAATTAATAGTTTGGTCGATTCGTTAAGAAAAACGATTAAAATGGATTCTCGGGAGGCACAAGTTTCTGTTGGTCCGGAATTATGTAAAGAAGAAAGTGAATTTTTAAAAAAACGACAGGTTATTGTTAAAGATGGGATAAAAAAATTACTAAAATTGGATTCTTCAATAAACATAGATAAAGATTTTATTGTTACTGTAGCAAGTAGCGGTGGCGGTTATAGAGCTATGATTGCAAATGCGGGTTTTTATGCCGGATTGGAAGAGACCGGGTTGTTGGATTTAATAACATATAGCTCAGGTATTTCTGGATCAACATGGTATCTGTGTCCATGGATTTATTATGGTAAAAATCCTTTAGAACAGAAAAAGTTTGTTCAAGAAAAAACGGAGCATAATTTATGGCTTGGTATTTTTGATCCGAATATAATTCTTGAAAATTTGATTGTTAAAAAATTATATGGTAAATCAGTAAATTTTATTGATTTTTATGGAGAAGTTCTTGAAAATAAATTTTGGAGAGCCGATAAACATACATATTTATCAGATTTAGCAGAGAGTCTAAAAGACGGTAAAATGCCAATGCCAATATTAACCGCTATAAATCCCGGAGATAGAGATTATTGGTTTGAATTTACACCTTATCAAATTGGAGCGAATAAACTTGATTTTTATGTTCCCACTTGGGCATTTGGTAGAAAATTTAATAAGGGTAAGGCGATTGATTATTCTAGAGAAGAACGAATTGGTTTTTATATGGGTACATTTGGGTCCGCCTTTGCATTAACAATAAGAAAAAATCTTGGTGTAAGAGGTTGGCCTGAAAAAGCAAAAAAAATATTTAATAAATTTGTTGATCCAACTGGTTTGGATGAAAATAGAGTTTGGCCGGCAATAGTTTTTAATCCTGTAAAAAATATGGACAATCCAAATCTTTCGAGCGTTAAAAATTTAGAAAATTTTCAGCTTGTTGATGCAGGTGAAATTTCAGGATTTCCATTATCTCCATATATAAGACGAAAACCGCATGTAATATTTTTATGTGATGCCGATCCTGAAGGTTTAAGTAGAAATGTTAATCCGGTTAGAAATTTAAAAAAATGGTGTGAACATCATAATTTTAAATTTCCGGAAATTGATAAACAAAAAGAAAATAATAAAAATATTGAAGCTCTTCGTCAAAATCCGGTTCTTATTCTTGAAAATTTGAAAGATGCAGATGTGCCAACGGTAATCTATTGCGGTTTACTAAAAAATGATAAATTTAATTCTAATTTTGATCCTGAAAAAGAAACTAAATCTGGATTTTGTTCAACGTATATTTTTGCGTATACAAAAGAAAACTTTAATTTATTATCTGGAATTATGCAGTATGCAATTAATCAAAATAAAGATGCGATTATTGCTGCTATAAAACGTAAGGTAGAAAGTGTATTTAAAAAAGTACAACCAGTTTTACCTACGGTAGCAGATGAGAAACAAAAAGAACAATAATTGTAATAAAGTAAAAGAGCCGGGCTGTTTATAGCTCGGTTCTTTTACTTGTGTCGATTAGGAGTTTTACTATATCTTTTTTACCAAAACTTTATCTAAAACATCTTTTGCATCATCTACCCAGAAAACGTTTATACCGTTATATATTTTCTCATCATTTTCTTCCAGATCATTTCTGTTTGATTTAGGTAAAATGATGTTTTTAAGTCCACGTCTTTTTGCTGCAAGTATCTTTTCCTTTAATCCACCAATAGGTAAAACGTTACCTTGTAAATTGAGCTCTCCGGTCATAGCAAAGTCTGCATCTACAGCTTGTCCTGTGTATGCTGAAAGTATCGATGATAAAAGAGTTATGCCGGCCGAAGGTCCGTCTTTAGGAATTGCACCTGCCGGTAAATGTATATGTAAATCATATTTTTCAAAAAGTTCCATATTTATACCGAACATATCTCCATGAGCTTTTGCATATGTTACTGCAGCTTGAGCAGATTCTTTCATCACGTCACCAAGTTGACCCGTGAGTAGCAGTCTACCGTTACCGCGCATTAATACAGCTTCTACCTGAAGAACCTCTCCTCCATATGGAGTCCATGCAAGTCCGTTAGTTACACCAATTTTATTTATGTGATTACTATCTTCGTCTAAAATTCTTTTTGGTCCTAAATATTTTCTTAAAGATTCGGAATCAAAAGTGATTCCTTTTTTAGTTTCAACCAAAGCTCTGGCGAATTTTGAACATAATTTTGTTACAAATCGTTCAAGTTCTCGAACGCCTGATTCTCTTGTGTATCCCATAACTATTTCTGTAATAACTGAATCTGCAATACTAAAACCTTTATCAATTAAGCCTGATTTTTCTATGGCTTTATTTATTAAATGTCTTTTAGCTATCTCAATCTTTTCTTCATGTGTGTATCCGGGAAGTTGTATTATTTCCATTCGATCTCTTAGGGGGCCGGGAATATTAGATAGATCATTAGCTGTTGTTATAAAAAGTGTTTTTGATAAGTCAAAATGTATTCCCATGTAATTGTCATAAAAGGTGTTGTTCTGTTCCGGATCTAGAACCTCAAGTAATGCGGCGGAAGGGTCGCCTTTTTGTGATTGACCAATTTTATCTATTTCATCAATCATTATTAATGGGTTCATGCTACCGGCTTTTTTTATTGCTTGAATAAATCTTCCCGGTAATGCGCCGACATAGGTTCTTCTGTGTCCGCGAATTTCCGATTCATCATGAACTCCGCCAAGAGATAATCTTATAAATTTTCTTCCAAGTGCTTTGGCTATTGATTTTCCTAAAGATGTCTTTCCAACACCTGGAGGGCCTGAGAAGCATAATATTGGCGTATTACAATCATCTTTTAATGCTCTTACGGATAAAAAGTCTAACAATCTATCTTTTATAACTTCAAGTCCGTAATGATCTTCATCTAAAATTTTTTTTGCCCTTGCTATATCAATATCGTCTTTGGTGTAAACACCCCAAGGTAAATTTATTATCCATTCAATATGATTTCTTAAAACTGTTGACTCCATCGAATCCGGGCTTGTTCTTTCCAATCTTCGTAATTGTCTTGTTGCTTCTTCTTTTGCTTCTTGTTCCATTGGAAGAGTTGCAATTTTAGATTTCATTTCTTCTATATCGGATTCAACTTCATCACCCAGTTCTTTATGAATACTTTTTAATTGTTCTCTCAAAAAATATTCTCTTTGAGATTTATTTATTGATTCTCTTGTATTATTTTGAATATTATCTTGAACTTTACTTATTTCTATTTCATTTGTTAATTGATCATATATAGATTCAAACGTTTCGATCATCGATTTTTTTTCTAAAAGTTCTTGAGCTTGAGTAACCGTCATTGTTAAATGTGAAATTATAAATTCGGCAACTCGTTCAGGTTCTTCCATTTGAGAGAGTAATATTTGAAAATCTGGGCCAAATATTTTGCCTGTTGCAGAAAGTTGTTCGACAAGAGCTATTATTTTTCTTTGTAATGTTATAAGTTTGTTTTGATCTTCTTTATCCGTATCAATATCTATAGGATTTATTAATGCATATAAAGAGGTTTCATCTTGTTCTATTTCTTCAACTTCCGCTTTTGCAATACCTTGTGCGAGAATTTTTATTCCGCCATCCGGTAATTGCATAGTACGCATTATATTTGCAATTGTTCCGACTTTATATAGGTCTTCAACGCCTATTGGACCGGAACTATTTTCCGGCTGTTTTGCAGCCAAAAGTAAAACTTTTTTATCCCCATCAAGAGATTTATTTATTCCCTCTATAATTTTTTCATCTAAAATTAAAAGAGGTACGACCATGTTGGGAAAAACAACTACATCGATCGTAGGAATGATCGGTATTAAATTAGGAATTTTTTCCTGTAGTTGCTTTTTGTTTGTTTTCTTCATTTGTGCCCCTCCCACCAATTTTTTTCCCCTAAACTTCCCCTGTGTTTACAAATGCATTATAAAAAAAAAATTTGGTATAATTCAATAATATTGATATTAACCGAATTTAGTTTTTAAAATCGAGGTTCGTAATGTTTTTGATCTTTTATAATTTGTTTAAAATTAGGACATAAATAGAGAGGAATAGTTGTGGAAAATTTAAATTTGCAGGTTAAAGATATATTTAAAAGTTTTTGGTCAGGAGAAAAAGAATTAAATGTATTGAATGGAATAAATTTTGAATTTCAAACCGGAAACACCTATGCAATAACAGGTGCTTCAGGTAGTGGAAAATCAACTTTGATACATATTTTAGGTGGTCTTGATTTTCCTACAAAAGGTCAAATTTTTTGGGGACAAAAAAATATTTTTGACCTTAATCAAAAACAAAAAGAGCTTTTTTTAAATAGTAATTTTGGTTTTGTTTTTCAATTTCACTATCTAATAAAAGAACTTTCTGTAATTGAAAATATAATTTTACCAGGATTAATTGCAGGTAAAACAAAAAAAGAATCTGTACAAAAAGCAGAATTCTTGTTAAATAAAGTTGGACTTGAGGATAAATTTGATAGTTATCCAACGCAACTCTCCGGTGGACAGCTGCAAAGAGTTTCTATCTTAAGAGCTATTTTTAATGAACCGAAATTTTTGCTTGCTGATGAACCAACGGGTGACTTGGATGCTAAAAATGCCCAAATCATTACCGATCTTTTACTTTTGTGTCGAAAAGAATTTGGAATGGGATTAATTATTTGTTCCCATGATAAAGCTGTTTATGAAAGAATGGATAAAATTTTAACATTGAAAGATGGAATATTACAATGAGTTTTAATTTAACAAAAAAAGCTATTTTGAAAAAAACTGCACAGTTTGGAACATTAACTTTTTTTAGTCGTATTTTTGGAATTATTCGAGAAATGTTGGTTGCTCGTATTTTAGGTGTTGGTGCGATTTCAGATGCGTTTTTAACTGCATTAAAAATTCCAAGTTTTTTAAGACGAATTTTTGCAGAAGGATCTCTTTCAGCAGCATTTATTCCTGTTTTTGTGCGAAAAGTTAGAGAAAAAGATGAAAAGCAGGCAAATGGTTTAATGACATTAAGCTTTTTATTTTTTGAGGGAATTGTACTTATAATGATTGCGCTTGTTGCAATTTATCCAAGACAAGTATTATATTTTGCGGCACCGGGTTTTTCACAAGAGCAACTTAAGTATGCAATACCGTTTTTAAGAATTTTATTTCCTATGATTTTTTTCTTTTCAGGGAGTGCATTACTTGCAGGAGCTTTAAATTCAGTTAATCATGTATTTATTCCGGCATTTGGTCCCGTAGTTAATAATATTATATTTATAGCATTTTTATTTGGTGCACTATATTTTAAATTTTCTGTATCAACCGTATGTTTTGGTGTTTTGTTATCATCTCTTATTGTTTTTTTAATGCACTTATATGTTTATTTTAAATATAATTTTAAGTTTGGTGTAATAACTGATAAATCTTATGCTGCTTTAAAATCCGTATTATCTAAATTTATTCCAAGTCTTTTAGGTGTAAGTATTATAGAAATTAATCTTTTTATCGATACAGCAATTGCATCGTTTTTAAATGCAGGAAGTCTTTCCATGCTTCATTATGCCGGAAGATTTATGAATATGCCGATAGGAATTTTTGCAGTTAGTTTTGCAACAATTTTGTTACCACATTTTTCAAGATGTGCTTCTTATGCGCCAAAAAGATTAAATTTTCATATTTTAGAGACAACAAAAATTATTACTTGGCTTTTATTGCCTGCAACAATTTTTTTAATATTTGTATCTGAAGAAATTTTTACAATTTTAATGTTTGGTAATGTTACATCTTTAGAAAATGCCTTAATAGCAAAATGGTTGCTTATACTTTATTCAGTAGGAATAGTTTTTTATGCACTAAATAAAATATTGGTTAATGTTTTTTATGCTATGCATGATACTGTAAGTCCAACAATTGCACTTGTAATTGCAACTTTTATAAACTTTGGATTAAATGTTGTTGGTATGATTTATTTTGGAGTATTTGGTATTGCGGCATCGACAACTATTTCCGGTATAGCTTTGACTTTATTTTATTTTTATTTTTTATATAGAAAATATAGATTTAAATTTTATTTTGCCAATTATTTTAATTTTTTAATTAAATATGGCTTGCAAATTTCTTCAGTTTTTATATTTAGTTCAATTTTATATAAAACATTTTTTTATTTATTAAAATATACGAAATATTATGATTTTTTTAGAAATGCTCAGGGGTTTTGGATAATTACAATGTCCATTGCTTTAGCTGCATTTGTAATACTTTATAAAACTAAAAAATTATTTGGAATAAAAATTTACTATTTATCTAAGTAATTTTTTATTTTAAATTGAGCTAAACAAAAAGTTATATTACTATATCTTTTTAATAAATTGATTTGTATAAAATTTAAAAAAAAGGATTAGCTGTGAAGTTGCGTAATATATTTATTCTGATTATTAGCACGATTTTTTCATGTCATGTTTTTGCTTCTTTAGATTTAGTTATAAATAGGTTTACCATAACGGATCAAGAAAAAGATAAGATAGAGTTACCTAAAGAATTTAAAGAATATAGAGCATTACTGTCTTTGGAAAAAACTGACGAAGATGGAAAAATAACCAGATATTTGGCAAAAATAGATGATGATGTTAATTATGCAAAAACTGCTTTTGTCGGGGCTGATTATTTTTATTTGGGAGCGGATTCTGCATTGCCGTCATCTTCTGCTGTTGTTCGAGTAAAACTTATTAGAGGTTCTATTCAAGATTCAAATAGTTTAAGTTTTATACCTTTAGCTGCAAGTACTGCATATCTAAATGGAATAAAAGAAAATGATGCTTTAGTAAAAAAGACAAATCCTGTTTATGATAAAAGAGTGGATCTTTTAACTTTGCAATCACGTAATCCGGTTGTTACTCTACAAGATTCAACTATAGTTGATGGTACAAATTTTGATGCACAAAAACTTGTTTGTTTAATAGATAATATTGCAGATGGAAGTTCTGTAAAAACAAATACTGACCAGATAAACGATGCCGCGGGAAATTCTACAGCCGGTGTAGTTGGCCTTGCTGCAACATCGGATAAAATAGTTGCTGCTGTAAAACAAAATGCAGCTAATTTTGGCTCAGGCGATGGGGGCTTTGCGGTATTAATACAAAAAGATAGTAAATTGCAACCTGTTAATGCTCAAGATGGAACCGATGGCAATAAAGCCGTTCAATTGAAAATAACGGCAGATGATCTTTTTGCAATTGAACAAGCTGCCGGAAATACTGTTAGTTTTGGTGATATGTATTTTGATTCAAATTTACAAAGATTATTTATTGGAATTGTTGGCGCAACGCGTGAAAATGATGCACTTTCCGGAGGCGATGTTTCAATATTGGTTGGGCGTTTTGACAGTAATAAATTAACCATTGAGCCAGCTGTTACTTTGGACAAAAATTTATTTAATGCGGATTTAACAAATAATATTTTTGGATTTTACAGTAGTACTGTTGCAACAGCTGTTCATGCTGATACATACAAATTAAAAACTATGGTTACAAGTACCAATAAAAATTATTTAATTGTTAATAGTTCTATTTCTTCAGATGTTTCTCAAATAAAAAATAAAATTTATGCCTTGCCAATTCTTGGATCTAAAAAAAGTGATGGAACAGCTGTTGATGCCCAAAATATTGGTAAAATTGCTGACAAAAATAATAAAGATTTAATTGTTCAAAATAATGCCGGAATGCCGTTGAGTTCAGGTGCCGATGCGGTAATTTCAACCATTGGTGCAGGTGATTTGCCAATTCAAACAACAGATAATGTTACAGATTTATTTATAGTAAATGACGCTGTTTATGTTTGCGTGGCTTCCGATAGATCTGCAGTTAATCATGAATCAGGAATTTTTAGAAGTAATCCAATATTTGATTTAAACGGTTACATAAGAGCTTGGACACCATGGCAGAGGGTAATGGGAAATATAGACAAAGTTTATGGATCCGGTTTTGATATAATGAATGCCAATTTTTGGTACTTAACACAAGATGGGTCCGGTGATAAAAATACTGTAAAAGTTACCCAATGGGGTAAAGGTTCTGCAAATTCAGGCCTTATGGGAAATGGCCTGGTAAAATTATTAAATGATGAATTTTTGCAAACAAATGCCGGAGTACACCAGATATTTAATTTTGATGAAAATACTAAAAGTATTGCACGAACAGCTGCAGCTGATAAGATTTCTTTTATGGCCGCACTTGGTTATAAAAAAGTTGTATTAATAAAAACAGGAGCTGCAACAGCCGGAGGTGCTTTTACTCCAACACAAGATCAATTTGTAAAAGATACAAATGTTTATGTGTTTGAGGATACTGCACTTAATAACTTGGGACCTATTTGTTGTGCTGATGTTTCAAGATCTCAAGAAGATGAAAAGGGTTGGTTATTTGTTGGCGGATTTAACGGATTGGCAGTACTTAGAAATAGTGATGGTTCTGGTTGGGATGGACAAGTTGGATCTGCTGCTGTTGATTTGGCTACAGTGGCATCATGGGACTTTAAAGAAATCGGTAATTTTTCGCAGGTTAGAAAAGTTGTAGGCGATTCAAACGGTACATATTTTTATGTTATGACTCTTGATAATATTTATAGATTTGTGATGGATAAAGAAAAATTTAAAGATGTTGCAAATAGCTCTTTGGATGAAAAAACTCTTACTCCGCCACCAGGATATTTGCTTGATATGATTTGTTTTAAACGTGAGGTTAATGATACAAGATTATTGGTTGCAACAACTCAGGGTTTATTTTATTCAAATGCTATAAATGATACCGATGAAAATAAAACTCCTGTATGGACAAAAGTTTCATTAAATTCCGGTTCTTTATTTTCTACCCCTGTTTCGCATTTAAGTTTTATTGATATTCAAAAGGGTGGATATACAACCAATGGTAACTTATATGCGCTTTCAGCAGATCTTTCTTTAAATTTGGCTACAATTTACAGATTTGATGTAAAAGATGGTGTAATAACAGCTATAAATGAAAATTCCGGAACCGATTATTTTTATTCGCAAGGTGAATTGAGAACTAATTTTATTACTGATGGTGCTATGGGATTTACAACAATGCCTAAACATTTGGGTAATACTGAATATTTAAAAATGATTAGAATGCAAGCTAATCAAAGAAATGTTCGTGCATTTGAAGCTTCTATTAATTTGAATTTGGAAAGTACTTCTTATAATGCTGGTGCAATGGTTTTAAATACGGTATCCGGTGCTTGGATTGTTCCCGGAGATTGGGGTATTAGAGTTAATGAATAAAAACTTCATAGTAAAATAAAGGTAAAATTATAATGAAACGTTTAAATATTATATTTTTTATATTGTTTGGATTAAGTATAAATAATTTTGTTTTTACGATAACTCCGACAAACTTCTATTCACCATATGATATAAATTGGAGGTTGCCAGATTGTAAAGATAAAAAATTGCAACTGTCATTTAATATTGAGGTTGGTGATTCTACCAAATCCAGAGATTTGAATGAACATAAACGTGATTTGTTAAAAATTTATAATTCTACAGAATCAAGTCTAGCAATGCTTATGGGCGCTGAAAAAGATTCCGATATTTATGATTTGGCAAATTTACTTATACCGGCATATAATCCATCAACAGATGATGGAATTCGTGGTCATTTTGATTTGGGTGGAAGATATTCTCAAGAAAATATAAATATTCAAACTCGTTATAAATTGCCTATAGAAACAATACCCGGAAATTTTGATCTATATTTTCATGTACCGTTTACGCATGCAAAACTTAGCAATGTATCGTGGACTGATCAAACTAAAGAAGTCCTGTCTGCAGATTTAGATGTGCACAAACATTTAACAGACGATATTTTTAATAATGTAAAAAATTTAGGTGATGGTCTGGATTTGACCGGATTTGAACATTTTGTTCTTTCTGATTTGGTAGCGCAATTATGGTGGTACATGGATTACAAACAAGCAAAAGAACATTTAAAAAATGTAAGGCTTAATTTTAGATTGGGACTTACTATTCCTACAGGCCACCAGGCAGATGAAAATAAAATTTTGGATATGCCAATTGGCAATGACGGCTCATGGGGAATTCCATTTGCTGCAGGAATAGATTTAACTTTTATTCGTGAATTTAGAGCCGGATTGGAATTTGAAATGCTTTTTTCGCTTGATGATACAAAAATTAGAAGATTAAAAACCAATTCAAATCAAACTGATTTTTTACTTTTGTATAAAGGTGAAGCGACAAGAAGTCCGGGTATGATTTGGAAATTTAATTTATATATGCAAAAGCGTTTTGCAAATTATTTTACTGCAAAATTGGCATATAATTTTTTTAGACATGACTCAGATGATTTGACTGCTAAATCCAATAATTTTGATTACACTATTATAAACACGGCTCAAAGATATCAAGAATGGAGTTATCAAAATGTTATTTTCCAAATAAATTGTGATTTATTTAAGCAAGATAGTAATTATAAAGTAAAACCTCAAATTAGCTTATTTGCAAAATTACCAATAGCAGGAAAACGTGTAATTGATTTGTATACTTTTGGTGGACAAGTTGGATTAAATTTTTAAGATTGGATTTGATATTGTACGATAAAAAAGTAAATGTTTTGTTTATTATAACAAAACTTGAACTTGGTGGTGCGCAAAAGGTTTGCTTATCTCTTTTTGATGGAGTTAAAAAGAATGGAGGCTTTGCCGGGTTGATTTCAGGTGAAGATGGTCCATTAGTTAGTGAAGTTAAAAATTTTGATTCTGTTTATCTTCTACCTGAATTTAAGCGTGAAGTTGGTTTGAAAAATATTTTTAAAGATATTTATTTATTTTTTAAACTTATAAAATTAATCAAAAAAAATAGAAAAAATCATTCGGATTTGATAGTTCATACTCACAGTACAAAAGCCGGAATTTTGGGGCGTTGGGCTGCTTTTTTTGCCGGTATAAAAAATATAGTTCATACTGTGCATGGCTTTGGTTTTCATGATTATCAAAATAAAATATATTGGATTTCTATTTATTTAGCTGAATTTTTTACTGCATTTATTACTACTAAATTTGTTTGTGTTTCGAATTATGATCTAAAGTTTGGTTCTAAATATTTACCATTTTTCAAAAAAAAAACTTTGATAATTCGAGCTGCAGTTGATTATGATACATTTTATATTCCGGCAAAATCTGTAAAAAATATCGAAAACGATAATTTTGTTATAGGTACCGTTTCTTGCTTTAAACCTCAGAAAAATTTAATAGATTTACTAAGGGCGTTTAAAAAACTTTTAAAAGATTTGCCTGAAAAAAAAGATAAAATCTTTTTAGAAATTGTTGGGGATGGTGTTTTACGCCCTGAATTAGAAAATTTTATAAATCAAAATGATTTGAAAAAGAACGTTAAGTTACTTGGTTGGCAATCTAATGTTGCAAGTATCGTAAAAAAATGGCATTTGTTTGTTATGACTTCTCTATGGGAAGGTTTACCATGTGCAATAATTGAAGCTAGGTTATCAAAATTGCCGGTTATATCATATAATATTTCAGGAATACCTGAAGTAATATTTGACAATAAAAATGGTTTTTTGGTTGAATCTCAAAATTGGAAATTGCTTAGTGAAAAAATAAAATTTTATATAAATAATAATTCTGAATATTTGTCTGCTGCAAATTATAAAGATAATTTATCCGGATTTCATAAAAATTATATGATCGAAAAACATCTTGATCTGTACAGAGATTTTTCTCAGTTATAAAAATATTTTGACTTTATAAATTTTAATTTGATAAATTTACCCCACTAAACGTATGATAAAAAAGAGATATGAAAGGTTGTAAAATGAAGAGGTGTGTAAAAATACGAGTCATAGGTAAGGTTCAAGCTGTCGGATATAGACATTTTATAAAAAACCATGCTGAAAAACTTATGATTGAAGGAACCATTCAGAATCAGCATGATGGATCTGTTATTATATTTGTTTGTGGTGGGCAGGATAAGTTAGATGACTTATTAGATTTTGTTTACCAGGGTAGTCCCAAGTCAAAAGTTGATGATGTTCTTATAGAACCTATGCAAACTGAAAGAGATTTTCGCGGGGTATTTCGGGTTATTGGGGATAATTTATAAATTTTTTATAAAAAAATTTACTCTTGTTCATTAATTTTAAAGATATTATTATGAGCAAGAGTTTTTTATTTTCTCAAAATTTAAGCTATTGTTTATTGTATGCATCTAAAGATTAAGTTTTTTATATTAAATTTTTTAATTTATTTCTTCTGTAATTCTGAAAAAAAATTTTTCCTGGAGAAATTAACATTTGATTCTGATGTAAATTTTTCTAACTACGAATTTTTATATCTTACAAAATTGAAGCAAAATTCTTTTATTTCTGATTTAGAAATAAAAAATGCAAAAAAAATTTTAAAATCCAAAGGTAGGTTTGAAAAAATAATTATAAAAACAGATAATTTGAATAATGGTAAACATGTGCATTTTTCTTTAAAAGGTAATTGGATTTTTAAAAAGATTTATATTATTGGTGTTTTATTTGGTAAACATGATTATTCTGCCTTTTATAAAATGCAATCCGGCGATTATTTTGATATTGATTTACATCGTTTAGCAATAAATAAAATTATAGAATATTTAAAATTTAAAGGGTATTACGATTGTATTGTAAAAGACGAATTAGTTTATAATAAAGATAAAACAATATCTGTTTATATAAAAATTAAAAGAAATAAAAAATTTTTTATTAATAATATAAATTTTGATTTGTCACCAAATATTTGTACAGAGAATGAAACTATATTAATTACAAATTTTTTTCAGACAAAAATATTTAAAAATTTAAACAAAAAGGTTGCAACAAAGGAAAATATAACCAAGAGTACAAGAAAGTTTTTAAATTATTTAAAATTTTTAGGTTTTGTTAAACCCAAAATAATTATAAAAAAAAATATTTATAAAAAAAATAATTTTTTAGACTTAATTTTTAATATTAATTTAGGTAAAAAGCAAAAATTAGAATTTGCCGGTAATAAAAATTTTTCTGAAAAATATATACGACAAAATTTTTTAGGAACAGATTACCCATCGTGGTTTTTTACACCTGAAATTATAGCGCAGGAACTTTTTGATAATTATTATAAAAAAGGTTATTGGGATAGCGTAATTTTTTATAAAAAACAAAAAGACGGATCTTTTCTATTTAATATAAATGAAAATTTACCAATAATTATAAACAATATTTTAGTAAAAGATTTAGAAAACAATTTAATAAAAGAAGCCGATATTTTTAAAGAATTGGAAAATAAAATTTTTGACGAAAATTTGTTAAATCAATTTATAAATAAATTAACAAATCGATTTTTAAAAAATGGATTCTGGGATTTTAAAATTTTAGATAAAAGTTTTAAAAAAAATACAAAAGAAAATAGTTGTAATATTATAATAACGATTAATAAGGGAGAGCAACGTTTCTTGGGAAATATTAAGATTATTCCGGATTTGAATTTTTTATCAAAAAAATTTTTTGATAAATATCAAAAATTGTCAGATCAAGATTTAAAGCCATTTGATTATTATTGGTTACTTGAACAAAAAAATTTTATTTTAAAGAAAATGCAAAAACTCGGGTATTGGTATGCACTTGTAGAACCAATATTGCAAGAAGTTTTAGTTGATAAAAAAACTAAGATAAATTTGATTTGGAAAATAAATCTTGGCACACAAATTAAGTTTGGACCTACATATTTGCGTGGAAATTCAAAAGTTTCTTTTAAAAAAATTCTAAAAGAATTGAAATTTAAAGAAGGTGATATTTGGGATTCTTTTAATATGGATTTAACTCGTAAAAATTTAAAAAAATTAGATTTATTTAAAATGGTTCAAATAGAACCAAATGAAATAGCTCTAAGTCGAGACACCGGATTTGTTCCGATAAATTTGACATTAATAGATAAAGAACCGATAGAAGCGGCTTTTAGATTTGGTTATTTTTTAACAAATAAAAACTTTTTATTTAAAAAAGCATCAACATATAGAGTAGGAACTTCCTTAATTTTTAATAATCCTACAAATAATTTGGATAAATTTACATTAAATGTCGATCTAACTCGATTTGAAAGAAAGTTTGATTTTGAATACAAAATGTTATCGCCATTTGGAATAAATTTTGATGATTCTCGCGTAATTGGTAAATTAAAAGTTTATTCAAATAAAAGTATTAATCCTGTTGAAGTAGAAAATAGTCAATCTGCATATCAGTCTATTGAAAATGGAATTTTAGTTGGTATTAATAACGAGTTTAAGAGGGATTATTTTTGGCGATTTGGAATTGGAAATGAATGGGTTAGAACGGAAAAAGTTCGTGGCAATATTAATTTGGATAGACATCTAATAAATCAGACTTTACCGTATTTTTTTATAAATCCAAGTTTTGTGGTAGAAAAAATTAATGATCATCTTGATATAAAAAAAGGTTCAATTAATTTTGCATCTTTTAGGTTTATGATACCCGAATGTGAAGGTAAGCCTATTGGTAAATTAACAACTGAGCATTCTTTCTTTGTGCCGTTTTACAAAGATATTATTGGAGCATTAAGAATTCGTTTAGGGTATATATTTAATTCTACATTTAATACAATTCAGCCATCGCAAAGATTTTTTTTGGGTGGACCTTTTACAGTTAGAGGGTATGAAAAAGATGCTATTCCGCCGTATGGAGTTGAAGAGTATGTTGATGAACATGGAAAAATAAAGAAAAAATATACAATACAGGGTGGTAGTGGAATGTTTAATGCCAATTTAGAGTTAAGATTCCCGGTATATAAATTACTTCACGGTGTAATTTTTCAGGATATTGGCGCTTTAAGTCAGACAGGTTTTGCAGGTTTTAGGGGAAAATGGTATCCATCTACCGGTTTTGGATTAAGATATAAAACTCCAATAGGTTCAATTAGATTTGATCTGGGCTTTAAATGGAAACATTTATTACCTGATGATACAAATTATTCATGGTATCTAACATTGGGAGAGGTTTTTTAGGCTGAACTTCTTTAATTTGTAAATAAATAGTTTATAATAAATTTTTACTGGTTTTTGTTAAATTTAAAATTGAGGGGTAAAAAATGTGTTGTGAATCAGAAAATAATTGCGAAAAAGGTCAATTAGAACGTCATAATACGATAATAGATGAAATTGTTTGTCATTTGCCAATAGCAATTTTTTCTGTAGCTATGTCGATGGTTGTTCTTAGTTTTTTATATTACGTAAATCCTGCAGAAAATAAGCTTGGGGCATACCGTTTATTTCATAATTTTCATTATTTGCATCTTTTATTTGCTGCAACAGGAACGGTTTTAACTTTCAGACGTTATTCAAAAAATAAAATGTTGGCAATAATTATAGGTTTTTTAGCACCGGCATTTTTCTGTACTCTTTCAGATATGATATTACCATATTTTTCGGGAAGATTACTTGGTGTTGATATGTCTTTTCACTGGTGTTTTGTAAAAAAATTATCAAGAGTGTTACCATTCGTTTTTGCCGGTATGCTTAATGGATGGTTAATGGCTGATCATGATTCAAATAAACATCTTTTTTATTCTCAGGGGTTTCATTTTTTACACATATTTGTAAGTGCAATGGCATCTATTTTGTATTTGGTTAGTTTTGGATTTTCAAATTGGTATAATCAAATAGGATTTGTTTTTATTTTATTAATTTTTGTGGTTTTGGCTCCATGTACTTTATCTGACATAGTTGTTCCAATGATATTTGCCAAAAGAGACAAAAATACTAAAAAGTAGTTTATTTTATAAAAAGTTTTTAAAAAAGTTTAAACTTGCACTTAATTGTGATTTAATGATATTTGTTATATTTGTTTAAACTATTTGGCTTTATCTTTATTTTGTGTTTTGTGATTATTGTAGAGGGACTTTTGGATGAGGCAAATTCGTTTGGAAAATGTTAGTAAGACATTTGAGGGTGAAGAAATAATTTCCGGATTAAGTTTGGAAATTCCTACCGGAAAGTTTTTTGCTTTACTTGGACCTTCGGGGTGCGGTAAAACTACAATATTGCGTTTGATTGCCGGGCTTGAATCGGTTGATTCGGGAAAGATCTATTTGGGTGATCAGGAGATTACACATCAGCCAATTTATAAAAGAAGAATAAATACTGTTTTTCAACAGTATGCTTTATTCCCCCATCTTTCTGTTTTTGAAAACGTTGCCTATAGTCTACGCATAAGAAGAGAAAAAGAAATATTTGTAAGAGATAAAGTTTATGATGCTTTAAAGATGGTTCATTTATTAGGCTTTGATAATAAAAATATAAATAGCTTGTCAGGTGGTCAGCAGCAGCGAGTAGCTTTGGCTAGAGCAATTATAAGTCAACCTGAGGTTTTATTGTTGGATGAGCCTCTTGCAGCATTGGATCAAAAATTAAAAGAAAAATTATTAATAGAACTTATAGAATTGCAGGATAAACTTAAAACGACATTTGTTTATGTAACGCATGATCAATCGGAAGCTTTAACTGTTGCCGATAAAATGGCAATTATGAATAATGATGGTCACATTGAACAAATTGGAACTCCAAAACAAATATATGAATTTCCGGTATCAAGATTTGTTGCAAATTTTGTTGGTAATACAAATATTATTGCCGGTAAATTAATAGAAATAGACAATCAACAAATGGTTGAGGTCAAGGGTCTTGGAAATATTTTTGTTTTTGCTCCGTCTAAAAAAAATTGGATGATTTCGGGATGCAATTTATTTTTAAGTATTAGACCTGAAAAAATATATATAAGTAAAAAAGAAATTAATGGATTTTCAAATCATCTAATTGGCCGAGTTGATAATATTATTTATTATGGTCGATCTACTCAATATAGCGTTATGTTGAAAAACGGTAAAAAATTAATGGTTTTTGAACAAAATGAAGAACATTTTCCGCAGGAAGTTATTGATTATGACGATAATGTAAATCTTTACTTTCAAAAAGAAAATATAGTTCTTTTACAGGGATAGTTTGAAAATATGAAAATTTTTAAAAACTTTTCTGTTGCAGATTTACCGTTTATTTTTGTTACACCGGCGTTGATATGGCAAATTTTATTTTTATATTTGCCATTAAGTGTTTTAATTTTAAATAGTTTTGTTGAATTTGATAATATTATACGACTGTCATTTTTAGCTTATAAAGAGATTTTTAACCAATTATATTTTAGTGTTATTTTCAATTCTTTATTTTTAGCTTTTTCAACGGCATTTATAACTTTTTTATTTGCATACCCTGTTGCCTATTTTATCTCTTTAAAAGTAAAAAAATATAAATCGTTATTTTTATTTTCATTGATATTACCTGCATGGACAAGCTTTATTGTTCAAGTTTATGCATGGTTTTTTTTGCTTAAAAAAGATGGTTTATTTAGTATAATATTTAAATTTTTTGGATTATTTAAAGACTCTACACATCTATTAAACAATTATTTTGCCGTTCAGGTTGGTATGGCATATTGTTTTTTACCGTTTATGATTTTTCCAATTTATACGGTACTTGAAAAAATGGATAAAAGATTAATAGAAGCTTCGCACGATCTTGGTGCTAATAAATTTCAGACATTTATGCGTGTCATATTTCCCGTTTCTATGCCGGGAGTTTTTACAGGATTTTTATTGGTTTTGATTCCGGCTTTTGGTGAATTTGCAATACCGGATTTATTGGGCGGGGGAAAAAAAATATATTGGGGAAGTATAATAGTTGAAAAATTTTTGATATCAAGGGATTGGAAGTCAGGTGCAGCTATTACTGTTTTTGGAGTAATTGCTTTGACCTGTGCTTTAATTTTTTCATTGATATTGCTTCGAATTGTAAAAAAAATTATGAAAAATAAATAAAGATTGGTTAATATGGTTTTAGGAAAAAGAAAGATTTCTAGATATTTTAGCCCATTATTAGTTGTGATGGCTTATTCGTTTTTGTATTTGCCAATATTTATTCTTATACTTTTTTCTTTTAATAGTTCTTCAGTTTCAATTGAATGGACCGGTTTTTCTATAAAATGGTACCAAAAATTATTTGATTCTCCGGAGATTTGGCAAGCTTTAGGGGTGTCTTTAATTGTTGCTATTTGCGCAACAATTTTAAGTTTGGTACTTGGAACTTTTTTTGTAATATCCGGTAGATGGTTAAATATAGATTTGTTAAGTAATCTTTTTAATTCCGGAATAATTTTACCTGAAATAATTTTGGCAGTAAGTGTTTTAAGCTTATTTGTGTTTCTAAAGATACCACTTGGATTTGGTAGTTTAATTGTAGGACACACCATAATAGGATTAGGTTTTGTTGTTCCAATTGTAAGAGCGCGTTTTAAAGAATTGGATCCTGAACTAACTGAAGCTTCTTTAGATTTGGGTGCAGGTTATGTTCAAACTTTTTTACACGTTATTTTTCCATTGTTGGTACCCGCATTTGTTGCTTCAGGTTTACTTGTTTTTACACTTTCTTTGGATGATTTTTTAATTTCTTTCTTTTGCTCAAGTCCAACGGTGCAAACTTTATCGGTATATGTTTACTCCATGATTAAAACCTGGGTTGATCCAACGATTAATGCAGTATCAACTTTATTACTTTTGGTAAGTAGCATTCTTATTTTACTTTTATCTTATTTTAAAGTTGTTGATAAGGTTGTATCAAATGAATAATAAAGAAAATATTAATAAAAATTTTTTTTTAAAGCATTTAAATAAATTTATAATAATTTTTGTATATATTTTTATATTTGCATTTTTTCTTTATTTGCCAAATTTTTTAAATTTGTTTTCTAAAAGAGATAATGTAATTAATGTATATACATTTACCGATATGATTTCGCCTGAAACGGCACATGATTTTGAAAAACAAACCGGTATTAAGATAAATTTAAAATATTTTGATACAAATGAAGAGCTTTACGCTAAATTTAAAATTAGTCGTGGAAAGGGTTATGATTTAATAACTCCTTCAGATAGTTGGGTTGAATTGCTTGTTCAGCAAGATCTTTTAGCAAAAATTGATACGAAAAAAATATCTAATTTTAAATATTTGGATAAACGTTTAATTGGAAAATATTTTGATAAAAACAATTCATATTCCATCCCATATTTTTGGTCCACTGACGGTATAGTTTTTAATAAAGAAAAGTGTAGAAATTTTAATATAAATTGGGACATTATTTTTAATAAGCCAAATGATTTGAAATTTAAAATATGTATGATAGATAGTTCCAAAGAAGCTTTTATGTTGGCTGCTATTTATTTACTTAGTCGAACTGATAAGCTAACTCATTCGGAGTTGGAAAAAATAAAAAATATTCTTACAAATCAAAAAGAATGGGTTGAAATTTATATGCTCTCAAGTTTGCAATATTATTTATTTTCTGATGTGGTGCCATTGGCAGTTACGTCAAGTGCATTTGCAAAAAAAGTTTTGGAATTAAGTGATAAGTATGATTATGTGATTCCTGATCAAGGGTCTATTTTATTGATTGATAATTTGGTAATTCCAAAAGAAAGTAATAAAATTGATTTGGTTCATAAATTTATAGACTATTTAATATCTAAAGATATTATTTTTTATAATAGTGAAAAGTATGGTTACAATCCATCAAATGAATTAGCTTACAAGCTAGCAAATCCAAGATTTTTAAAAAATAATTCGTTTTATCCGGATGATAAAACTTTTGCCAAGTTATATTTATTGGATAATGAGATGGATATGAAAAAAATTGATGATATGTGGCTGGAAGTTCAGCTTACAAAAAAAAGATAGGAATTGAAATGAACAATTTGAAAGAAAATTTTGACAAAATTAATATAAAATTTAAAGAAAAAAAAGATTATTATAAAAATGTTATTAAAAAATTTGCATTAAAAAGTGATTTGGAATTACATAAAAATGCATTAAATTTGTTTGAAAAAGTTGAGGCTTTATCAAAAGAGATAGATGAAGAATTTGTATCAACAGTTGAAGGTGAACCTGTAAAGGTTACATTAAAGAAAAAAATAAAAGAGTTTAAAAAAATATATAAAAAACTGCACGATATTACAAAACCAATTTGGAGACAGTGGATAGAATCGATAGTTTTTGCTGGGGCGTTGGTTTTTGTATTACGCACATATATTTTTGGTCTTTATCATGTTCCAACCGGTTCTGCTGAAAAAACAATTTTGGTTGGTGATAGGATTTGGGGAAATAAAATGATTTATTTTTTCAATAAAGTAAATCGTGGAGATTGTGTAATTTTTGATAATCCTGAATTTATATATGATAAATCAAATAGTATTAATTATTTTTGGCAAAAATATATAGGATTTCCAATTTCACTCTTAGGCCTTGGTTCCGGTCCGGATAATTGGGTAAAAAGAGTTATAGCAATACCTGGTGATACAATTGAGGGTAGAATTGAAGACGGTAAAACTGTAATATATCGTAATGGTGAAAAACTTGATGAATCATTTTATGTTAATCCATATCCATTGATACGTCTTATAAAATCAACAGGATTAATTCCGTTTGAATCATTCGGTCCGTTTGTTGTGCCAAGTTTTTTAAGAAAGACTCTTAAAATTGTTAATTATACATATGATCCATCTAAATCTTTATCCAATCAGCCTTTTTATAATATGGATTCTAAAAATGTAATAAGACGAGCTGATAATACTCCATTTTTAAAATATGCATATTCTCCTGAGTATGAGTATGATCAGTCTGGCCATAGTGTTGATGAGTTTGGACCAATTACAATTCCCCAGGGTAATTATTGGGTTATGGGTGATAGTCGTAAAAATAGCAGAGATAGTAGGTTTTGGGGCCTTCTTGATGAAAAATTAATTCATGGCAGAGCAAGTTTTATCATCTATTCTGTCGATAGTGAAGAAGCATTGTGGATTTTTGAGTTGCTAAAACATCCAATAGATTTTTGGACAAAATCTGTTCGTTTAAACAGATTTTTTAAATGGATAAAATAAAATGAATAAAAATAAATTTTATGTAACAACTCCAATTTATTACGTTAATAGTAAGCCGCATATTGGAACTTTGTATTCTACTTTAATTGCGGATACGGTTTCTCGTTGGAATAAAATTTTAGGCAAAAAAACATATTTTCTTACAGGGACCGATGAGCATGGGCAAAAAATAGAAGAAGCCTCTTTAAAAAATAATTTAGAGCCTAAAAAATTTGTTGATACCATGATCCCTGCGTTTAAAAACGTATGGCAATTATTCGAACTTGAATATGATCAATTCATAAGAACAACAGATAAAAAACATGAACAAGCCGTTATAAAGATTTTAAATATTATGTATGAAAATGGTGATATTTATAAATCTACATATTCCGGCTGGTATTGCGTTCCGTGTGAAACATATGTAACAATAAATCCTGAAATAAAAAAAGATTCTGACGGTTGTTATCTTTGTCCATCATGCAATAGAAAATTAAAAGAGCTTCAAGAAGAAAGTTATTTTTTCAGACTTTCAGCTTATCAGGACAGACTGTTGGAATTTTATGAAAAAAATCCTAATTTTATAACACCTAAAGAAAAATTAAACGAAGTAATTTCTTTTGTTAAATCTGGATTAAAGGATTTAAGTATTTCAAGAAAAAATATTAAATGGGGTATTCAATTACCTTGGGATTCTACACATACGGCATATGTTTGGACAGATGCATTAACAAATTATATCAGTGCTATTGGATTTGGCTCCGATAAAAAAGAAGATGAAAATTTATTTAATCAATTTTGGCCTGCAGATTTGCAAGTTATGGCAAAAGATATTGTTAGATTTCATGCAGTATATTGGCCTTCTTTTTTGATGTCTGCCAATATTGCTTTACCTAAAAAACTTTTGGTTCATGGTTATATTTTGACCGATGGTGCAAAAATGTCCAAATCTATGGGTAATGCAGCAGATCCTGTTGAACTTGCAAAATTATATGGTGTTGAACAAATTAGATATTATTTATTGCGTCAGATGCCAATAAATCAGGATGGCCATTTTGACATAAAAGATCTTGAAAATAGAATTGCTTCAGATTTGGCAAATAATCTGGGAAATCTTTTAAATAGAACTTTAACATTAGCTTTAAATAATAATTTTACTCAAGTTATGGCACCGGATGTTTTAGAAGCAAAGACTATAACATTAAAAACTAGATGTGAAGAAGCTTTTAGAATATTTTCCGATGAAATGAATCATTATAATTTTCATGTAGCTCTTTCTGAGCTATGGAAATTTATTTCAGATGTTAATGCTTTTTTCCATGATCAAAAGCCTTGGGCTTTAGTCAAGCAAAATAAGGAATTATTTGTAGAAGTTATTTATGCCGTATTACATAGTTTATACTCAATAGGTATTCTTTTATGGCCTGTAATGCCTAAAAAAATGGAAGAACTTTTGACTTCTATTGGACATAATTTTGATTTGAATAATAATTATGAAATTGATTTAAGATCAAATATTTGGAATAAAAAATTCGTTTTGAAAAAATTGGATGGACAGTTATTTATAAGACCGGAGGGTACGGTGGATACCAATAAGTCTGATCTTTTGAAAAAAGAGGAGACAAATGTAGTAGATGATTTTATAACCATCGATGACTTTGCAAAAGTAAAATTAGTTGTGGGGACTATTTTGGAATGTGAGCCTGTTAGTGGTTCTGAAAAGCTATTAAAGCTTTTAGTCGATATGGGCAAATTTGGAAAAAGACAAGTTCTTTCCGGAGTTGCACAATATTTTAAACCTCAAGATCTTGTTGGAAAACAAGGTATATACGTTGAAAACTTAAAGCCAAGAAAACTTATGGGAATGGAATCACAGGGTATGATGCTGTTTGCAAAAGACGAAAGTGATAAAATGCAAATGGTAACGGTAATGGAGAAAATAGAAAATGGAACGCGAATATCATAGTTTTGTTTTTTTATATAAAATTAAAAAAGTATCACTATTTTTGTTTTTGTTTTTATTGGATGAAGAGTTTGTTAGTGCTGAAATTGAAGAAACAAAGCCCTACCAAATATTCGTTGAAGATAATTCCGGAAAACTGGGAAAAAATTTTAGCGATATGTTTAATAATTAATTAGGAGAAAGATGGTTAAGTTTGATGCAAAATTGCTAAAAAAAGATTTTCCAATTTTTCAAAATAAAAAAAATCTTGTTTATTTAGATAATGCAGCAACAACTCAAAAACCACGATCTGTTATTCAATCTATGGTAGATTTTTATGAAAACTATAATTCAAATGTACATAGATCGATTCATGAGTTGGGGGAAACCTCAACTTGTTTTTTTGAAAATTCAAGAGAAATAATTGCAAAATTTTTAAATGCAGAAAATGAAGAAATAATTTTTACATCCGGTACAACCGAAGGTGTAAATTTTATTGCTGATGCATGGGCAAGACAAAATATAGAAAAAAACGATTATATTGTTACAACACAAGTTGAGCATCATGCAAATTTTTTGCCATGGTTAAGAATTTGTAAAAATAGTGGTGCTAAATTAAAGTTTTTAGAATTGGATAAAGATACTTTTTTTATTAAATTACCGGAAGCTAATTTTTGGTCTGATAAAATAAAACTTGTTTCAATTTCTGCAAGCTCCAATGTGCTTGGTGAAATCTGGAAAGAAAATCAACTTGAAAATATTATATCCGCAGCACATGATATTGGGGCATTGGTTCTACTTGATGCTTCTCAGCTTGCACCATACAAAAAAATAGACGTAAAAAAATTAAATATAGATTTTTTAGTACTATCCGGGCACAAAATGTTAGGCCCTACAGGTATAGGTATTTTGTATATAAATAAAAGTTTGCATAATAAAGTAGAACCATACAAAGTTGGTGGCTCAATGGTACAAGCAGCATCTTTTAATGATGTAATTTGGAAGGAAGCTCCATATAAATTTGAAGCCGGAACTCCGGCAATATCTCAAGCGATAGGTCTTGGTGCTGCTGTGAAATATTTAAATGAAAATGTTGATTTTAAAGAATTTGAAAAACATACGGCATATTTATCTTCTATGTTAATTGATGGCTTATTAAAAATAAAAGATATGAAAATTTGGGGTAATATTGAGCAAATCAAAAAAAGTGGGCATCTGGTAAGTTTTTCTTTGCCGGATATTCATGCACATGATATTAGTGGTTTTTTAGGAGGCCTTAATATTTCAGTTCGCAGTGGACATCATTGTGCACAACCTTTGGCAAATATGCTTAATTTACAATCATCAGTGCGAGCAAGTTTTTATATTTATAACACAGTGCAAGATGTTGAAATTTTTTTAGATAAATTAAATGAGACTGTAAATTTTTTTAGAAAGTAAAAAATGAGTGATAATGTTTATCAAGAAAAATTGATGGAGCATTTTAAAAATTCTAAATATCGAAAAACAATTGAAAATCCTGATTTTTCAAGCGGACAACAGAATCCATCTTGTGGAGATAGTATTTTGATTGAGGGAAAATTTGAAAATAAAAATTCAGATCAATTAAAAATAAAAGAGTTAGGCTTTTCAGGTTCAGGATGCGTTGTGAGCCAGGCATCGGCATCAATGTTGTTACAAAGTTGCATTGGAAAAACACCTGAAGAAATATTAAATATTGGAAAAGATGATATTGTAAAACTTGTTGGTATTCCATTGGGACCAAATAGAATTAAGTGTGCTTTACTGTCATTAGAGGCTTTAAAAGCGGCATTTAAAAAAAATTAAAACGGGGTAAAAAATATGTTTGAGATTCAAATTACAGAAAAAAAATTTTGGGAAAACCAAGTTGAAGGTTATGTTTTTTTATTAAAAGAAGGTCTTTATTCAATTAATTTGCAAAGTGATTTTGAGCGTATTGAAAAAGATTTTTATCCAAATTTAAGAGAAATTTTGAAAAAACATAAATTTACCGGAAAAAAAGGCGATTTATTCGTTTTGACTGCAAATAAAGATAATAAATTAATTCAATTAATTTTTGTTGGTCTAGGTAAATTGGATACTGCTTGGAATTATGAACTTGAAAATCTAAGGCGAGCAATTGGATCGATTGTTTTAAAATTAAAAGAGTTAGAAATTAAAGATACGGTAATTTGTTTGCCTGAAGATGATAAACCATTTGGTCTCATACGAGATAGACTAATAAGACAAATTGTTATTGCGGCAATTATGGCTGACTATGAATTTATAAAATTTAAATCCGATAAAATTAATGAAGCAGGCTTTACAGGAAAACTTTTACTTTATGTTGGGGCTAAACAAGAACAAACTTTTGCAATTGGATTGCAGGAAGGTATTGTAATTGGTAATGCTACAAATTTTACAAGAAATTTAGCAGATTTACCCGCAAATTATTTAACGCCTAAAGCTTTAGCGCAAGAAGCAAAAAATTTAGCAGATGAATACGATTTGGAATGTAAAGTTTTAGAAAAAAAAGATGCTGAAAAACTTTCAATGGGTGGATTTTTGGCTGTAAGCTCAGGGTCAGACAATGAACCTCAGTTTGTTGTTTTAGAATATAACTCTGATAAAAAAGATATACCAACGATTGCACTTGTTGGAAAAGGCGTAACATTTGATTCCGGTGGAATAAGTTTAAAACCTTCGGATTATATGACCGGAATGAAATTTGATATGTCCGGAGCCGCAGCTGTTTATGGTGCTATGAAAATTATTGCGCAATTAAAACCGAATGTTCATGTTGTTGCAATTACACCGCTTGTTGAAAATATGCCAAGTGGTAAAGCTTGCAGGCAAGATGATATTATTAGATTTTTAAACGGCAAAACGGCTGAAATAAAAAATACTGATGCTGAAGGTCGATTAATTTTGGCAGATGCTCTTTCTTATGCAGAAAAATTTTATAATCCGGAAGTGATTATAGATATTGCAACTTTGACAGGTGCCTGTCTTTATGCTTTGGGACATTTTTTTACGGGCCTTATGACTAGAAATGATGATATTGGTACAAAACTTCAGGCTGTTGGTCTTGTTACAGGAGATAGAGTTTGGCCGCTGCCTATGGATGAAGACTTTAAAGATGCCATCAAATCTGAAGTTGCAGATATCGCAAATACAGGTGCTGCAAATTACAAAGCCGGAACAATTACAGCTTCTTGGTTTTTGAAAAATTTTGTAGAAAAATCAAAATGGGCCCATTTGGATATTGCAGGAACTGCAGATGGAGTTCCCGGTGTTAGTTATATTGGAAAGGGCGCTTCGGGTGCAGGCGTTAGACTGCTTTCTGAATTTGTTTTAAATTATAATAAAAGTAAATAACAGATATTTTTTAAAGATTTATTAATATTGGCCAGGATTTACTCCTGGCCCAAATTTTCTTGGTGGGGTGTGTTATGTTTTTAAAAGTTTTGTTTAGCGTTAAGAAAAACTTAAGTATGGCAATAACGGTAAGCATGTTACTTGGGTTTATTTATGGTTTAATTTTTTCATCAAATTTTTTGTCGAATTTAATAATGCCGTTTACTTTTTTAATGATATTTCCAATGATGATAGATTTGGATTTTATGCAACTTTTAAATATTAAAAATTATAAATTGCATATAATAACTCAAATTATAAATTTTTTGATAATTCCTATAGTTGCATATGGTTTGGGATTTTTATTTTTTAAAGATCAGAATATGCTTTTCTTGGGATTATTTTTATCTGCACTTTTGCCAACAAGCGGTATGACAATAACATGGACCGGTTTTGCCAATGGTAATATAAATGCGTCAGTTATTATGACATTGATTGGCCTTTTGTTAGGTTCTATTGCAACTCCATTTTATATAAAATTTTTTATGGGTACAGCTGTAGAATTTTCTCTTGTTATAATTTTTAAACAGATTTTTTTAGTTATATTTTTACCATTAATTTTAGGTCAATTAACAAAATATTTTTTACTTAAATCATTTGATAAAGAAAAATTTAATAAAAATTTTATACCAAAAATATCTTCGGTATCGATCTTGGGTGTTTTAGGAATTGTTTTTGTTGCAATAGCTTTAAAATCTAAAATTATATATATGCATCCTGAATTATTAATTAAAATTATTGTACCTGTAATATTGTTTTATATAATTAATTTTATGATAAGTTTTTTTGCGGCAAAAATGTTTTTTGATAAATATGATGGTTCCGCATTAATTTATGGATCTGTTATGAGAAATCTTTCAATTGCTCTTGCTATTGCAATGACTACTTTTGGACCCAATGCCGGTATTTCGGCCCTTATCATATCAGTTGCATTTATTATTCAAGTTCAATTCGCGGCGATTTCTTTAAAATTTGTAAAAAAAATATTGTAATTTTGTTTACAATTAGATCTCAATTTTAATAGCCAATCCGTTAACTAACGCATTGGCTATTTTTTTATGGGCATAACAAAGTGTTCTGGCAAATGTTGGTTGTGATATATTCATTTGTTGCGCGGCCTGAATTTGTTGTAAATTTTTTACGTGATAAAGTTTTATGGCTTCAAATTCATCATGAGTTAAGCATACTTCTTCCAATATGCTAAGAGGTATTCCTTTGGGTTTGAAATATTTAACTTTTGGAATACCCCTTAATAACCTTATTTTTTTTGGTCTTGCCATTTTATTTTGAACTTAAAATGTTTTTCAAAATTTCTATTTCTTGTTCTAATTTTTGATTCTTAAGTTTAATGTCTTCTATTTCTGAATTGTCTACTTGACCAAGACCTCGTCCCCTACCGAATCCGAAACCTTGACCTCTTCTGGCATTATTATTGCACATACCATGACCTCTTCCTGTTCCTGATCCTAAACCTCTTGGCCCTGTTCCATCAAATTTTGGCATATTTTTACCTTCTAAATTATTGGTTAATAATATATTGACCTACTTTTATTATGAATATATATTCATAACCCATTAAGAGTATTTGTCAATTGGATTTATTAAAAAGTAATAAAAATCGATTAAAATTTAATAAAAAAGTGATAGATGTAATTTTTGCAGTAATTAATAACTAAAATTTGAACTGAATTTGATAAGATAACGTAAACTCGATAATTTTAATCTAAAAATTACGGATATTTTACGCAGTAATATAGATATTATAAACTGTAATACGGCTTCAGATGGAAGATTTTTTACTCAAAAGAATTTTCCATGTATAATAATGGACCCCATTGGGGGAGGTATTCATAGTGACGAAGAGTTTGTAGATTTAAATAGTTTGATTTTGTTGAAAAATATTTACAAAAAATATTTAGAAAAAGTATGAGAGCTTTATGAATTTTAATAATTTTTTTCCATGGATAGCACAAATCATATTCTTTTTTGGGCTTTTGCCTCAAATTAGGCTTAATTTTAATCGAAAATCAACCAAAGGTTTGAGCGATTTTTTATTTATAGGCTATTTTTACGGTTACAGTTTTTACATGTTTTATGTTTTTTGTCTTAATTTGCCGCTAGCTCATAAGATTATGGTGCCGCTTGCATTTTTTGCTGTTTTAACATTAGTTTTTCAAAGATTTTATTATTCTGAATCAAAAGATATAGGTTTTAAAATTTTCTTTATATTTAGTATTTTGTTTTTTATATTTTTATTATTTTTATCTATAAAAAATAGTTTTTTTGTTGGACATGCTTCCGGTTGGATAATGATGCTGATTTGGGCAATTTATCAAATTCCTCAATTATTTAAAAATTATCAAAATAGATCTATAAAAGGTCTAAGCTTTGGATTGGTTTCTATGATTGGTTTTGGTAATTTTGTTGAATTTATAGTAGCTCTTTTTTTGGGGTTACCGCCGCAAACTTATCTGAATAATTTAAATGGTATTTTTGTATATTTGATTTATTTGTTACAGTTTATTAAATTTAAATAATTAAAATTACTAAAAACCATTTATTTAAAAGTAAAATATTAAAAAATAAAAAAACTTGTTTTTAAATATGGATAAATTTTATACTACCATTGTGAGGGGGAAAATTTTTAGGGAAGTAAAAGTTGTCTTGGGGGGCCAAAGTGACTAACGCTTCATTATTGACAACCATAATCACCTGGGTTGTCAATATTTTCTTTGTTCTTGCTGTTTGGCCTCAGGTTTATTTAAATTACAAAAATAAATCAATAAGAGGCTTGAGTGACCTCTATATAATGTTTTATTTTGACGGTTATGTTTTTAATGTTTTATACATGTTCTCTTTAAATTTTCATTTAGCTTATAAAATTAGATCGACTTTGGCATTATTTGTAATATCTATTTTGGTTTATCAAAGATTTTTATATGGTCGCGATAGTTTGAATACTAAAATAAAAAATATGTATTTATATAATTTTTTATTTTTAATTTTTGTATCTTTTATTTTAAATTTAAACCCAATTATTGCCGGGCATATCATTGGTTGGGCTTTGGTTATAATATGGTCAGTCTATCAAATTCCTCAGTTATTAAAGATACAAAGGACTAAATCTGTCGAAGGGTTTAGCTTTTTTTTAGTATCTTTTGTAGGAATTGGAAATATGATTGATTGGTTTGCTGCATATTTATTGAATCTTCCATTGCAAACGCACTTGATTGCATCCAGAGGTGTGTTAGTATATTTCATATTTATTTTTCAATTTTGGAATTATAAATTTAGACACAACTATATTTTAGATAAACCGGAATTATTACCTTTGGAAGTTAAGCAAGATTAAGCATGCTTTTAAACAAAATATTTTTAGCAAATTTTTTAATTATTGTTTCTAATTTATTTTTTATTTCGAGTCTTATACCACAAATTTTATTGAATTATAAAATAAAATCTACAAATGGTCTTAGTACTGTTTTTATTTTGACATTACTAAATTCCGGTTATTTTTATCTTATTTATAGCTTTGCAAACAATTTACCAATTGGTTATAAAATAATTAATATAATCTATACGTTTTTAGTTAGCTTTATTATATTTCAACGATTTAAATATTCTCAGAATAATTTGGATAAAGAAATAAAATTTTTTTCTATTTTTATTTTAAATATATTTATTTTGTTTTTTATTGGTTACTTAATATATTTTAAATTTTATTCCTATGCATATTTAATTGGATGGATTCCTGTGGGAATTGGCTTTTGGAAAAAATTACCGCAAATATTTAAAATTTACAGAAATAAGTCAGTACATGGTTTTAGTTTTTATTTTATTTTAATATCTCTTAGCGCTAATTTTTGTGAAATTTCGGCAAATTTTCTTTTGAATATACCAATACCTCTAATTGTGAACAATTTTCGTGGAATTTTGGTAAATTTAGTGTTTTTGGGTCAATTTTTTATCTATCGAAACAATCAAAATTAGCTATTTTTTTTAAAAAATATAGTTTTTTTATTATTTATATTGCAAATATAATTCTATTTGTAATATACTGTATTTAGATATTATACTATTTTTAAATTTTATTGGGGAGTATTCTATGAATAAGATTAGTAAAAATATTTTTATGTTACTGTTTGTTTTTGGCACTCTTGATTTTAGTGCAAAATCACAAGTTGCAGATATAACTCAACCGGATGAGACTGCTACGATTAATAGTGCAGTTGATCTGGCTCAAGAGATAGATCAAGATATAGATAAAGCGCCGGAAATTAATTTTGGTGATGTTTCGGTTGATCAAAAATCTGTGGATGTTTTTGCTGATGTAAAAGAAGCTCAGCCCGATACTACTTCTGAATTAGCAACTCAAGAGTTGAAAACTCAAGATTTAAAAGAATCTGAAAAGGCTGTTGATGAGTTAATAAAGAAAGATACTATACCTCAGGTTGAAGAAGAAGATTCTAATACTCAAGATGAAAAGACAACAATTAAGTATGAAGAAGTTACTGTTGAGGGTGGAAAATCTAACGTTACAAATGAAAAAATTGAAAATATAGAAAATAAACTTGATAAATTATCAGATAAGATTGATGAATTAACTGAGAAAATTGATTCATTAAAAAATAAATCTGAATAATTCTAAAAAATTATTTTATTAAAGACAAATAATTAAGGGATGTTACATTAACTTGTGACATCCCTTAATTATTTTAGGTGTTTTTATGCTTAATAAAAATAGTCTTTTAATAGAATTTAAAAAAGTTTCAGAAAAGCTTTTTCCCAATTTGGCTTATGAGTCTGATATAGCACAAAAAACTTGGGACAAAATATCCAATCAAGATAATTTTAAAGAAAAGGTTGAGTTATCAAAAAGTAGTTTTCTGTTGCCATCTTGGCAAAATAATTTATCTAATATTTTTAAGGTTAATAAAATTGAAACAGATTATTCTGTTATTGCAATCGATGGATCCCAAATATATCCTGACAGAAACATATCCGGAGCCGGATGCTTTTTAATAAATATTGGTGGGTGTAGTATAAAATATTCTGACAAAAGTGAAGTTAAATTTTATTCAGAACCTAAACTTTTTTTAACACAAAAGCTTATTGATAAAAATGAGAAAATTTCTTTTTCTCAAGATTTGGTAGATTTTAAGCGTGAAGAATTAGAGCTTTCGCGTTTACTTGAGTTGTCAGTAGAAAACAATATTGATTTATCATTAGTTGATGGAACTGTAATTTTTTGGCCGTTGGAAGGCAAAGTAGATGAAGTTAAAAATTTTTTTTTGAATTTATATATAAATATTTTAAATAAATTTTATGAACAAAATAAGCTAATTGCAGGAGTTATAAGTTTTCCAAAAAGTCGTGAGCTTGTAAATCTTATAAAGCTTGGATTGTGTCGATTCGATTATGCAGAATGCATATCATGTCACAGGATTTATAACGATTTTCCATGTAAAGTTGTTGATAGTTTAATAGATTCACAGGTTACAAAATTTTTTTTACCAAAAAATTATCGATCAACTATTTTTTTTAGTAAATCTAAAATTGTAGATTCTTATCCGGAACATCTAAAACCATGTTTTTTTTATTTAAATACGGAAAAAGAGATTATTCGTGTTGAAACTTTTTCATGGATTGTAAATGATAGTAGTAAACTTGATTTTATTGCATCTATTGCTCTTGATCAGGTTGAAAAGGGGATGGGTTATCCGGTAGTTTTAGCTCAAGCTCATGAAGCTGCAGTTGTTAAAGGCCCTGATCGTGAGTTTTTTTATTATCTTTTGCAAAAAGAGGCGCTTGAACAAAGTAAAAGAATCTTTTATTCTCAAAAGAGTCTTAAAAAACGTGGGATTGCTGTATAAAGGCTTTTAATGTTTATTGCAAAAGATTTAAATTTAAATTTTGGTTCACAGGTAATATTTGATAATATTTCGTTTACATTAAATACAGACCAGCGAATAGGCCTTGTCGGACGAAATGGTGCCGGTAAAACGACATTACTTTCAATAATATCCGGTCAATCAGGTTTTGATTCCGGTTTTATAGAAACACAAAAAGATAAAAAAGTTGCATATTTGCCACAAAACGTTGTCTTGGTTTCTGAAAAATCAATATTAATTGAATGTATTAACAGTTTTAATAATAATCTTGGCGATTTAATTTATGAATTTTGGGAATTAGAAAAACAACTTGAAAATAACGATACAAAAATAGTTGAGCGTTATGCCGAGTTACACCATAAACTTGATGAATTTGATTATCAAAAAAAGATTCTTGAATCCAAAAATATTTTATTAGGTTTGGGATTTTTAGAAAAAGATCTTGAAAATTCAGTCTCAACTCTATCTGTCGGTTGGAAAATGCGTTTGGTTTTGGCAAAACTATTACTGCAAAAAGCTGACTTTTATTTACTTGATGAACCTACAAATCATTTGGATTTGACAGCTAAAGATTGGTTTTTAAGCTTCTTAAAAAATTCAAATTTTGGATTTATGCTCGTTTCTCATGATAAATATTTTTTAGATAAATTATGTACACAAATTTATGAACTATCACTTGGAAAACTTAATATATATACTGGAAATTATTCAAGCTACTTGATTCAAAAAAAAGAAAGAGAAGAGCTTTTAGAAAAAAAATATATAGAGCAACAAAAATTTTTGAAAAAAGAAATGGCCGTTATCGATCGGTTCAGAGCAAGTGCCACAAAATCCAGTATGGCGCAAAGCAAGTTAAAGGCGTTAGAAAAAATTGAAATTATAAAACTTGAACCGGGACAAAAAACCGTTCGAATAAATTTTGGTGAAATAAAAAAAAGCGGAAAAATAGGTTTGATTGTAAAAAAATTATCAAAATATTTTGGTGAGAAAAAAATATTTGAAAATGTTTCATTTGAAATTGAAAGAGGCGAAAAGGTTGCAATTGTAGCTCCAAATGGACAAGGTAAATCAACTTTATTAAATGTAATTATGTCAAAATTAAAAGCAGATTCAGGTTCATTTGAGTTTGGATATAATACTTTTCCGGCATTTTTTGAACAAGATCAAAATAAATCTTTAAATCCTAAAAATGATATTTTGACTGAAGTCGAGTCTGCTTGCAAGACTACAGAGCAAAGACAAAAAGTTAGAGCTTATCTCGGAGCCTTTTTGTTTTCAGGTGAAGATGTTGAAAAATATATTTCTGTGCTTAGTGGCGGCGAAAAAAACAGAGTGGCAATGGTAAAAGTTTTATTAGCAGATGCCAATTTTTTAATTTTAGACGAGCCAACAAACCACTTGGATATTCAATCCAAAGAAGTTTTATTACAAGTTCTAAAAGATTATTCGGGAACTATTTTATTTGTTTCTCATGATCGAGATTTTTTAAATAATTTGGCAACTTCGATAATAGAATTAAAACAAGATTCCAGCTATAAATATAAAGGAAATTACGACGCTTTTTTGGTTCAAAAGAATGCTCAAAAAGAGATTTTACATGACGCTCAAGTTATTGAATCTAAAGTAAAAAAAGCTTCTCAAAATTTGTTAGTTCGTAATTTAAACAGTAATTCAGGTATTGCAGATTATGAAAAAAGAAAAAAAATTAGAAATTTAGAATCTAAAATAGATAAACTTGAAAAAGAGCTTGAAGAATTAACCAAAAAATTTGAAAATTTAGAATACGGTTCTCAGGAATATAAAAGTACTTTTGATAGCATGAATAAAATAGAAAAAGAGCTAAACGAAAATTTAGCTCTATGGGAAAGTTTAAATTCTTAAACGTTAAATCTTATTAAAAGCAAGTCGCCATCTTTTACAATATAATCTTTACCTTCTGTACGCATTTTACCGGTATCTCGAAGTTTAGCTTCACTTCCTGCTTCTACAATATCTGTGTAATTATAAACAACAGCGCAAATAAAGCCTCTTTCCAAATCAGAATGAATTTCTCCGGCAGCTTGAGGGACTTTTGTATTTTGACGCAAACTCCAAGCGTGAGCTTCTTTTGGCCCACATGTAAAAAATGTAATTAAACCTAAATTTTTATAAGTAAGTCTTATAATTTTATCAAGACCGGATTCTTCAATATCTAAAGATTCAAGCATTTCTTTTTTATCTTCATCTGATAATAAAGATAGCTCAGATTCAATTTTTGCAGATATTGCTATAACTTTATCGGCGCCAAATTTTTCTACTAATTTTTTATAATATTCATTATTTAGATAGTTTTTGTTCTGTAAATCATCTTCAGAAATATTTGCAACTATTATAAAATTTTTTGCACTTAAAAGATCTACTGTTTTTATATTATTTAGAGCATATTCTTTTACGGTTTTTTGAACTGCGTAAAAATCTCCTGAGCCTATAAATTTTTTAATTTTTAAGACTAACTCAAGTTCCTGCTCAAGCTCTTTTACTTGTGCCGGTGTGAAATTTTTATTTTTTGCACTTTTTAATAAAGCGTTCAATTTTTCTTCTTTTTTTTCTAACGATTCTAAATCTTTTAACATTAATTCGGAAGTAATTACTTCAAAATCATCTATTGGATCAAGGTGATCGTGAACATGCATTACATTTTTATCTTCAAAACAACGCAATACATGAATTATTAGATCTACCCCCATAATATTTGATAAAAACTGGTTTCCAAGCCCTTCACCTGTTGCAGCACCTTTTACAAGTCCTGCAATATCACAAAATTGCACACTGGTAGGTATGATTTTTTGAGAACCAAATATTTGTGCCAATTTTTCCAATCTTTTATCAGGTACATTTGTTATTGCAATGTGTGGGTCTATTGTACAAAATGGATAATTTTCTGCAGGAATGCCTGCTTTTGTAAGTGCATTAAAAAGTGTTGATTTACCAACATTTGGAAGCCCAACTAAACCTGCTTGAATTGCCATTTTTACCTCTTATTTATAATTTTTTTATATTTTCTAAGTATAAAAAATATTGATTTTTTTGCAAAAAAACGTACCATATAAGTTCGTTTTTTGGTATTTCTTGAAAATAAACACACAAAAATTTTGGAGTTTTATGAAAATTTTAATAAAAACTATATATTTTTATGCATTTTTAGCGATTTTTGTTGGTTTTAGGTCAAATTGTATGGATCGTTCAAAAAGTGTCATAAATAATCCAGACGATAATGAAGCCACAATACTTAAAAAAATATTCGAAAATATGAGTAAAAAAGAATTAGATGAAATTAAAAGATCTTTATCTATTCCTAATTTTAAAAAAATAAAATCCAAACAATCCGGTCTAAAAACTGAATCGGAATCATATGAATTAATGGATTTAATGCGATCATTTGATTGATTTTTAAGTAAAAAACGTGTTTTTTCACCTAAAAATACTGTTTTTAGGCTATTACTTATTTCCATTTGTAAATGTTTTCTTATGTGTCATAATTTACTTAGTGTTTAATTTAGTTAAATATAAATAAATATAAATGGAGATTTTATGAAATTTTTTGATAAAAAAGTGAAATTTTTTATTTTAGGCTTTTTTTGCATATTAAATTTATCAGCGCTTAATAATCTTAATAACGGTTTTATAACTGCAACAGAACTTTTAGAGCGAAGAGAGCAACAAAGAGCGTTTAATTTAGAACAGAGACAAGCTTTTTTGGGACAAATCAATGTTACTCCAGATCTATTCGACTTTGGGCTTATAGCTCCAGAGCGCATTAATTTTACAGATCAAGATTTGGCAAGATTGGTTTTTTTCTCAGATGAATATCAACAAAATGTATTGCCGGGTAATCGTGGATTATCTTTTACTTGGAATACCTGGTGGTTTAGATTTCAAGGTAATTGGTATTCATCTTTAAATTGGATTATGCAGAATTTAGATATAGATTATTTAGATAATGTAGCTCTGGTAATAGAGCGATATGATCAGGGTGCAAGGTTATTAAATCTTTCAAATTTTAATTTAAATTCAAGACAGCTGGAAATTTTGGTTCCGTATATTCAGCGTTTAATTAGACGTGGGTTACAGAATCTTGATTTAAGTGGAAATAGAATAACATATTTACCTGAAAATTTTGATGAATTAAACGGATTGATAAGAATAAATTTATCTAATAATAATTTATATTATTTTAATAGAAATTTTAGAAATAGAATATTTATGCAGCATGATAACTCTTTGGAAGTGTTGGAAAATATTAATACATTACAATCTTTGGATTTGTCAGATAACAGAAATTTGGAATTTATACCGTGGAATTTAAGGAATGTTAGACGAATAGATATTTCAAATACGAGAATAAATATTTTGCCACGTTTAATAAATATAAGAAATATTATTCAATTAAATGATTAAATTAAAAAATATAAATGGGGGTTTTATGAAAATTTTAAATATAAAAATAGTTTTTTTTGTCTTTGGGCTAGCTATTTATGGCAATGCTTTTGCTATGGATAGTATGAAAGAATTACTAAAAATAAGTAAAAAATGGGAAGAGAAACAAAAAAAATTTGAATCATTTTATAGATTGAATACTGAAACTGAAGAAAAAACTATTGAAGATAAAACTAATGAAAAAAATAACAAAACAAAAAAAAGTAGGTTTGAAAGTGTTCAAGATGAGCAAAAACCAAAAACTACTATAGATGAGATTTTAAATAGAAAAAATAGATTTGGTAAAAAAGAAGAGTCTTTTGATCCTGAACTGCTTGATCCTAAAAAAGTAAAAAAATGGAAAAATTAAAAAAATTAACTTAAAGCTTGGTGGGGTATTTTATCAAATTTAATAAAAAAATATTTGGATTTATCTTTTTGGAATTTTTTACTTTTTCTATAATTTGTGCAATGAACAATTCTGAAAATGAAAATCAAAATTTTGAACGCAGAAAAAAAATAAGTAATATTGGTAAAATTGTTAAAAATAGTAGACTCAAAGAAAGTATAGATATTGATGAAATTGAAAATCGTAAAAAAACTTTTTATAAAACAGATAAACAAGATTTAAATAAAACATGGCCAGAGTATGGCAATGAATTTTCATTAAGTGATGATGAAGAATGTCCTGAAGAATGTAAAAATTTTTTGGATATGTTTAATAAAATAAAAGAAGATATGAATAAAGAATTGGAAAATAAAGATTCTGAAAATCAATAGTTTCTTTTAAACAACTGTGAAAAAATACTAATATTTGGTTTTTAGCAGTATAAAAAATTTAGTAAAGATAGTGATTCTGATTAATTTTTAAAATTAATTAAATTAATAAATGGAGATTTTTATGAATATTTTAAATAAAAAAATAATTTTATTAGCAGTAGCTGTAAGTCTTTTTATTTCAACAGACAGCTATTCTATGATGAGAAAAAAACTTGAAAAGCGTAAAGCAGAAACAGGTAGGAAATCAACACCGTCGCAAGATTATAAAAAAAGAATAAATCTGCTTGTAGAATCTTGTGAGCTTCCTGAAGAAAAAAATGAATTTAGTGAATCATCTTCTGATGATGTTGAAAAAGATTATTTGCAAACAAATAAAACAAAATTTGGGAAAATACAAAGAAGTAAAACTTTTTATGGCCAAGATTTGGGTGAGCCTGAGAATTATAATTCTGAATCTGAAAATGAAAATTTTGAAAAAATAGATTTTAATAAAGAAGAATTTACTCAAGTTTTTGCAGATGATGAATATTATGGAACAGACATAGAAGAGTTGAATGAAAAAGTTTTACAAATTGCTAAAAAAGAATATACAAGTTTTGGAGCTATAGATCCATTATTTGTGACTTTTTGTCAGTTGTTTGTAATAAATTATGAAAAATTTAAAAAAGACGATAGTTCTCTTGAAGATTTGGTTGATTTTATAATCGAAGATATGGTTGGAAATTGTCATTCAAATATAATCGATACTAATACATTAAATGAGATTTGGTTTTATTATTTTTATAAATTAGAAGGAATAGCAATATCTATGGGTGACGACATTCATAGAGCATTGTTTTCTAGAACATCTTTAAATAAATTAATCACAAGTGAGCGTATAAAAAAGTCGGGATTAAGTAAAGATGAAATTATTGAAAATGCACAATATATTGAATTTAATTTAAATTAAGTTAAGTGAGTTTTGTTAGTTAATTGGGGCAGTATTTTACTGCCTCTTTTCTTTTGTCTATAATAAACACAGAGTTTGGGGTGTTTATTAAATATTAAAATAACTAAAACTAAATTTTAAATTTTAAAATTATAATTATGATTAAATTTTTTATACAAACATACGGTTGCCAAGCAAATGTTGCAGATTCTCAAGCAATTGCCAATTTTTTAAAAGATTTGGATTGTGAACAAGTTTTCACACAAGAATCTGCAGATATAATTATTATAAATACATGTGCCATTAGAGATAAAGCTGAACAAAAAATTTATTCATATATTGGTCGGCTTGCAAAGCTTAGAAAACAAAATATTTTTTTTAAAATAGTTATAGTTGGTTGTATAGCAAGTTATAAAAAGAAAGATTTTTATTCAAGATTTCCATTTATAACATTTGTTAACGGTGCTAGAGATGATAAAAATTTATTACAACAAAAGCTTTTAGATCTAATTATGTCTATGCAGACTAGTAAACAAATAAACAAATTAACTGAACCTGTTGTTTTAAATAAAGATACAAATATTTCTAAATTTAAAAATTTCAATTTAAAATTGGGTGGTCTTAAAGTTGAAAATAAACACTCAATACAATCTTTTATAAATATAATGACCGGATGTAATAATTTTTGTACATATTGTATTGTGCCTTTTACCAGAGGTAGAGAAATCAGTTATTTGGCAAGTGACATTTTAGAAAAAATAAAATTTGATATTTCTATTGGAGCTAAAGAAATTATTTTATTGGGGCAAAATGTTAATTCATACAAATGTCCTGAAACAGAAATAAATTTTGCCGGGTTACTAAAAAAAGTAGCCATATTGCCTGGAAACTTTTGGATACGATTTATGAGTCCTAATCCAAAAGATATGACATTGGATGTAATTAAAGTTATGGCTGAACATCAAGATAAAATTTGTGGTTTTGTACACCATCCGGTGCAGTCGGGATCAAATAAAATTTTAGAGCTTATGAATAGATCTTATACCGTAGAAAAATATTTGCAACAGATAGATTGGATTAAAAAGTATTTGCCAAAAGCGACTATTTCGACAGATATAATTGTGGGCTTTCCAGGTGAAAATGAACAAGATTTTATTGCAACTGTAGAACTTATTAAAACTGTTAATTTTGATAATGTTTACTCATATATATTTTCGCCGCGCAAATATACAAAAGCTGCGTTAATGCAAGATAATCTTAGTTATCAAGAGAAGCAAGTACGTCTGGATTATCTACAGAAAGTCCAAATAGATATAGCTAAAAATAAAAATGAAGCCTACATTGGGCATACTTTAAAATGTTTAGTTGAAAAACCGGCAGTTAATGGTATGCTTTTAGCAAGATCGGCAGGAAATCATACAGTTTTATTTAATGGCGACTATGAATTGATAAATTCTTTTGTTGACGTTAACATAGAAACTGCGGGTGCGACAAATTTAACCGGATCTTTGATAGATAAGTGTTAAGGCGGCATAGCCAAGTGGTAAGGCAGCGGTCTGCAAAACCGTTATCCCCGGTTCAATTCCGGGTGCCGCCTCCAGTCTTCACTTTTTTAAAAAAAATGTTGCTAATATTGAAAAAATATACATAATATTAAGTGTTTAATGTGTGCCGTGGTGGCGGAATTGGTAGACGCAAGGGACTTAAAATCCCTCGGGTTTTAAACCTGTGCCGGTTCGACTCCGGCCCTCGGCACCATACTTCGCTAAAGCTTCGTATGGCATGGCCAGAAAAAGTGATATTTAAATAAGTTGAGCGCGAAGTATGCCCTTTGTAGCTCGAATAGCGTAGTAGGGTTAAATAAATTTTACAAAAATCTTGACAAAAATTTTAATTATAAATAAACATCAGAGATATATCTACAAAAACGTTTGTGTTGTTTTGTGTGTTTTGTGTTGATATGTAAGATATATTCTCCAATGAATTTTTAGGAGTTCATATATGAATAAAGCCGCTTTGATAGATGCAATGTCAAAAGCTACAAAGCTATCGAAAACATCATGTAAGGATGCTTTAGAAGCATTCATTGATGCTATTGAAAAGTCACTTAAGAAAAAGAAATCTGTAGTTCTTACAGGTTTCGGTACATTCTCTGTAATGAAGAGAAAAGCAAGAACAGGTATTAATCCAGCAACAGGTAAGAAAATGCAAATTCCTTCAAAGAATGTTCCAAAATTTAAGGCTGGCAAAAAACTAAAAGATTTAGTAAAAGCTTAAGTCTTAAATATACATAAATAAAATGTGTATTAAAAAGTTGCAGGAAATTAAAAAAGTCCTGCAACTTTTTTTTTGTAAAATTAATATCGAGATGGCTTTAAGTACGCAATTTTTTATTTTTTTTATTTCTCTAGTGCTTTTAAATTAAATTTTGTTACATTAATTTTAAATTTATGTGTAGTTTAAATTAAAAATTTTTGCATGGAGAGTATTTATGGAAGAGCAAATTGTTCCCGGTAAATTTGAAGTTTTCATGAACTGGTTGAAATCTGTTTGGGAAAAGATTGATATAAAAAAATGGTCGGAAGATATAGGTGGATCTTCAGCACAGGCCATTGAAGGTGCTATTTATTTTGGTATAGGATTTGCTTTTGGTTTTTTATTTAAAAAATATTTCAAATTTGTTTTTTTTACAATTCTTACAGCTATGGCTGTTATTTTAATACTTGAATATAATAAAATTTTGACAATAGATTGGCTTGCATTAAATGTATTTTTGGGTTTTGATCCAGCTTCAGATTTTGGTGTTATTTTAAATTCAATTTTTGATTGGATAAAAACAAACTTGATAAAATTTATTGCAGGTTTGGTTGGATTTTTGGTTGGTTATAAATTAGGATAATTTTAGTGGCGGAAAAAGAGAGAGAAGAGAGTCTTGTTTATAATCTTTTATCAAAAGATGAAAAATTAAAAAATGGAATTCATAACGAATCTATTGTAGATATTGTGGATTCCATTTTATTGATGGCTATAAATTATGGCGCTTCAGATATTCATTTTGAACAAAGCCAAAATGATCTAAGAATTAGATATCGAATTGATGGTATTTTATACGATCAAACAGCTATAAAAAAAGAATTGGGCGCTGCAATATTATCTAGATTAAAAATTTTATCTAATCTTGATATTGCAGAAAAGCGAGTTCCTCAAGATGGTAAGTTTAGAGTTCGGATTTGTAAGAAATCAGAAAATATTCAAAACGATAATAATTTAATAGATATGCGTATTTCAACTTTTCCCACAATATATGGTGAAAAACTTGTAATGCGTATTTTAGATAAATCGCAAAATAATATTGAATTAAATAAACTTGGAATGGACGAATTTACATTATCTGAGTTTTATAAGTTAATAGACAGACCATATGGTTTTTTTCTAATCACCGGACCTACAGGATCAGGTAAAACAACAACCCTTTATTCTATTTTATCGCATCTTAATGATGGTGAAAAAAATATTATTACAATGGAAGATCCGGTTGAATATAATCTTGATGGAATTGTTCAAAGTCAAATAAATGAAAAAGCAGGATTTAATTTTCATACAGGTCTTAGATCAATTTTAAGGCAAGATCCCGATGTTATAATGATTGGTGAAATTAGAGATAAAGAAACTGCAAAAATAGCAATCGAAGCAGCTCTTACAGGACATCTTGTTTTTAGCACTTTACATACAAATGATACCGTATCTGCGGTTACTAGATTAATTGACATGGGGGTTGATAGCTTTTTAATTAATGCGGCACTTTCAGGAGTTCTTTCTCAACGATTGGTTAGATCTCTTTGCAATAGTTGTAAAAAAGAAGATTTAATAACTGAACAAGAAGAAAATAATCTTAAAAATATAAATATAAATAATTTTAAATTAAATAAAATTAACAGACCTTGTGGTTGTAATAACTGTTTTGATCTTGGCTATAAAGGTAGAATTGGAATTTTTGAGCTTCTTAAAATTGATGATGAAATTAGAGATTTAATTTCTGCAAAAAATTCTACCAAACAAATTAAAGATTTTTTAATTAAAAAAAATATGAAATTCATGAAAGATGATGCTTTAAAAAAAGTCGATAATGGCCAGACTTCATTTGAAGAATTTTTTAAAGCAATCATCCACTAAATCTTTTATCCCAAAAATTTTTTAAAAAATCCTGAAATCCCTGACTTGGAATCACTTGTTTCATTACCAATTTTTTCAGCATATTCTAACAATAATTCTTTGGCTTTGGCTGGTAATTTTGTTGGAATGTGGCATTTCGTAATAATTATTAAGTTACCTCTGGATAAACTTCCGGGAACCGGAAAACCTTTTCCGGGTAACATAATTTCTTGGCCAACGGCACAACCTTTTGGTATTTTAATTAAATGTTTTTGACCATCTAAAGTTTCAACTTCCACCTGACAGCCTAAAACTAATTGTGGATATGTTAAATTTAAATAAGTTATTAAGTCGTTATTTTTGCGCCAAAATTTTTTGTCATCTTGTACCGTTACATGAAGATAAAGATCTCCGGATGTTCCACCAAATACTCCGGCATCACCGCGACCTTTAACTCTTAATTCTGCACCATTATAAATTCCGGCAGGAATATTTATGGTTAGGGTGTCACGCTTTTGAACTCTTGATTGGCCCTTACATGTTGGACATGGCGATTTAATTGTAAATCCTTCGCCTTTGCAATAATTACATGGCTGAGCGAATGAAAAAAAGCCTTGCCTGAAATTTACTGCGCCGGTACCGTTACAATGGGAACATTTTTCCGGTTTTGTACCGGCTTTACATCCTGAACCGTTACAAGTTTCACAACTTGTATGATGGTAAATGGAAATATCTTTTTTGGTTCCCAAATATGACTCGGTTAAAGTTATTTCTATATTATATGATAAATCATGGCCGCGTTGCGGAGTAAGTCCGGTTTTACTGCGTTGTTGTTTACGTCCACCGGCGCTTGCACCAAATAAATCTGAAAATATATCTCCAAAATTTGAAAAAATATCTTCAAATCCTCCATATTCATGGAAATCTGATCCACCTTGCATTCCGGCATGACCAAATTGATCATATTTTTTTCTTTTTTCGTCATTTGAAAGAACTTCATAGGCTTCACTAGCTTCTTTAAATTTTTCTTCAGCTTCTTTATTATCAGGATTTTTATCCGGATGATATTTTATGGCTAATTGCCTGTAAGCTTTTTTAATTTCTTCTTTATTGGCGGTTTTTGAAACGCCCAAAATTTCGTAATAATCTCTTTTTGCCATGTTTTTAACCCTAAATTTTTTATTTAAATTTTTTTAGTCTTTTAGACTAAGATTATTATAAATTATAATGGTTTAATATGGAAAATCAAACATCCTGTATGTCATATTTGTATTATTCCCAGTGCATACGCACAGGGCTACCCTAAAGCCGCCTGCTTATGCAGGCTCAGAGACATTATGATGAATAATTATTTTTATATGTAAGTAATATTCTATAAACCAAACATTAATTGTGTAATCTTATATAAAAAGTAACTATTTGTATGCAAAGCTTTATTATCAAATTTTTTGAAAACAAAAATACAATTCTTGCAAATTAATATTAAATTTTTGTTTTTTGAGCCTGCATGAGCGGGCGATTTTGAGGTAGCCCTGTGCGCCTGTCCGCCGTAGCCTCGGCGAAGGCTGGATATGCGCTGGGCTATAGGGCGAAGACTGGTGCCGAAGAGGGGAGTTGAACCCCTACCTTTTTTCAAAGACTAGACCCTGAATCTAGCGCGTCTGCCAATTCCGCCACTTCGGCTTAAAATGAAGATACATTATCTTTTATTATATTTTTGTATTTTTGGCAATTGGCACTTGAATGGATTATGTCGCCTGCTCGTGACGGCAAAAATTCTATTGATTTAGCTTTTTTGTTTAAATCAGCTTCCAATAGATTTATCAATTCTAGTAAACTGATGCTTTTTCCTGTTGCAATATTAATAATTTTGTTATTTAAATTATCTTTTGTGGCTATAAGTAAATTTGCATTTGCAACTTCTTTTACATCAATAAAATCTCTTGTTTGTTTTCCGGTTCCAAAAATTGTTATTGGCGTATTATTTTGTATGCAATTTTTGAACTTTGCCACAACTGCAGCATATTCACCATTTGGATTTTGATTTTCACCGTAAACATTAAAATATCTTAAGATAGCAGTATTTAAATTATATTTTTGATTATATTCAAAACAAAGCTTTTCACCTTCCAGTTTACTTTTCGCATATGGTGATTCCGGATTTGGTTCATCAGTTTCTTTACATTCAGTGTTTTTATTTCCATAAACAGATGCAGAAGAAGAAAATATAAATTTTGAAATTTTATTTATTTTGCAAGCATCGAGAATATTTTTTGTTCCGGTTATATTTATTTTGTAGCAAGTTTCGGGATATAATACAGAATAAGCAACTGATGTTAAAGCCGCTAAATGAAAAACTATTTTTTTATTTTCCGTTGCCTTTTTACAGGTAAATGGATTTGTAATGTCACCATAAATTATGTTTACTTTAGAAATTACATCTTTAAGATTATTTAAATTTCCTGTTGAAAAATTATCAAGAACTGTAACTTTAGCGTTTAGTGATATTAGCTGTTTTATTATATGCGATCCTATAAATCCTGCGCCACCGGTAACCAAAACATCTATATTTTCATAAAAGTTTTTTATATTGTTCATTACTTTTTAACCTTTGCACAATATTTTGTGGGTTTGAATATAATAAATCAGTTAATATGTTTTTTGCTGCAGTTTTTCCATCTAAAAATGCTTCTTGCATGCTTGAGTATTTCCATTCTCCATATCGTCCTATTGAATAGATAGATTCAGTATTTAAATTATTGTGTAATTTTTTTAAATTTTGTTCACGCCATTTATTATAAATGACATAAGCATGATCAATATTTAATATTTTTTGTGTAACTATATTTTCTTTTTTTAAATTTAAAAAATTTAGAGCTTGTTCTATAGATTTATATGTTAAATTATCTACCTGTTTTTTCGTTATTTTATTTTGTATATATGATGTTTCACCATATATTGAACTGTAATTTTTAGGTGCAGAATTTTTGCATATATTTTGCCAAAAACCCATTCGATAAAAGCTATATTTTTTTTCAGGAAAATATAGCCAGTGCTTATCTTTAATATTATTTTCATTAAAACCTAAATTAAAATTAATCACAGAATTGCATAATAAATTTTTTGCCTGGTTTGAAAAATTAGTGCTTGATTTATCGATTATTAATTTTAATAAATTATCTAATGGAGCTGTTGAAATTAAAATATTAAATTTTTCTGAGTGGCCATTATCAAATATTAATAATTTATTTTTCAAATCTATATTTGTTACTTTAAAATTAGTATTAATTTTTGTTTTGATTTTATTTTTTAATTTATCGATTAAAAATTGTATTCCACCGTTAGTTGGATAATAAAATTTATTATTATAACCCATCCTTGATTCTGTTTGTGGCTTTATGGCTGAATTAATAATAGTTTTTAAATTTGTTTGAGGAACAAATCTTCCGGTCCAACTATGGGATATTTCTTTTAAATTATAAGATAATAATTTTGTGTTGTATGGAAAAAAGAAGTGTTTGCCTAAGCCGGAACCAAAATATTTTAACACCCAATCATAAAAATTTTTTGGATTTTTAATATGTTTTTTTCTATTTATAAAACCTACAATAGATTCATATATAATATTTTCAGGTAATCCAAATAAATTTGCCTGAAATGGATAATTTACAAATTTTTCATGTGTGTAAACAAAAGATTTGCGATTTTGAATAAAAAAATTTTCTATTCCTGCTGTTTCATTTAAAAAATCATAAAAAGATTGATCGCTTATGTGTAGTAGATGGCCTGTATAATCAAAAGTAAAACCATCTTGTTTAAAAGATTTTAATAAACCACCTGGCAAATTTTCTTTTTCAAATATTTTAAAATTAAAAAAATTATTTTTTTCTAAATGATATGCTGTAGATAAACCTGTAAGGCCCGCGCCTAGAATTACCACATCTGCCAAATTTAAACCCTTTTCCTGTATTTTATTAAAAAATACTTTGAATCGTTTTTTTTGTAAAGATCTATTTGTGTGTAGATGCTTGATTGGTTAAATTTTATCTCGATTGATTTATAATTGTTACCGGCAAATCGAATTCATTTATTTGTTTGTTTAGAAAAGAATCTTAATGCGAAGCTCTTTATAAAATTTATTTATAAAAAATCAGACATTTAATGCAACCATATATATTCTTAAATTGCATTAAATGTCTGATTTTTTGTTAAACCTACAAATTGATCTTAATCGTTGTATTTATCGGTGTATGTATTTCCGCTATCATTTAAATAGGTACCATTAAGAAATACTACTTGTCCCGTATTTAAATTAATTGCGGTATCTTGCTTACAATTTTTATCTTCATTAATGACAAGAACATTTTCCCATTCCTGTGTACTTAGGTTAAGTACTCTTTGCATGCCCATTAAATTTGAAATTGTTCCTACGAATGAAAATGCAAATGCTAATGCGATTATTTTTTTCATAAAAATTCTCCGTATTGTTTATACGTTATGACGTTTACAAAATTGCTGTGTATGCATATTTCGATCGAATATTTGCCTAAAAGCAATGAAGACTTTAACAGACTAAAAGACATATGTCAAAAGAAATTATCTTAATGGATTTATAATTGTTACAGGTAGGTCAAATTGATCACTATTAAAATGATTTGGTATTGGTGGAAATGGTGCGGCATTTTTAAAGCATTTTACGATATAATCGTCATATCTTACTGAACCGGAGCTGTTTATTAATTCTAGTTGTTTAATACTTCCATTTTTGTTAAGAACTATGCGTAAATTAGGTTCATTACAATATCCGTCCATTAAGTGCGTTCTTTCGCTGTATGACATATGTGAAGAAATAATTCCGGACTCTTGCTGAAATTGCCAGGCAATTTGTTGTGTATAAGATATGCGCTTTAAATCTTCAAAATCAGGACGCTTATTTTCATCGCCATCACGTTTAATCCAATCTTGGCCTTCATCTTTGTTATTGTATAAAAACCCTTTGGTTAATTGTAATATACTTTTTTTAGGTTTTGGTGCAGGGCTTTTATCTTGAAGCGCAACGCCAAAGTTTCTAAGTTCTTCTTTTTTTTCTAGCGATTCTTTTGGTTTATTTTGAGTGATTTTTATTTCTTGTTTTTTAACTTCTTTTGGCTTTGCTTCTTGTTTCTTTATCTCTTGAATCTCTTTTTTTATATCTTGCTTAGCCTGTTTTTGAGCATCTTGCTCAAGAGTTGTTTTTGCTTGCTGTTCTTTTTTTTCTATAAACTTAGATTCTTTATCTGTTTGGGTTATCTCTTTTTTTTGTTCTTTGTTTTCGACTATTTCTTTTTTTTCTAAAATTTTATCAGGTTCTATTATTTTTTCTTCTTCGGATTTTACATCGAATTTTTCTTGTTCTGCTTTTTCTGCTATTTTTTCAGATATTGGCGGAACAAACTGTGGCTCTTCATCAAAATATGTTGTGTTTCCAAAGTTTGATTTCCTTGGCTTTAAAGCTGCAGGTCTTTCATCTAATTTTATTTCTTTTTTTTCTTCTTCTTTTTTTATTTGATTTTTTTCTTCTTTGAGCTTTTCGAGAGCTTTTTTAATCTCTTCTTCTTTGGGTAAATCTTTTTTATCGTTAACAAAAAATATTTTAGTTAAATCTCGTCTTGTTTTTTTGAATGCATGAGTTAATAAAATAAGTAGCAATATTAAGTGAATTAATATAGATATTAATAAAAATAATTTAAATTTACTTTTTTTATTGTTATTCATTTACTACCCAAATTAGCATTAATTATTACTAATCTCTATATTAGCTTATTTGAGTGGCAAAATAAATTATTTAAGTTTTTTATTATTAATATACATATTAAGAGTACTGTGTTGATGATAAATAGTTGCTATTGATTATTTTAATTTTGGGTGGTGTTCTATATTTTTCTGATTTAATTTCATAAACAATTCTTTCTATAATTCTGCTAACTATAGAAACTGTTGCTTCACTTTTTAAAAAATTATTTCCCTGTGTTAAGTATTCTTTGTACATACCGTCAAATAAGCTATGCAATTCTTTGGGAACGAATTGTTTTATATTATTGGGATTTAAATTCAAATTTGGATTGTAATTTTTCATGAACCAATTAAGAACTTTGTTTAATTTATGTTCGTAATCTTTACCTGATGTAAAATATTTAGTTATTTTTGATAAAAATGGTGAGCTGGCGATAGATATTATTAAGCCAAATATTAATGTAGCCATTGCGGTATCATTAGCTGTTTCATTGATAATAATTTCTCCTGCAAATATGGTTAGTGTCGCAATAAATGGTAAATTTGCAATTATGAATGGGAGTTTTTCATATAAAGTTGTTGCATTTTCTAAATTATCAACAAAAACAGTATCCATAAAATCCCAAGGATTTGCTTTAAAATAATCTTTTTCAAGTTCTGTATAAAAACTTTTTAATTCAAATATAGGTTTTTGTTTAATTAACATATTTTTTGGCGTGCCAGTTAATGTTATTAAATAAAGATTTAAAGAAAAAAATAGTATAATTTTTTGATTATTAAACATAATTTTGTCCCTATAAAATTTGATAAACTGATTTTGATCAATAGTTTATTCGAAATATAAATTTTGTATCAATATAATTTTGAATTAACTATTTATAGTTCCAAATAGATTTTGTTTTTTGAATATACAAAAATTTTCATTAATTTTATGTTTGCCACCGTTTTTATTTTTCAAAAAACGTAAAATTTCGTTTAATAAACTATCACTTGGATTGAATTTAACTTTTTCTTTGTTAAATAAATAGATTAAAACTCTTTTTTGCAAAACCAAATCAAGCTCGATAAATTCTTTTAAATTGCCCACAAATTTTTTATGAACTTCAGAATATTTGAAAATAAAATCAAAAGTTTTTTGTGTGAGCTTATTTAAAAAATCTTCCTCATCTTGAAGATGTTTTAATGTAGATGCAAATTTTTGTGTAAATCTAGGGTCAACAAGTTCAAGCTGTGGAATTACATATTTTCTAATTCTATTACGTAGATATTTATCAGAATTATTACTTTGATCTATTAAATATTTAATATTATTACTATTTAAATAATCTAAAATATCTTTTTTTTCGATATTTAATAAAGGTCTAATAAATGGAGGTTCATCATATTTCATGCATGTAAGGCCATTTAATGTTGTGCCTCTAATAATTCGCCAAAAGAATGTTTCTTGCTGATCTTGCATGTGATGTGCTAGTGCTACATAATGTGCATTTTCTTCAACTAACACTTGTTTAAATAGATGTTGGCGAAGTTTGCGACCGATATCTTCCATTGATCCGTTAAATTTTAAATTTAATTGTAGCTCGCTGGCCTTTTTACCAATAAATTTTATATTATTTTGTTCACAAAGATTTTTACAAAATTCAGTATCAAGTGCTGATTCTTTACGCCATTCGTGATCAAGATTTACAGCTATTAGTTCAATTTTATTTTCTTTGTGTAGTTTATTTAGAAAATAAAACAAAAATACAGAGTCCGGACCTCCGGAAAGGCCCAAAATAATTTTGGGTTTTTTATTGAAAATGTATTGTAATTCGTTTTCTAATTTTTTAAAAAGCATTAGCATCTAATTTAATTAAATTTTACCAAATATTTTTCTATCATAGGCATTAAATCGCCATCCAAAATTAAATCCGGTTGTGGACATTCATAATCCGTTCTTAGATCTTTAACCATTTTGTATGGATGTAAAACGTAAGATCGTATCTGAGAACCCCATTCAATTTTTTTCTTTTCTACAGATTTTTCTTTTGCATCTTGTTCTTCTTTTTGTTTTTCAACAAGTTTTGCCATCAGCATTTTTAGCGCAGTTTGTTTATTCTGAGTTTGTGAGCGTTCACTTTGGCATTGAACAACAATTCCCGATGGTATATGTGTAATTCGTATCGCAGATTCTGTTTTATTTACATGTTGTCCCCCGGCTCCACCTGATTTGTAAGTATCAATTCGTAAATCTTCTTCATTTATTTTAATTGCTTCTTCTTCAACTTCAGGAGTTACATTTATGGCAGCAAAAGAGGTGTGCCTTCTTTTATTTGCATCGAAGGGTGAAATTCGTACCAATCTGTGAATTCCATTTTCGCACTTTAAAAATCCATAAGCATTTTTGCCTTTTATATATAAAGATGCAGATTTTATACCGGCTTCTTCACCTGCTTGGTAATCCAAAACGTCAATTTTAAAATTTTCTCTTTCGCAAAATCTTACATACATACGCAAAAGCATATTTGCCCAGTCTTGAGACTCTGTACCACCGGCACCTGAATTGATATTTAAAAAACAGTTACTTGAATCATCAGGTTTATTTAATAATAATTCTAGTTTGAATTTGGTTACTTTTTTTACAAAGCTATTTATTTCCGGTTTTAATTTTAAAAGTTCTTCTTCATTTTGAGCAAATAAGTCCAAAAGCTCTATGGTTTCAGTATATAAATTTATTATTTCATTAAAATTATCTTTTAATGCTTTTAAATTTTGATGTTCCTTTGATATTTCGATTCGTTTCGTATTTTGCCAAAAATTTTCTTGATTAATTTCTTTTTCCAATGATTCGAATTTTTCGTTATTTTGGGAATTTTGCCAAAAAAGTTTTATGGCATTAATATCGGGTTCTAAATTTTTAAGAGTTTCTTTTAATTCATCTATTAACATTTTTATACAATGAGTTATTTAATTTAAATATATTTTATTATCTTTTTTATTATAGAATATTGGGTTAATTAAGCAAAGAGGGTTTAAAGGCCTAATCTTTGCTTAATATGATTTAAATTTTTGGACCTTTATGTTTTTCACTTCCTTTAGCCCAAATTCTCATCGGAAAGTGATTTTTAAATCTAATTTTTAATTTATTTTTAGTTGTTATAGCCATATTTTTTAATCTTTTAAAAAAATTTTGTTTTTCTTGAATTGGGCCTTTGTTATTATTCATATTATTTGGATTCATTTTTATCTCCCTTGAAAATTGTATTTACATTACTTACGCATAAAATATAATAGTTAAAAGTTGCTAACTAGGTCAATAAAGCATTTTTTTATTATATTATGTTGATTTGTATCAAATAAATTGTTGCAAGAGTCTTAAAATACATATATAATTTCAGAAAATGCAATAAGGGCCTATAGCTCAGTTGGTTAGAGCACTCCGCTGATAACGGAGAGGTCAGTAGTTCGAGTCTACTTAGGCCCACCATACTTCGCTAAAGCTTCGTATGACAGGCCAGAAAATTTGAAATTTTCGGGGGTATAGCTCAGTTGGTAGAGCGTCCGCTTTGCACGCGGAAGGCCAGCGGTTCGAATCCGCTTACCTCCACCATACTTCGCCAAGGCTATGTGTGGCGGACCAGCAATCTATAAAAAATTTATAAGCCAATAAAAAATTTAACCACTGTTAGCGCAGTGGTTTTTTTGTAAGTATAATTTCCGGGGGTGTAGCTCAGTTGGTAGAGCGTTCGCATCGCACGCGAAAGGCCAGCGGTTCGACTCCGCTCATCTCCACCAGCCTACGCACGAGGCTTCCGTCTTCGCACAAGGCTTCGACGGACAGGTCGGCTGGCAGGCCAATATTGGATTTGTAAAAAATATATAAATTATAAAAATTCGAGTAGCGTTGCGAATGCAATGCGATATTATGGTAGCCCAATGCGAAAGCTTTGGGTTATAGTTTTAATAAGACTGGATCCCGGCTCGGTGGCCGGGATGACACCCAAAATTTAAAAATCGCAATGGCCTGGATATCTTGGGTATGGAATAACATCTCTTATATTTTCCATTCCGGTAACAAACTGCACAAGTCTTTCAAAACCAAGCCCAAAGCCGGCATGTGGTACGCTACCATATTTTCTTAATTCCAAGTACCACCAATAGCTTTGTTTATCAAGTTCCATTTTATCCATTTTTGCTTCAAGAATATCAAGTCTTTCTTCTCTTTGAGATCCTCCAATTATTTCACCAATTCCGGCAACTAATATATCCATTGCAGCAACTGTTTTACCATCATCATTTTGTCTCATGTAAAATGCTTTTATATGAGCAGGATAGTTGTATAAAATTACTGGTTTTTTAAAGTGTTCTTCAGCTAAATATCTTTCATGTTCTGATTGTAAATCGGTTCCCCATTCAACAGAATATTCGAATTTTTTAGTAGAATTTTTAAGTATTTCTATTGCTTTTGTATATTCAAGACGTTCAAACGGTTGAGCTAAAACATTTTTTAATTTATCTATGACTCCGGGACTTATAAATTTATTAAAAAATTCAATGTCCTGTGGGCATTTTTCTAAAACAGATTTAATACAGTGTTTTATGTAATCTTCAGCACAATTCATATTATCTTTAATATCGGCAAAAGCCATTTCAGGCTCTATCATCCAAAATTCGGCCAAATGTCTAGATGTATTAGAGTTTTCTGCTCTGAATGTTGGTCCAAAAGTATAAATGTCTGAAAGTGCGCAGGCATAAGTTTCACCTTCAAGTTGTCCTGATACTGTTAAATATGCAGGTTTTTCAAAAAAGTCTTTTTTATAATCAATATTATTTTTATCTGTTTTTGGTAAATTTTCGGGATCGAGAGTTGAAACTCTGAACATTTCTCCTGCGCCTTCGCAATCTGCGGCTGTAATTATTGGAGTATTAATGTATAAAAAACCTTTTTGTTGAAAAAATTCATGGGTTGCAAATGCCAAAGTATTTCGAACTCTTGCAATAGCACCAAATGTATTGGTTCTTGCTCTTAAATGAGCAATTTCTCTTAAAAATTCAAAAGAGTGCCTCTTTTTTTGTAAAGGATATTTTTCAGGATCACATTCTCCGAGTATATTAATTTTTTTTGCAACAAGCTCAAAGGCTTGCTCTTTTCCTTGGCTTTTTACTAAATCGCCTATAATGCTTACGGATGCACCGGTTGTTATTTTTGATGTAATAAACTCGTATTCCGGTATATCAGAATTTAAAATTACCTGTAAATTATTAAAACAAGATCCATCATTTATTTCTATAAAAGAGAAATTTTTTGAAATTCTTGAGGATTTAATCCAGCCCATAATTTTAAATTCTTTGCCAATATCTTTTTGTGTTATTTGGCTAATTTTTGTACGCATTATATCTCCGTAATTGATTTTTAATTATAAAAATTTCTATTCTATCCAGATCTTTAATATTACAAATAATTTAAATTCTATAAAGAGGATTAAGATGCTTCTTACTCAAATATTGAAAACCAATGCGAAAAAACATGGATCAAAAATTGCATTTTCGCAAAAAATTGGATATAGAATCTGCAGTTTTAATTATTCACAAATATATGAAAAGGCTATAAAATTTGCAGTATTTTTACAAAGTTTAAATATTAATAAGGGTGATAAAGTTTTAATTATTGCACCGAATTCTCCTTATTGGGGAATAGTTTATTGGGGAACTATATTAAATGGATCAATTTTAGTTCCAATTAACATTCAAAGTAGTTCTGAAATCGTAATAAAAATAATAGAACAAACAGAGCCAAAACTTATTATAAAAAGTAAATTTTTAAATTTAGATTTATCCGAAGAAATAGATAGTTTATATATTGAATTTTTATCTGATTATATAGATGAATTAAGTAAAAAAAATTTTATTCAAAGAGATTTGCAAGATAGTGATTGTGTGGAAATTTTGTATACCTCGGGAACTACTGGCGATCCAAAGGGAGTTGCGCTAACACATAAAAATATATTTTCAAATGTAGTTGCTGTATCTAAAATAGTTCCATTAAAACTTGGGCAAGAAAGATTCTTATCTATTCTGCCATTAACGCATATTTTTGAACAAACGATAGGATTTTTTTTAGCTCAAAAATATAGCGCTCATATTATATATGTTCATTCATATTCTTATATAAAAGACTTACTTAAAGAATATAAGATTACGAAATTATTGGCAGTTCCTGAATTTTTAAAAGTTTTAATGAAAAATATAGAGGATCAATATTCAGCAAATGGGATGTTATGGTTGTTAAAAATTTTTAGAAAAATCAGTAATAAGATTAATCTTGCTTTTCTATCTAAACTATTATTTTTTCCTATACATAAAAATTTTGGCTGGAACTTAGATATATTGGCTAGCGGAGGCGCTTTTTTAGATCCTAAGCTAGAAAAAGATTGGAATTCTTTAGGATTTGTAATTTTACAAGGTTATGGATTAACTGAAACATCACCGGTTATAAGTTGTAATAGTTTAAATTATAAAAAACTTGGTTCTGTAGGCAAAATTATAAGTAATACTGAAGTTATATTGGGGCAAGATAATGAAATTTTAGTAAAAGGTCCCGGGGTTTTTTCCGGCTATTATAAGAATGAAGAAAAGACAAAAGAATCATTTGATGAAAATGGCTTTTTTAAAACTGGAGATATTGGATATGTTGATAATGAAAATTTTCTATTTATAAAAGGTCGAAAACGTTATGTAATAATTGGGCCAAATGCACAAAATATTTTCCCGGAAGATATAGAGCAAGAATTAAATGAAATAGCTGGAGTCAAAGATAGTTGTGTTTTAGGATTAACGTCTAAAACAGGCAATATCAGAATACATGCAGTTTTATTACTGGATAATAGTAATGTAAACCCCGAAAAAGTAATTGAAATAGCAAATTTAAAATTGGCAACATATCAGAAAATTTCTGATTTTACGGTTTGGCAAGAATCTGATTTTCCAAGATCTGCAACAAAAAAAATAAAAAGAGAGACTGTTTTAAATATTATAAACGATATTCTATTGAATAAAGTTAAACAAAAACATGAAGTTGGCATAACGCCTTTAATAAAATTACTGAATCAAATTAGTGGTATTTCTGAAAATTTAATAAATAACCAGACCAAAATAATATCTAACTTGCAATTAGATTCACTTATGCGAGTAGAGCTTATATTAAGAATAGAGCAAGATTTTGGGGTGTTACTTGATGAATCTTTAGTAAATGAAAATACTACTGTAAGTAGTTTGCAACAATTAATAGATAAAAAAGAATCAGTAAAACGAGTAATTCTTTTGAAAAATTGGCCTAGAACTTTTTGGGCTTCAATTATAAGAGCTTTTGCTCAATTTAAAATAATATTGATTAGCAAAATTTTTTTCAGAATTAAAGTAAGGGGTTTTTATAATATAAAGAATATAAATGAACCGGTATTGTTTATGCCTAATCATATAAGTTACTCAGACCCATTAGCAATACTAATGGCATTACCATATAAATTTAGAAAAAAATTATGTTTTGCAGCGGCAAAGGATGTTTTATATGGTGAATTTAAATATATATCATGGCTTTCCGATTTGTTTTTTAATTCTTTTCCATTACCTCGAGGCAATGGTGATAGTATTAAACATGGTCTAGATTCAATTGGGCAACTTTTGGATAAAAATTATTCCATAGTTGTATTTCCTGAGGGAAAAGTGAGCATTGATAGCGATTTTTTGCCACTAAAAAGGGGGGCCGGGCTTATGGCTGTGGAAATGGGTGTACCTGTTATTCCTATAAAGATAACCGGTACTAAAGACATTGTTCCTTATGGAAAGTTATTTCCAAGAAAAATAGGTAAAGTAATAGTTGAATTTGGCCGGCCTTTATATTTTAAGAAAGCGACACAATATCAAGAGGCTACTAATATTATTGAACTAAATATACGGCAATTATAAATTTTGTTTTTTACTTATTTGTAAAACAATAGTTTCTGAGATTCTTTCAGAATTATTTTTTTTTTCATATAAGTAAATTAGTTGTCCTATAAGCCAAAAATAAGATTTAAATAATAAGATTATAGGAATAGAACTGTATCTATATATTATTCTAATAAAAATTGGCAATTTAGAGGAAAACAGTAATTTTTGATCTAGTCTTGATATTGGATAAAACAAACGATTATAAATATTCCGTTTAATTTTTGTTGATTCAAATTTGTGCCAATCTATTTGAAAATTGTATTTTGAAAATATTTCATATAATTCTTTTAAGTTATAATGTTTATGATGACCAAATGCTTGCTTTTTATACCATCTTACGCTTTTTTCGGCTGGGCCTTGAACAATACTGTTTGGGGTTGTTAAATATATTTTTCCATCATTAGATATTATTTGATGTAAATTTTGTAAAAAACTATCTAGATCTTTAAATGGAATATGCTCAAACAGTTCAGATAATATAATTAAATCTATTTTTATCTTTTTTTTTATTAGAACTGGAAGTTTATTTTGCAATAAACCATCTATTAAAGATAGATTTTTATGTTTTTTTAATAATGATGACCATATTTGTTTATCAGGGCTTACTTCTATGGCTATACCATTTTTAAATACATTATTAATTAATACGGCTGAAAGTCGGCCACTTCCGGCACCAAGATCTAAAAAAATATCTTTTTTACAATTTTTTATAACCGCTTCCAGTAAAGAAAGTTTGTATTTTTCAGCATAATCCGGAAATCTTTTGGAAAAACCTGTGCTTAAGTGCTCTTTATTAAATAAAAATTTGTATTTTTTATACATCATTATTATGACCTCATAACAGATTGTATTTTTATAAACTTAATTAAGCTATTTTAACTTAAGATTTTTCTTTAAAAAAAGATAACATTTTTTATAAAACAACCTTTTTTAAAAAAAAGTTATTAATTCTAGCTATAAATCAATAATATAACCAAAAAGTCGATCTGGTTGATATTTTGCCTGTTTGAAAATATGTTTAAAATATAGCTATTTTGGTGCATAAAAAAAATTTTGAAAAAAAATTAAAAAAATCCTTGCAAAGAAAAATGATTGGTGTATTCTATAACCATCGTCGAACGAATGACGAAGCAAAATGGAGTGAAAAAGTTTGAAAAGTTCTTTGAAATACATAGTTTTCAGGTAAGAATTTTAAAAATTTCCTGAACCCAAAAGATTCTTAAAAATTCCGATACGGAGAGTTTGATCCTGGCT
>LDIX01000029.1:1484-2425 GCA_001468925.1 candidate division TM6 bacterium UASB340 | reverse complement strand
TTCATGGTAGAATGGATTTACCGAAGGGGGTTAGTTTCTCGGCGTCCAAACTTTGAAACTAGCTCTCTCTCACTTTATACCCTCTTTCGTATTTTTAGTTGAGTTAAACTTATTCTTATATTCAATTTTACACCTCCTTTATACTTATAATTATATCAAAATAATCTAATAATTGCAATGGTTTACTTAATTTTTTATAACATTTTTTGCAAATAAAATTCCTATATAATTAAACATTTTTTACTTTTTGGGCGATCCTTAATTGTTCGTATCTCCAGTAAAATTTCAGGCATCAAAACCGAGAAAACGAATAAAATAAACCTTTTATATGACAGTTATAAAAATTAATTATTTTAAAATAAAGAAGGATTTTAAAGTAAACTATAGAATATTGTATTTACTAAGGTTTACTAATATAAATAGTAAACTATTCATAAGGAGGTTATCAATATGGCAGAGCTTACAACCTGGTCAGTTAAAATGACAGACGGGTTAAAAGAAAAAATAGCAGGCAGCCTGCAGGAAAGCGGCCTTACAGGCAAGGAATTCATGGAAGTCCTTTTAAATACTTATGAGCAGGTGAAAAAAGACAGGCCGGAGATAACGCCGGATCTGGATGAACTGGAAACCATTACTAAAAGAATCTGTGCCATATACGTAAATGTTGGAGAGAGAATAACAACCCTGTTAAATGAGAAAGACAATTCCTTTAAAGCTCTTGTTGAAGAAAAAACCGATTTAGCCCGCACATTACAGAAGAGAATAACAGAGCTTGAAAATGCTATAAAAGAGAGAATAACTGTTGCTAAAGAACTTACTGCAGAAAGAGATAAGATCCAGGAGGAGAAGATTAATCTGGAGCTCCGGCAGCAGAAAGAGCTTCAGCAGCTTGCAGAGATAAACCAGGGTAATAAATCCTTGATAGAGGAATACAGGCAGAA
>LDIX01000029.1:0-1458 GCA_001468925.1 candidate division TM6 bacterium UASB340 | reverse complement strand
ACAGGACTACTTGCAGAGTATGAAACATATAAAAGCCAGATCCAGGAACTAAAGAAAGAACTGGACCAGGAGAGAAATAAAAGTAAAGAAGCCCAGGGGAAGACTAAAGACGCAGAAGAAACCCTTAAGAGAACCAAAGAAAGATTATTCCAGACAGAGGAGCGTTACAAGGCGCAGATAGAAAACATAATAGATCAGCACTCCTTTGAGAAAGAAAAGGCACTGCTGGAGCAGGAAAAATCTTTAAGGAATGAACTACAGGCGGTGAGAGAGGAATATAACAATAAGATTAAGGCTTTACTTGATGATATTGAAGGAAAGAATAAGATAGCAAGGAAATCATCTGTGAAAGAAAAGTTATGATACCTAAAAAATATATTATATGATAAAATAAAAGAAAGAAAGAATTAAAGGAGGCTGTTAAGTGTCTATTGATAGCTCAATAAATCTTAGAAACGATGTTATATTTAGAGCAATTTTTGGTTATGAAAAGAATGAAAAGCTTCTCATATCATTGTTAAATGCTATATTAGGTTTAACAGGAGATAAAAAAATTGTTAGTTTAACATTTCTCAATGCTTTTAACATAAAAGAATATCTTAAAGATAAACTTACAATCCTTGATGTAAAAGCCGTAGATGGCACAGGTGTAAGATTTGATGTCGAAATGCAGGTTGCCCCTGATAAATCATATTTACAGCGTATTATGTATTATCTGGACAGACTCTTTACAGAACAGCTTAAACAAGGCGATCCTTATGAAAAATTATGTAAGGCTATTAGCATATCGATTTTAGATTTCATTTTTTTTGAAGAAGAAGGAGATCTGCACAATATATACAGGTTTTTAAATGTCAAATCGAAAAGAGAACTCACGGATTTGAAAGAATTACAATTCATAGAGCTTCCAAAGTTTAAGAAAGATAAGCCTAAACGTGATATGTCGAAGTTTGAAAAGTGGCTTCTTGCATTGAAGTTTGGAGAGATTTATGCAAGTGATTTGGAAAATTTACCGGAAGAGTTAAAAGAAGAGGAGGAGATTGTCATGGCTTTACATGAGTTAGTAAGAGCCTCTAATGATGATATGATAAGAGAGATACTTGAGATGAGATCAAAAGCACGTCATGATGAAGCTTCCAGATTGTATCAGGCTAAGATGGAAGGCAAAGAAGACGTTGCAAAAAATCTTTTAGAAATGGATATGCCTATAGAAAAAATAGCTAAAGCTACAGGCATATCAGTAGAAGAAATAAAAAAACTAAAACAAATCCGTAAGTGAAGTTAAATCTCTGATTATTTTAATATATCTGAATTTAATTTTATCTAAAAGAGAATAGTCCATTATTACATCAAATCTCTTCAATTTATCATCTATACCATTATCAATATTTCCTTTATTTTAGCCATTTCCTTCATTACTTCACTTATCTTGTATCACTAATAAAGAATTAGTGATAC
>LDIX01000028.1 GCA_001468925.1 candidate division TM6 bacterium UASB340 | reverse complement strand
TAAAAATTAGGCACCCAATCTTTATATGACCAGCCGGCAGTTCCGATGTATAATTTTGGTGTCATAAAAAGTAAAGTGTATTTATAAAGCAAATTTATTAATCAGTATCTACAATACAAAGTAATCTCTAAAAATTAAATGTGGTTTGTTAATTAGTGTAAAATTTTATGAAAAGAAATTATGATAATTATTGGAATCCCAACTCTTTCAAGATGGGATTCCATAATTATTAACTAATGTTTGGAGTCAGTAAACTTAAAATTCAAAATTTATAACTTAAAATTCTTATCTATATGCCCCTTGTAAAAATAATTTCAAACTTAATCGAATGATAACATCACTTAAGTCAATACCCGTAAAAAATCCTCCACTTTCTATAAAAGGACCGGTCTGGAATCTATTATTAGTATAATTAACTATATTAAGCTCTTGAAAATCTTCACCAGTAGGTTTGAAACCTCCGTGAATTTCTTGCTCATTTCCAACTATATCTATGTCATCATAGACACATCCAACATCAAGTGTAAAATCAGATATTCCTATTAATCCGACTTTCCAATAGCGGGATAAATAATTTGTTTTACTGTAATTATTCGGATGTTTAACATCATCTAATGAAACAAAAACACTTGCGATATCACTTATTGTTCCCAGGTAAACCTTTATTTCAATTGGGGTGTATCTATTTGCTCCACTGGTGTAAGTGCCGACCGGGAATTCAATTACTTGAAGCGAGTTAATCAATTTTACTAAATTAGTATTAATATCTTCGATTACAATCATATTACTACTATTAAAAGTACCGGTTATATCAGTTACTTCACCTAAAACTAAATCATTACCATCTCTCAATCTAATTACACCACTTGTCAATTTCAGTTCTTTCTTAACTTTAACTGATTTTTCAAGTATAACTTCAGATCCATTTGTCAATTCAATTCTACGGACAGAATCAGGAATTCCATTTCCTGAACGGCAACTGTGAGAATATATGTATGTAGCATCTGGTTCGTAATTTCTTGTACTGGTTTGTATGTTACCTGCGTTTGTCCCAACATTCCAAATTCCATCTCCTGAACCGATATTCAAAGTTGATGAAGGGTACATAGTAAAATTAGGGCCCTTTATAATAAATTGATTACAAAGAAGCTTACCATAAAGTAACATTCCAGCATCATCTAAATTAGCATCTTTTAGAAGATTTCGTGTTGAAGTATTCAAAATATGCATAATAACTGACGGACCTGCAATTCCCTGAACGAAGTTATAATCATCTTCAATTAGTAAATTAGTTTCAGTTGTTCCACCTAACATAATATACACATCACCACCATACGGAGCTGTTCCACTTATTCTTCCGCCAATAAACTCTGCGTTACCATTTATTCTGAGAGTATCACTTATCATATAACTACCAATTGCTACATCGCCACCTTCCTGACGGAAATTACCGTTTATGACATATTGCATACCCGAACCATCGTGTAACCGTAAACTTCCAGTACCTGTATTTTTGATTGTAAAGTTTTCAAGCATTCCACTAAAATTTGGGTGGAATGTAATGGGTTGTTCTTGTTTCTCACAATTCCAAACTACATTACGAAATGCCTGCGGTTCAACATCCATTGCACCTGAGTAGGTTGTGTAACCGATTATTTCGCAAGTTGCACCTGCTCCAAACCATTCGAATTCAGGTATTACACCTGCTGTTTTTTCAAAATTATGCTGATATACACCAGTTGAATGAAATTGAATACCTGTAGAACCTTTTATTTGGCCACTATTCCTTAATGTACCAAGCACTCGTATCCATCCTTCATTGTGTATATTTCCATAATTATTATCTAACAAACCTCCTTCACGGATATCGATATCTGCTAGCCATCCATTTTTTGTTGTTAAAGTTATTCCTTCATTAACAATAAGTATTGCATCGCTTTCAATAACTACTTGGTCAACCGAAACATCGGTTTTTATCGTAACGGTATGTGTGCTACGAACTGTAATCGGACCGGCATTATCATATCGGGGTGGTTCTTTAGGTTCTACCCACTTTGAACCGTTCCAATATTCCCAGGTTGCCGTGTTATGCCAATCACCTGTTTGAACACTACGGTATTCATCAGGCCATTGAGATAAAATAAAAGTAGGTTGAATAAATATGAAAAATAGGAAAGCAATGGTTTTGACTTGCTTTTTCATTAAAGCCCCCAAATATTTAATTTTATAATTAAAAAGTAATAAATTATTTTGTATTATACAACAAAAAAATACATCAAGAAAACATAAGTGATTACTCTACAATAAAATATCTTATTAATGCAATTAATATTCCTGCCAAACCACCCACCACCGCTCCATTCAATCTGATATATTGTAAATCATTCCAAACTTTTTCTTCAATTTGTGCAACAAGTCCGGCATCATCTAATTTTTCTAAACTTGTGCGAACCATATTGCCTATTTCGTGATGATGTTCGGTAACAAGATTAGAAATCGTA
>LDIX01000027.1 GCA_001468925.1 candidate division TM6 bacterium UASB340 | reverse complement strand
TAAATTCAAAGATGTACTCGTTAACTACATCCTTTACTTGAATTGGAAGCATAAGTTTAATGGTCTGTCCCTCTGCCTTTTGGTCGGCATTCGAATACAATGATTTACTTGACCATTCCTTTAAAACATCGCTATAATAGACTTTATCTGTTGGAGCTGCCAGATCTTCCAATTTTGCTCCTTTGATAATTGTGGAAGAAGGTTGATCTCCCTCTCTTTGAGAATACTTAATTCCCGAATGCATAATTTTTGATGCGCTACCATCCACGTCAACAAAAACAGCTTCATTCCACACTACTTTAAGAGTGTTTTCTGAAACATTTTTCAACATAAAATTAAACTGTGAATTACCTGCAAAAATCAGGATATCAATAAAATTATCTTCATAACTATATTTGGTGATATCTTTCTCGGTTACACTAGTCGTTTTTCCATATCGTACAGCAGAATTGGAAGGCTTTTCAACTTTGGTTAGTGCAGCAATAAACTTTCCTGAATCATCATATTTGAAGGCTCCTGATTCAGCATCTGCAGCCTTGACCTCCTTAGTATTTCCATCAATAGAGTTTTTTACTGTATAGAACTTCTGGAGTACTTTGTTGTATCTTGCATCGTAGTCCATTTTTTTGAAAACATTTACTACTGTGTATGAACACTTGAATCTTGGATTAGTAAATGTTTTACCTAAATCATTGAGATCATTTATATTTGCCGCATCATAATAAATTTCCTTGCCATCGGCCTTGTCAGTAAGCACATAGCAAGCCTTTGGATAACATGCATTAGAGTTTGAAACAGTCCATTCAACTGGTTGCATAACCATATCAGTTACTTCTAGCTTTACAGGGCTATCGGTATTTGTTGGATAAATCTTACCAAGGTAATTTGATTTGTCATTTTCAAATTTTTCAGAAAGAAACAAAGGAATAGAATATCTATCAGTAATACAGTAAGTATATTTTCCATATGTATAGTATTCATACTGGTTATTAACAACCATCTTTACTTTGTTCTTTGTGCCTTTTTCAGTGAGGACGAAAGTCATTCTCTTATCGCTACCTGAAATCTTGGTTATTACATACTCTGTATTATACTTGCCGCCAGCCTTGAGCCATGAGTTTTGATCATCATAACTTCCAGTTGTTCCTTGACTTGTTGGAAGGTATTTTACCACCTGTCCAACATATTGCTGATACCCTGCAACAGTGGCCTGATGCTGAATTCCGTAAACACCAAAATTTGCTTCTGGATGATCTCCAGCATAAGCATTGATTGTACATCCCAATAAGGAAATTACAATGAAGAGAATTTTTTTGATTTTGTTCATAACTGATAATTATTTTTGTTGTTAAATTATGTACAATATACTTTCAGGAAAGAGCAACGGCATGCCTTTCTTCTTTATCTTGAAAGAGTAAGTATCTCCATGTCCACTTGGACGACTAAGAAGTAAGTCAATAGTTATGAGGTTTTGTTCAAGCAGTACATCAAACTGTCCAACATTGGGATTCTTTGTATGCTCCACTTGTTTATAACGAAAAAATTCTTTGCCATCGTTGATTTCGTTCTCAACTTCAATCCAAAATGTTTCATGATGTTTGGTTAACAACCTGCTATGTAATTTCATTAGTCGCCATGCTGCAATATCTTCCTTCTCCTTTTTTTTAGCCTGAAGTTCAAGCAGTTCGTTAAGGTAGTTGACATTGAGATAAAGTAACTGACTATTCGGAGGGGCACATTGGACAGTGTTTTGGTAAGTTAATTTCCCTTCTTCTGTTAGATAGCCATACTTGGCAACAATCTCACGACCAGATTTCAACGCACTTATATCCCAATCTGGTGTCTGTGTAAAGAGAACATTTTTTTTAGATGATCTCTTTTCACGGTGGCTCTTCAGCTCTATGCCTTTATAATCAGGGGTTTTGTCGCTATTCATACTTATGCCTAAGAAAGACTCAATGGTGCGACCAATACCTGTATCAGCAAGAACTTCTGATTCAAACCATTGTCCGCTAACAGAGCGGAATTTTCCCAATATTTCCTCTGATACGGAATTTCCTATTTGGTTTATAGCCATAAGCACCTCTTTCAAAGGTGTGATAATAGACGAGTTATAACACTTCTCTATATCTATATGAGTGATATTGATAGAGTAAAGTGTATCATTAAAGTAAAACAATACATGAATATCATTTCCTTCAGTGTAGGAGCCGAGTTTGTATATCCAAATTCGAGGATCGCCCTTCTTGGTGGTTGGACGATAGAATGATGCTTGTGTAATACATTGGCTACTATCTGTGAGTATTATTGCATTTCGCATCTGTTTGAACTCCTGACCCTGCAACTGTTCTGAGTAATCATGCACACCTTCTTCTACAAAATATGCACGCATGGGTGCAGTAGAGTCAAGAATTCCTTTTCCAAGTCCTGTCGGTGTGATTTCCACCTGAGTGAACTTGACATTGTGATTGACTAGAAATTTTAGATTTTTCTGTTCAAAAGTATTAAAAGGACGCATATTTACCATATTTTCCTCCTTTATTTTATGTGTTTTAATAACGTGTTAGCTATAGCACGTGCCATGAGAGGTGGAACGGCATTACCAACCAAAGTATATTGAGGAATTTCCTTTTGGCGATAATTGCC
>LDIX01000026.1 GCA_001468925.1 candidate division TM6 bacterium UASB340 | reverse complement strand
GTACTATCTATACTCAACTTTTTATCCGTGACAATAAACTAATCTATAATGTGAAGCAAAGAAGCTGTGATGCTATTTATGGATTTTTCAATGATTTTGCTTGGCACTGTTATGTATATGATAAAGTTTTTAAGGATCTTTTGCTTACGTATCCTAGTTTGGAAATTGGCCATATAAATTACAGCATAGACTCTTTTCTTATTTATGAAAAACATTTTAAATTTTTTGACAATTTTTAAGTTACATATTATATTATATATATCAGCTTTAAGGAAAGGAGAAGGAAATGACAAACTATGAAAAGCAGAATTTACCTGAAGATTTTGATATGATATCAGAAATCGATGCATATCGATTTAATCTCATGTGTCAAATGAGATTTAACGACTCTGAAATTTTTCAAAATCGTTATAATCTTTATCTTAAAAACCTAGAAAATAGGCTTTTTGAATCTTGTAAAGATTCAAAATTAGTTAAAAAAATTGTAGAGGAGATAATTTTTTCCGGATATCATACAATACCCGGATCTTTTTGGAATTTATCCGAAAAAAGATAAAAAAAATAGTGTACATTCTTATGAATGTATATTATAATATATTAGGTAAGGAGGGTCAAAATGACCAAGGATTACGAGATTTACGAAAAAAACATAGGTTGCAAAGAAAAGTTAGTATTTGAAATCTATACCGCCTACAAACCTCTTATTGAGAAACTCTCAAAGAGGTATTCTTTCAACAGTGGCGGAAGGATAGAAGCAGAAGATTTTCAATCAGAGGTTTATCTTCGGCTGTATTATTACGTAAATTATATTAAAAAAGAAAAAATCAACCCTGAAACTTTTATGTTTTACATTTATGTAAAATATGCGATTTCTTCAGTTCTCGAAAAAAATAAAACAGTAAATAATAATGAGCTGCTTTTAATCGATAATGAAGAAGCACAAAATCTATATTTTGCCCCAGAAATATTTACTCCTTTTTCATTAGATCTTAATAAGTTTTATTCAAAGCTTACAAAAAGACAATTAAAAGTTATTAAGTATCGCCAGCGTGGAATTCATGAGAATGAAACAAGAAAAATCCTTAAAATATCTCATGGAACCTATTTAGGATGTATTAATAGGGCAAAAGAACTTGCCAAAGAGTTCTTTTAAAAAAGATTTATTTACCGTTGGAAGAACGGGAATTTACGCCTGTGGAGAGTTTTAAGGTTGCAAGCTTAGCAATGCTTGCTTTGCAAGCAACCGAACTCAAAGAAGCAGGAAGCACTTTACAGGCGACTAAGTGCAGGAATCTGCTGAATCTTTAGTTCGGCAGAGGCTTCAAAATAAAACCTGTTCGTAGAATAGGAAAGTTTGTAGTAAGGAGTTTTTTATGAAGGTTTTTGTAAAACACAGAAAACTAGGAAGGGTCCTAGTAGAAATTGATCCAGAAGATAAAAATATTTTCGATGAGTATAATATTTTAATCAAGTGTGAACACTCAAGGGATGTAAATCCTTATGCAGTAATTCCTGGCTACTATATGAACGGTAGTCAGGCTTATGTAGCCAGGATTATTTTGGAAAATCATGGACTTTGTTGTGATCATCATAAGGTCCATTTCAAAGATGGTAATTCTTTGAATCTTAAGAAAAAGAATCTTTCAATGATTCCAAAGCCAAAAAAGTAATATATAAGGTGGGATGCATAATCCCACCTATTTTAGGAGTAAAAAGAAATGAAGGAAAGGACCTTTAATAGTATTAAATCAGTACAGGCTGTATTTTTGTATTTGGTAAGTGTATTTTTAGTATCACTTTCATTTACGTCAATCGCGCCTATAGGAACTCTTCAATTCTGGGGATGGCTTGCTTTAGCATTCGTAGTATCATCCTTACAGATCGTTTTTATAATAAAAATAAAAACTTCCAAAAAGAATGGAACAGATTCTTGGAAGAGTCTTACAGGTCTTGTGTTTGGATATTTATTGTTTACTATTATAATGTTCAATGGTTCGCTTTCTTTTATTGTAAATACCATTGATCAGAAAAGTAAACAAGTTCAGACTTCAACTCTGGTGGTCAATACAAATATAGACTTCTTAAAAGAAGAAATTGATTCATTAAAGAAAATTAATGCACAACATCAGAAGTCCATTACTGAAGATTTATTGCCTAAGAATCTTATGACCTCCGTTGAAAGACTTAATAAAATTATTCTTGAGAATGATGCTAAAATAGTAGAACTTCAGTCACAACTTAATATAGCTTTAGAAAAAGCTGCTTCAACTACTAATCAGGATGTAATTACTACGGATACATTTGAATTGATAGCAAAAAGAATTCCACTATTGAACGTAAGTGGGCCAGATTATCAATTTTTTATAATGTTACTCATATCTTTAGCAATTGAATTTGGTTTATTTATCTCAGTAGAAGCGATATCTAAAAATGGTAAGCTTCCAATTGATTTAATAGAAACTAAAAAAGAACTGAATAAGTATATTGAAGCTTTATTTGATACTGATGGAGTAAGACTTATATCAGATAAAAGAATTTCAGAGATTACAAATATACCAATTAAGAATTGCATAAGATATAAACAAATGCTTCAGAATCAGATGTATAATAATAAACCATTGATTTATTCTGGTAAAGGTGGAACTAAATCAAATTTTAGCAAAGAAGACGTAATAAAGATTATGACCTTTGCATTAAACACACAAAAAATAGGAGAGTAATATATGAAGGTCAGATTTATTCCAATGAATGATGGCACGCTTGAAGGATTATATCTTTCATACGGAATTAAACTTGATCAAGTTTATGAAGTATTAGGATTCGGCGAAAAGGTAATTATTCGCGTCGGAAATAGGATGATTGATGTATATCCTTCTCGTTTAGAGATTGTAGATTAAACTAATAATTGC
>LDIX01000025.1 GCA_001468925.1 candidate division TM6 bacterium UASB340 | reverse complement strand
TCCCGGCCTGCGAGCCGGGATCTATTTTATATCTTTCGCATCCTATAAATATTTTTATATTTTATAATAATTTGTATTTATATAATAAATTTGAATGTTCTAGACTGAGATCCCGGCTCGCAGGCCGGGATGACACCCAATTTTACTCTTTAAAATTTTCTTGAACCATTTTCTGAAACAATTCATGTCTTTGTTTTTCAGGCGATGCGATTAATAATTTGTTAATAACTTCACCCAAAACTTGTGTAATTGCATTTTTTACAAATATTGGAACCAAATAATAGATGTCTTTTGCATCAAAATCTTTGTGCTGCCAGTTAAAAATTGGATTAATTTCAGATTGTTCGCTAGTTTTATTTTGAGTCAATTCAAGCTTAATTTGAGCATTGTTTTTGATATATAAAGCTAATGCATCAGCTGTAGTTAATAAAATTACATTTGATATTCTTCTTACCAGTGTATTATTTTCAAAAATTTTATTTGATGCATTTATGAATATTGCTTTGGATAAAATTCTTGTAATAATGCTTTCTATAATTGGAAATGCGCTATTTAAAACGTTGATGCTTTTATTTGCAATAATTGAATTGTGTTTGATAAGAGTCATATTCTTTATTGTATCAATTATGGACCAACTATCTGTAGAATCATCAGTTTTAGCAAATTTCCATGAACGCGATAAAATACTGAACAAATCTATTATTTCTTGCGTATAATCCGTATTGTTTATTGCTGCGGCAAGCGTTTCGTTTAAAACTGCAGGTAAGTTACATTCGACAGAAATTTTTTCATGTAAAATATTATTTATTTTATTGAATTTATGTTTACTTAAAAAAGACTTAAGTTTTTTAGTATTTATATCTTTTTTTATGTAAGTACGAGATTGTTCTGGAGATGCGCTAAGAATTACTTGATCAAAAAACGCGATTAAATCGATAACTCTTCTTGTGTTGTTTATATCTTTATCCGTGATAACAGAAAATGCTTGTTGTGTTGTTATTGCGACAAAAATTATTAAGCATATAAATTTTTTAAAATTATTCATGGTTAACCCTTGATAAAAACATTTATAAAAACTGTAAGAGTATGAATTTAAATAACTTTTTTTGAAAGTCAATTAAATATTTTTAGGATAACCGCAAGCAAAAAACAATTCACTTTGTTTAATCGCAACATTAACTTTTGCGGTAAGCCAATCAAATCTTGAATTTTCCCAATTGTACATAGAATTATCAAGATCAACTTTGGAAATATTACCGATTTTATAATTTAATTTTGCCAAATTATATTCATTTTCGGCTTGCATTAACGCTGCATCTTTGGCTGTAAGTTGTTTTTTGTATTTTAGTAAATCATGAAAAGATTTTTCAACATCATATTTTATTTCTTGAATATAATTTTCTCTTTCTTGTAATGCCTTTAATCTGCTGGCATTTGCTTGTTGCGATTGGTAATAATTTGAAGAGCCATCAAATAAATTCCAACTTAGATTTACGCCTATGTTATTACTTTTTACTTGATCTGCCCTTGAGGCTTGTCCTGTAAGATTAAAACTTGGTAAATAATTATATTTATAATATTTTTCATATTCTTCATATTTCTCTATTTCTTTATTTTTCATCTGAATTTCGGTTCTATTTTTCAGTGCAAGGTCTTGATAATAATCAAGCGCTTTTATATTAATTTCGTCTTTTGAATCCCAAATAAGTTCCGGATTTTTATTATCTTTTTTAAAATCATCGCCAAGTAAATATTCAAGTTGACTTTGCGAACTTGATAAATCATCAACGTACATATAAACACTTGCCATATTACTTGCATAAGTTGATGAGTTTTTGAGCCAATCATTTTGTCCCAATAATCTTAATTTATCTTGGTGCTCTGATTTATTTATAGTTTGTTTTGCCGCAAAAGATAGAGATTCTATAGCCTTCTTTTTTTCTTGCAACAACCAAGTCTGTAAAAAAGATATTTCCACTTCATTTCGAACCAAATCTTCATGATTAAGTTCATTTAATTTTGAAATTTCAGTGTCTTTTCTTGCAATACGTTTTAATCTCTCCGGCCCTGCAAAACTGTAAATAAGTTGACTTGCTGCAATGGTTGTTGAATTTTGTGCCCCCTTTGAGCCGGATGCAAAACGTTCGCCAGAAGATAAGGTTAACTGAGGTAAATATCCGGAAATTGCAACTTTTTCACCATAAGCGTAACTTTGTGTTGCAAATTTTAAAGCTTTTAAACTTGGTCTGTTTTTGTAAGCAATCTCTACAGCTTTTTTTATATCAAGACTGTTTTTTTCTTGAGCTGATTCTTGAGCAAAAATATTTATTGCGAATATACTTGCAATAAAAAATAAAATTTTTTTCATTTTTCATCCCCTAATAAATATAGAATTTTTCGTCCCAAAGTTTCAGCATCCAGTTTATACATACAATTATTAGATTTACCAGAATTTTTTGTATTTCCATGTGTTTTTTCGTAATAATGGGGACATTCTATTTGAATTGCATTATCTATATTAAATTTATTTATATATGCACCATGGATTTTAGCTTTGGTTGGTCCAAAGATGCCAATTGCATTTTTTTGTAAAAAATCTGCCAAATGTAAAAGGCCTGTATCGGGTGCCAGTAATAATTTGGATTTTTCTATAAGTTTTGCCATCTGAATTAGATTGAATTTTGGTGTTTCAATAATTTTTAAATTATTGTTTTTACAAAAATTAAAAATATTTTTTGCCTGATTACCAAAATGTGTACCGGTTAAAACTACTTCAGAGCTGACTAAATTTTTTTGTAAAAATTTTACAAGCTCAATCCAATTTTCCTGCGGCCAATGTTTTGACTCCCAAGTAGTATTTGGTGCAAGTAAAATAAAATTTTTTATATTATTATTTATCAGCCATGATTCAACAAAATTTGTATCATGGTTTGAATAATTTAATTTAAAATCTTGTTTTATAGACTCTATTGTTGGACAACTTTTTGTATTTTTAAAATTAAAAGCAGTATGTGTAACTAAAGATAAATTTTTTTCTATTATATTTTTGTAAT
>LDIX01000024.1 GCA_001468925.1 candidate division TM6 bacterium UASB340 | reverse complement strand
AGATATGACGACTACTCTCTTGGTAAAACTGCTTTTGTCTCTCAATGAATTGGAACTTGGGGAGCGCCTATAAGAATCGGTACTCAAAGTGAAATGGTAGAAATTACTTTGAAACCGTAGTCTTAAAATCTGCAAATATTTGTACTAAAATATTGTATCATTTATCATATCCAAATCCTACTTTAGTCACATATGGATTGAGTAACCATTTTTTGTGTGTTGGACTATTCATTAATGATTGAAGCATTTCTTCAATAGTACCATCCGTTCATACTAAACATTCTCACAAGCCCATTACTTCATTATTGACTGGATGAGCATTGATTTGATTCCATATTTTCGCTTCTTTTGCTCTATCTATTATCCCAAGATTATTTCTATCAAAATGCATATATGGATCTGTTCGTCGTTCTGTACCTGTTTTTTCTTTTGCAAAATTAGATGCTAAATCTTCTAAACGAGTATCTATCACCAAGGCAGGTTTTTTGTATGTTGCTCTAATTTCATTGAGTCTTTGGAGCATCACTTTTTTTATAATTTCATTGGTTAATTCAGATATATTTGTATGGAGCAACTTTTGATAATCATAAAATACTGTTTCTTTTTTGATATCTAGTTTATTATATTGGGCATTTATAGATGATTGATTGGTCAGAGACAATAACGCAAAAAGATAAAGTCAGATCATTCTCTTGGAGGCTGTCTTTTTGAATACATTTAATCTTTCATTATCTTGTTTTGATTTGTTGATCATTACTATCTACTGATAAAGATATTTGAGTATATTCTTTTTTGTACAATATGCAAAAAAAAGCTTATTTTTTGACAAATATCATTGTTCTCCATATACTTTATATATGTTTATCTCTTGTTTATAATCTATGAGTAAAAAAGAATATATCTTAGCTGTCCTTAGTAAAATATCATGATTACGATGACCAGCTGATAATATAAAAGAATTATTGATAGCTGATCAATTGACGGATGAATATATAGATTATCTCTATGATCAGTGTGTGCAAGCTGTAGCTTGAGCATTACAATCTCAAGATTATGAACAACAAGAAGCTATTGTTGATAGACTTAGCACTATTAAAGAAGCTGAGATTAGGCAAAATAATGCAGATCAAATTGATATCCAAAACTTAGAAAAACTTATATCAAGCCTTTAGACCTTAATTAATACAAATGGGAAATATTGAAAATAAAAATCAGATAAATTCACAAGAAACCACAAATAAGGCTAGAGAGAAAACTGAGGCTGGTATTAATTCTGTCGATAAGACAAAACTTGCAAATAATATATCTACACAGTGAACAAAATGACCTGAAAACAAGGATATTAAGGAAGTCTGGAAAGATACTGATTTAGTTAAAGATAAAATTCCTGATCTTTGAGAATATAATATGAAAATTATCTTGGTACAATACAAACTACTTTGATGGGACAGAAACCAATGATGAGCATTGGGATTTGACACATTAAAATTGGGGGATTTGTATAAATTACCGGCCACAACCAAGGCAAATATCGCATACTTAAGTAGTATGTTAAATCATAAATCTTCGGTCTATGAAGCCATTAGTAAAACTAGCTTTATGAAAGAAAATAATTTTGATGCACAAAAAATCTGAGATACGTTAACAAAAATTTCTAAATGAGCAACTTTGTCTAGTACTGATCTCGCATTTACTAAGGCATTTAGAACAGAACTTGAAAAAATTCAAAATACCGAAATCTTGCAAAAATATACAAATATGTTTCCTGCTGGCGCAGATGTTCCACCTATGCCAGATATTATGCAATTGGCTATAGGAGATGGTCAAAGTACATGGTGAATTGGATGAACTGATAACGGATGAAGATGGTTGTTTGATTATAACGAAAGTTATATGGCAATAAACCAAAAGAATCTTCAATTTTGAGTCGACCATTCTAAACCAATGAGTATCTCTGTAATACCAAGTTGAGCTAAATGATTGGGAAGAAATATGATTAAATTTGATATTAAATCACCGATATGAACTGTCTGTACTATTTCATGACGTTATAGTGCAAGTGCAACTAGAAACAATATGGAATGGAGTTATAACTGAAATCTTAACGGTATAGTAATCGATGGGAATACGATAAGCATACCGAATTCATACAAAGATAGTTCAATATCAGTAAGAGCTTTTGCCGCAGAAATTAGAAATAAAGATTTTGATGAAGCAAACTTTTCTCTAAGTATTGATAATGGAAGAACTCTGGATGCAAATAGACAACCTGTTGGATGACCTGAATCATATACAGAAAAAATGACCGATCCTATGAAATTAGGAGAATTTGAATTAACTGATCTTGCAAAGAATACTATCAATAGTATTGTAGATAAGAGCCTCTATTTTGGGAATAAAACATTGAAAAAAAACATTAATTTAAATCTTACTATTGCTGCAGATGCGACAGCATTTGATAGTAGATGAATTAAATGAACAATTGTGAACTATCAAAATTTTATAGCAAAACAAAAAAACATTCTTGTTAACCAACTCAAAGTCTTTGATGGGAAAAAATTGGATGCAATATTAAGTAAGTTGCAACCAGATGATAACTGGAAAGCAAATCCTGATCAATATAGAGCTCAGAAAGCTCTTTTGGATTGTAGATTTTTGACTACTGTAAATCAAATCATTCAAAATAAGGATATGGTCAATGCTATCAAAACAGGAAAGTTTACTATTGTAGCAAATAGTGCTTCTGATGGAAAATATATTAAGCTTGAACCAGATGCAATGAACTATGCAAAACCTTTGACTGCAGCAAAATAAATTACCCAATATAAATCTACTTGTAAATCACGAGCTCATACCTATAATAAAGTCGATACATCATTGGTGATCGGCTTTATTCTTTTGTTAAAAATATTTTGTTGTCGCTCTATATCCATATTCCATTTTGTGCTCAAAAATGTAGTTATTGCTCTTTTTCTTGTTTCTATACAAATCCAGATATCAAAGATAAATTAGTGACAGAATATCTCGCTAGTCTCAAATCAGAGATCTATCACTATGGATCTTTGATGTGAAAAAAGCAAATCAAAACAATCTATTTTGGTGGAGGGACTCCAAATCTCTTGACTCCTGAGCAACTCTTTGAAATTACGGATTGGATTAACAATGTCTTTGATACTGAAGATCTTGTAGAACTCAGTATCGAGCTAAATCCCTACCCTACTGAAGATATTTATCATCTCATTACGAGTTTTCATAAACACTACAAAGGCTGCCCAAGACTGAGATTTAGTTTTGGAATACAAACGCTTGATAAT
>LDIX01000023.1 GCA_001468925.1 candidate division TM6 bacterium UASB340 | reverse complement strand
TCGCCTGTGAAGTGCTTCCTGCCTCATCGAGTTCGGTTGCTTGCAAAGCAAGCATTGCTAAGTTTGCAACCTTAGAACTCTCCACAGGCGTAAATTACCGTTCTTCCAACGGTATATAAAAAAAATAAAAATATTTTGTTAAAAAGTCAACTATTCTTGGCAGAGTTTATTTATTTATGCATCTGGAATTTTTTTCATTCCTTTTATGCAATCTTCAAAAAAGATTTTATCTAAAAATTCATTCATTTAGTTCTTCCTTATACTTTAATTTATAAGTTCCAGCATATAGACCTTTTGCTGATGCTTCTTCAATTTCTAGACCGGCGGCACACTTATGACCATTTGCTATTTTTGTACAATCGAATTCTTTTTCATCTCTTGATCTCAAGGAAATATTATTCCAACCAGTATAGGTGTTAATAATAACTATGTAAGAAATACTAGGAAAATCTTTTAAAAGTCTGTTTGCTATAATAGAAACTTTCTTAGGAGCAACAGTTATGCCAAACTTTAATCCTTTTGAATCTTCAAGAATTTTAAAAGATGCTTTAGATTTTATGTACTCTTCATTCTCTACTTTAACTGCTTTTTCTATCTTTGTTTTTTCAAAGGTGGACCAAGTCCACGTATTTTGTCTATCTATTTTATGTAGCCAATAGTCAAATATAAAAGTAAATTTATCTTCTTCATTATTCCAATTAACACAATTCCAAAGTACTCGATTCATATTCTGTGCTTCTTCCCAAAGTAGAGAAGTTTCATCAAACATATCATAACAGTTCACTAATTCAACAAACTGAATTAATGATTTCTTATATCGTACATTTTTCTTAAATGAATTAAAAACTATTTTTGTTCCAGACATAGTCTTAGAATGAACTAATTTAAAATTAGGATGAACAATTTCTTTTAAAGACTCGGATGACTCATGATGATCATAGATTTCAACCATTTTTCCTAAATTTAAAAGTTTCATTACAACAGACACTGATAAAGAATAATCAGTGCATATGATAATATCATAGTCAAGAAGTACATTAAAATTTTCTTCTAAATCAAACTGATTATAATCACAATGTAATACTTTATCAAAATGAATTTGAAAGTATTTCAAAACTAATCTGCAGCCAACGCCATCCAAATCTACGTGGGTTAAAAGTATTTTACTCATCCGCGTACCTTTTCAAGTCTTCGCCAAAAGACTTATTAATAAAAAAAATCTGCTAATTCCTCATTACCCATATTTTTATACTCTTCCATTGTTTCTCCTTAACCAAAAACAAATTGTACTATCTTCAATGTGACATCAGGCAAAGGTCTTTTGGTTTCTAACCACTTATTATAAGCTGTAAGACCCATATTATATGCACAGATTGCACCAAACCAAGATCCTGTTTTTTTTCGTAATACTGATAGATGATTAATTCCAATCCGTAAGTTATCCTTCCAGTTAAAAGGATCATATTTTATATTGTGGTTATAGCGAAGAGCGAAGTCATCTAAACTAGAAGAATTATGCATCATTAATCCTTTATCTATAGTTCCATTTGAATTTTTATTCGAAGCATAAGGATCCCATCCAGATTCCCATTGTATAAGTCTAGCTACATAAACAATAGGAACACGAAATTCTGTACAATATTGAACTAAAGTATCATAATACTTTACAGGAACTTCTGTTCCAAAAAATTCAACATTTTCCGCATACAAAAACATAGAAAAAAATAGCATTATTACAATTAATGATTTCTTCATTTTAACCTCATTCATATCATCATTTAAATAAATCCATAACTATTATCTTATGGAACAAATTACAAAAGATATTGAAGTATCTCCTGGTGTAGTATCTCTTATGAGAAAATCAGTAAAGTTTACAATACGAGTTGGAACCTTTATGATTGTGTCTGGTATTGTAATGGCTGCTTATTCTCTATTCAAAAATAGAGGTTTTGAACTAATCAGTTTTTATAGTTTACTAACTACTTCTGGAGCAGCTATGATCACAGGCGCTTTAGCTAGTAAAGCATGGCAATCTAATGCTGAAGCCCAAGAGAGTAATATACTCTCTCAGGTATCACCACCTACTGTTCGATCTGTTCAAGAACCTCAAGAGCTTCAACGATAGTATCTTCTTCACCTTTTTGTTTTTCTTCCCATTCTCTCAAGGCTTTTGAGAGAATTTTTTTAATAGTTTTTCTTTCTTGCTTATCAGCAGATAAAGATTCTACAAGACCTTTCATCTGATCTGAAGCTGCCACATTATGACCACGTGAAAGTTCTTTATACTCTGAAATTTTCTTAAAAGTTTCTAAAATTTGTTCTTTCTTTGCGTTATCTAAAACCATTATATGCTCCTTATAAAAATATAATAATGCTTATAAGACTAAAAGTCAACTTATTAAATATGCTGCTATTTCTTTTCTAAAAAACTTAACTTTGTTATCTTGAGCAAAGATCTGTCTTGCTTTTGGACAGTATTCAAGCGATGTTAATTTTTTTTGGCTACAGTCAAATAATCCTGAAACTAATGAAGGAGCTCCACGTGAAGATATTAAATGATTATGTTTAAAAATTCATCATCCGATAAACTGTCATACGTAAAGGATTCTTTTATTATTCTCATATTTTAATAGTTAAAGTTTATGGTTAAATCTAATTTGTACATATTTTATAGGACAAATGTATAAAATAGTATACAATTTATGCTTAATTTTATATTTAATGTCAAAAAAATAAAAAAAATGTAAAAATAATGAGTTTACCTATTTACAAAACAAAATAAGTATGATATAATAATATTATAAATAGAGATAAAAATCCTTGGTAAGGGTAGTCTCTAAGGAAAAGAAGAAGGAGTAAGTATATGGATTATAAACAATCTATTTTACAGGAATTGAAAAAAGTGTATGGGGATCAAATTCCCAAATATGTAGCTTGTAACCCCTATGGAGGGGGAACGAGCTACTACGATGATGATAACGAATACCGAGATTCGGGATTCTTCGGGTTCGACAATATAGAGGAGCTTGATGATTTTTTAAGACTTAACAAGCATTGTTATTCGTTAAAGGAGGGGGACAAAATTTACTAGTCCCCCCCCCATCCCAGATCTAATAAATCTGGGTTTGAATAAGATCATTGGAAACAGTGATCTTATTCGACCTCTTACATAGGTGAGAGGAAATTTTTATATCCCTGAAGTATATAGGGAAAAGGAAAGGATATGGAAAAAGAAATAATTCGTTGGAACATCGAAACTTCAGGGCCAATTGGCTCAGAAGCTAATCTGCCAGAAATGCCGGTAATTCCGACGGGGTCAATTATAATAGTGGGCGGAAGGGCCCCTGTATGGTATTACGGACGGGCCCTTCACAAAGCCCATGGAAGTCCGGCAGGGATCGTAGCATTTTTTGATCCCCGCCTTGGCGGAGTGGTAGTGGTAGCTAGCCACACCCCAGGATTTAAAGAAGGGGATGTTATCCCCTTCCAGTGGTAAGATCAAAGAAGAGAAAGATGAAACATATAATGTTGGACGGCACAAATTGGATCTGGGATACAGATCCATATCCCAAGTATTCAGTGAGTTTGAATTTTGGGCGGCACCTAAAAGATACCGCCCAAATTCCAGTTTTGGGTGGACTCATACCTGAAGATGGTGCACTTCCTGAAGGAAACTTTAAAATAGCTTCATCAAAAGAAGGGACAATTGTAATTGTCCCTGGAAAGGATGAAACTAATAGATTGTTTTTAATGACAGGGATTTCCGCCGGTCATCGTGGTAGTTGTGGATTTGAAAAAGAGTCCACAACTGGTAGAGTGCTAAAGACAGCTCAAACTGGCAATACATGTTCCGGTCGTATAGAATTAGCTGTTCTATTAGAAGTAGATCAAAAACTCATTCTTTGGTCAGATGGTTCTGACGGAACATTATATGTAGTTCATACATATGATGGCGAGAAATTAAGTACAAAATATTATTCCCCTGAAGAATGGACTTTTGTAAACAGTCCATATTATTTAGAGGATGATGTAGACATTAATTATTTATAAAAATTAACCCATAGTGTAATAATTATATTATGGGTTTTTTATTTTTTTAAGCTTTTCCATTAAAAATATTTTGTAATTCTTGTATTGTCATTCCTTCAACTAGCATTTGTTTATCCTGTAATTCCTTGTTTTTCATTATCTTGTTTTGATAAACTTCAATAGTATTATCAATAATAAGTTTATAGTATGTAACTTCCCCAAGCATTCCTTGTCTTTCAAATCTAGACTTTTTTTGATCTTT
>LDIX01000022.1 GCA_001468925.1 candidate division TM6 bacterium UASB340 | reverse complement strand
TTTGCTCATTGATTCTTCTTTACCTGTTGGTAAACCAACTTTTAAACCTACAACAATTTTATCAATATATCTTGTCGTAACTTCAACATTACCAAACAAAGTAATATCACCAAGTCCGCAAGCACTTCCACCTAACTCATTAATGCCTTTTGACTTTAAAACACGACGAAGAGCCTCTTGATAAACAAGGGTAGTATCTTCAATATATGGATCATTCCCATGTATATTACTAGCAGAAAATTCCATATTTTCATCTAAACGATTTCTGACATACAAAACAGGAACCTGAATTCCAATTGTTATATCATCACGTAAAACATGCCTTGCAAAATCAAACTCCAAACCATACTTTTCAGTTTTACCATTAAAATTAATTATATTATTACCAAAATATCGAATGAAATTATCCATTCCAAATAATTGTGAATTTGCATTAATAAGTTCAACCTGATGACTTCCCAATAACTTGCTTGCAAGTAAAATATCTTTCAAGTGAATCTTTTGTTCACCAAATGCAAGAGCAGTCAAATCACGACTGGCACCGTCTGAATCGTATGAATCAGTTGCATACCAATAAGTTGCATTCACATTAAGCATTGCTTTTTCTTTAAAGAACCAATTTGAAAAAGGCCATGCAGGTAACATGTGAACATCTGCATACTTCCCATCTTTATATTCTGTTTCAACTTCTGCTTTTCTTAAGTTTTTCCAATTTGCAGCCAAACTACGATTTTTGAATTTTACTTCATCTTTTTTAAGTTGCTTTTCATGCTCTTTGTTTTTCTCAGTAAGACATGCAAGATGTTTCTCTTCCTCTCTTTTCATCTTTGCCAATTGTCTTTGTTCTTTCTTAGCTCTTGCTCGATTTTCTTTCTCAATCTGTTTTATTTTACGAGCCTCTTCTCTTTGAGCTCTTTCATATTTTTTAGTCTTATTTGTGCGTTCCTTTTCAAAATCTTTATGAAGTTTAGCTTCCTCAGCTTTCATTTTATCTTCAAATTTACGTTGTTCTTGTTTTTGCTTGCGAGCTTTACGTTTTTCCTCCGCTTGTTTTTTCTTATTTTCTTTTTCAAGGACTTTCATTTCTTTTTTACGCAATTTTTCTTCTTGCTTTCGCTCTTTTTCTAATCTTTTCTGCTCTTTTGTAAGCTCTTTTTTTTCTTTTTTTGCAAGCTTAGCATCAATTTCGTCACCGGCTAAGCACTGTGTTGTTGCCGTCACCAAAACAAAAAAACCTAAAATCTTTAAAAACTTTTTCATACAAAAAACTCCTTTTACTTAAAATATTATTGTCTTGTACCGTTAGCCAAAATAACAAAAGGTTTACCTTGTGCATCATGACCAAATATCTTACCTGAACTTGCATTATCCGAATCAATTACATCACCGGATACCAATTGGACATTTATTCCACTCTTCGTTCTAACAAATTGATTTCCTGATGCATCTTGATACAGTGTACTTGCAGTTAAATTTGAATTCTGATTTACCAACATTGATGCAATTTGTTCAAAATTAAGTGTTGTTCCATTGTAATAATCAGCATAAATCTTGCTATTTAACGGATTAATCTTACCAACAAAATTTCCGGATGATTTATAATCGGAATACTGCACGTAGCCCTGTCCATTTAATGACATCTCAGATCCAATCCATTCAAGCTTGAATCCATACCCCGTACTTGGATCAACTCTATTTGGAGCTAATTTCAGTATTCCATTCTCCTTAACAAATAATCCGCCTTTTCCATCAAAAGAAATTGATTTAATGTTACCTCTTCTTAAACTAGTGTCATTACAATTCATTTCAAAGACACCATTTTGCCCAATCGTCAGCACTCCACCATTTTCAAACTTAACATTAGAAGTTACATATTCCATAGAAACCTTAGCAACTCCGGATGAGCTGCTCAATTCAATTTCACTTGAACCAATAACTTCCAAATCAATATCATCAGTTTGGTCATCACCGATAAATAATGTTCCTGCCGATGTTAAATTAATATATCCACGATCTTGTACACTTATCAAACCAACACCACTTACTTTAGCTTGTGCATCAGGTTCAAGAGTTAATATGGCTCCATCATGAATAATTAATTGAGCTCTTTGAATACTTACTATCTCACCGGTACGAGAACTTGTAATTTTCTCACCATTAAGATTTACAATCACTCCATCGCCAAGCTTAACAATTCCGGGACCTTCAAATCTTAAAACACCTGAATACTCAACATCAATAGTACTATCCTCTTCAAAAACGACATATGGAGTTTCGCTACCTGTTTTCTTAAATTTAATTGTAAGTTCAGCACCATCATCCAATAATAAATTATTATTAATGTGCAGCGATCCGGAAACTTCAATAACATTGCCGGTTCCTACTACATTAATTTTTTGATTTTCAGGATTTAAAATCACATTCTGATCTGCGAACGAAAGCATCGAATCATTACGTAAAACAATATCAGTTGTAGGATAAAAACCATTTTTTTCAGTTGTAACATTAAACATGTGAGATTCGGTACTTACCAAGATATTTCCAACAGGAGGATTGGTTTGCTTAACCTTCATATCCTCATAAACAAGATCATATGAAGCTGGAAGCTGAACAGACCTAAGTGTTGTAAAATCATCCGAAACATCATCCACACCGTCATTTAAAAATTCTTCAAATCCTTCTACGGTTTTAAGATGAGGAGCTGCTTTTCTATTACTCTTATGTTGTTTTTCATCACGGAATTTATTCTTGCTATCTTTTCCATTCGCTCTTGATTGTTCACTTGTGTTTTTGTGCTTTTCTTTAACTTTGGATTGATTTGAATTATTTTTTTCTTCGGTTTTAGGATTTACTTTATTCAATGTTACTTTATCAGCCTCAGGTTTTGGTTCCATGCGTTTCTTTTCACGCTTTTCAGATTTGGCTGATGTTGAATATCCGGTTACAGGTTTTTGTTTTTCACTTGCAAAATATGCACGAACAAATGACGAATCAATCTGTCCAAGCAGTCTTGTACCATTAATTAAAACATTAGATGAATATTGCTTAATAATAGCACTTTCAGCAGGAACCAATTCCAATTCATTAAAGAACAATTGACCACCGGCATCAAGCAAAAATGAATTATTATCCAATAAACCAAACATTACATAAGGATTTTCTATTTCCAATCTTGAAACTTGAGTTGCATCGCCACCAAGCATTATTCCGGGACCGCCACTGAAATTAATAATTGGATGAATTGCTCCTGCCCTTAAGCCATTTACAGGAACAAAACGAATAATCAATTCATTAACAGACTGACCCCCAAAAGATATAAGACCTGAAAGCGTCAAATCATCTTCCAAAAATGTAAATTCATTTTCCGGACCAGTAGCTTGGAAATTAATTCCATTATCTATATCAATATCAACTTCAGCTTCCCCAGCCAAGTTAATAAGACATGAAGATCCGTACCTAATATCGCTCAAGCCATTTAATTCTATATTTTCCAATTTTAATGTACCATTTCCAAGGTCAAGAGATGGAATGGTAGGACTATCATTAATAAATGCAACAACTTTTTGAGATCCCTCTCCTATGAGCGTAAAGATAACCCCATCAGCAACAACAAATGGCCCAGAGAATGATCCATCTTCAGCAAAAGTAAACGTTACATTTTCACCAATAATAATCTGAGCACCTTCTTTAATATCAAAAGTATTATTATAAATATGCGCCAGCGTAATATTTTGAAGTACAACAGAATCTCCTGGTTGAACAACAAACTGAGGATTTGTTGAATATGTAAATACTACAGACTGTCCACCACCATCAATCGTAATATTATCACCGGTAATATTAATAATTTGATTTGTTTTTAAAATAATTGTTTGATTCAAAGTTACATCTACATCTACATTACCGCTAACAATAATTGGATCAGGCGTCGATCCGGATTCTGAAGTTGTTTCTTTAATTGTTCCATCATTCAATAATGTTAATGTTCCATCTGATATATTTGCAGCAACATTAGCTGAATTGTATCCATTTCCATCATAAATAGGACGTGAAGCTCTTAATTCACCTGAATCCGGATAAACTTCTCTTGATAAAACTTCTAACCAAAGCACATCTGAGTTAACGGTAAGATTTGCAGGAGAAGTTATAGTCCAATTAAAATTACGTAAAATAAATGTTGAACATCCTTCCACAAATATTTTACCCACAGCTGTTGTATAATTTCCGGATAAACCAAACCTTGCATTTGTTAAATGCAACTCAGAGGTTCCATCCGTAAAAACTATTTTACCAGCCAAGTCACCCAAACCTTTGATATCAATATCTTCTATATAAAGTTTGGCACCGGAAAGCAAAATAATTTGACCGCCACTGGATAAATCTAAAATTTCGCCATTCCCATTTATTCTACAAATTCCACTAAAAGTCCAAGCACCGGAAAGCTGCGTATTACCTGTAAGATACACACTAGTTGCACCATAAAAAGTTAAAGCTTGAGCCCAAGGAGTTGAATAATAACCTCCAAGAGTAAGCTGTCTGTCATTAAGATCTATGGATCCAGGTCCAACAATTTTCACTTCATCGGCCAAATTCAAATCATCAATACAAATTATCTTGCCACCATTAAGTTCAATATCTTTACTTAAAGCATTTTGAATTCCAATTGAAACTTCTGTTGAACCATTAGCCAAAACAATCGGATTTTGAAGTAA
>LDIX01000021.1 GCA_001468925.1 candidate division TM6 bacterium UASB340 | reverse complement strand
GAGGATGGAATCCCTCCTTAAGTATGATTTAGGAAGACCCGCCGGGTAGGTGTAAAAAAAGATATTGGGTGGACACCTCCCATAAAGAAATAAAGAGAAAAACTTTACCTTTTCTCTTTATGCTTTTGTCTTGCATTTTCAACCCCTAATCTATAATAGTATCAGCATGGACAAACTAAAATACTACATTCTCAAATACCCCAATCATCTTAAATACTGACTTTTATTGGTCAATATTTTTGCCGTAATTTTAGCGATTAAGATATTTGTAAATTATAACAATATTGAACAAGCTATCGAAGAAACAAGTAGACAATCACAAAATAAAGCAATGCAACTATGATACGCTAAAAATTTTCAAATTCCATACGAACAATCTGACTATGCTAAGATGTTTATGAAACACGAGAATAATATGCTCTTGCCTTGAGAATTAATCATAAAATTTGAAAGTAAAAAAAATACTAATTCCGGAGACAATCAGACAGGAGAGCAAGCAAGTATCAAATTTCTTAGCAATCCACCTGATGCACGAAATCAATTCTTAAAAGAAAAATTACGAGATACAAATACCAATAAATAAGATTGCAAGATGTATCCATAAATATACAATACATATGTTTAACTCATACACATACAAAACCATGAAAAAGACACTAATTTCAATTATGATGGTATCATCTCTTGTTTTAGCTGGATGTAGTTTCCATAAAATAGAAAATGGAGACAAAGTTCATGTAGTATTTACAGGGACATTTGCAGACCAAAATTTATTTGAAGCAAAAGATGTTGTTATTACTCAATGATCTTGAAATGTGGCAGTATGAATTGAAAAATCATTATTAGGAATGAAAGTCTGACAAGAAAAAACGGTAACAATTACACCTGAACAAGGATATGGAAACCGTTATAGTACAAATAAAATACAAAAAATTCCTAGTCTGATTTTTGAAAAAGCACAGGTTTCTACTAATACATCTGGGACTGTCGAAATTGCTGGACTGAAAGGTGTAATAAAAGGGAAAGAATCTGATGAATTTGGAAATCAAGTGATCTTATTTGACTTAAATACACCTGAGACTTGGCAAGATCTCACATATACAATCAAAGTGCTTTCAATCAACGAATAATTCTTTATGTCATAGGTTAGCAAATATATGCAACTTTTCAGAAGGATATTACTCTCACTATTCCCCGAAGAAAATGCGCATCAAGGAATTAATCCAGCGAGTATGTTTATCTCGTTTATTTCTACGAAAGAATTTTTTTCTGTTATCAACAGGAAAGTAGTAGAGAACTATAAATTGAATCTTTTTGATATTACCAACGATCCTTTTGAATTTCATATTGGATTTGGAAAAAATATTGAAATCAAGCAGCAGGATATAGACAACTATTATGGATATTGTTCTGCTGCAAATATGAATGGATATAAATTTCACAATCCAGCCAATCTTGGAAATGGATTATGTTTAATTACCGCTAATTCATGTATAGATATTTTCAGATTATATCCACCTGATTATTTTCTTAATTTTCTCTATAGCACTTATTTACTTAGTTTTGTATTTACAGCAAAACTAAAAATATTTCCATATGAAAACAAACAAACTAATTATAATCGATTCATTGAATTGTTTTTCAATTTTTATGAATTTATTTTTGAACAAACAGGACAAGAAATAAACAAAACATATCTTGAAGAAATAAGAAAAGAGTTAATTAAAAAAGCTGACATCTTATTTTTATTGTTTTATTCATATCAAAGGTTTAATATCTCTTTAAATAAGGATCAAGTTCCATCAAAAGAATATTATACATGGTTACTTGGAGATGATATCAAAAAAGAAGATGAGAATGTGCTTTCATTTTTTACCAAAGCAGTAAAAACATACACCCACTCTTCAATGTTTAGCAATATAGAAAACAAATTTCTACAAATTATTCTGCCTGCAGATATCTTAATGAGATACCTATTTCTGGATACCAATGTATTTTTAGCAGTAGATACTATGATTGCTAAGTTATTTGATAAAGATAAAATAAACGATTATCTCAAAAGTTTTCTCAAAGATGATAGCCAACGAGAATCTCTGATGCACTATATAAACAATTACAAAAATTTCAAAAAGCATTTCTTTTCTGGTGTACAAAAATATATCATGACACTTTTCCAACAAGAAAATGAAGGAAAATCTCGAGAAGAAGAAATTGATGAATTAAGCTCACGAATATGAGAAGATGCACCAGAATGAGAACTCAATGAAGACCAAATAAAAATTCCAGAAAGAATAAAAAAAGAATCTAAAATTATGGAAAAAATTCTGAATTTTTTTATCACTTTCTTATGAGGGTTTTGGATATGAAGATGAGAGAATTATTTTCTAAGAATCTATAAAAATGAGATGTTGAATGCACTTATGCAATGATTCAAAATCAAAAAAATAAAAGAAAAAACACTTTATTTTTATGGAGGATCTCTTTATCTCTATGGTAAAAATATTTTCTATTACAAATACATATCTGAAAATGTAAAACTTGGTAGACAAAGATTTTACTTACCATACAAGAGTAATTCAAAAAAAACATATTCAAATCCTGAGATTATAAGATTATCTGAGGAATCAGGATTTGCTACATTACTTCAAGATATTTACAATAAAGATCTCAAAATATATAGCAAATCCAATAAAATGTTAGAGCTCTTTAAAAAAACATATTGAAAAAAAATATCTATCATTACCCAAAAAGATACCAAAAATATTATTGATACATGTTACAAAAATCTAGACACAATACTCAAAAAAAGAAAAATAAAAAAGATACTACAGACCTACCTCAATGACTATGACATATATCATATTAAAGAAAATTTATATACCATAGATTTTTGGTTACATCAGTCTCTCTATCACAAATTACTACCCCTAGTAGATACAATCAATACACAATTTGATGATAGTGCTATCATCGGTATACTAGCAAAAGCCAGAGAAACACTTTTTGGATATCTACTATTTAAAAGACAAATACAAAAACAAAGAAAGGAAAATAAAAGTGAAGTATTAGATGAAATCTATCTCCATGAAATCCTACATATTGAGATGAATAATAAAGAAAAAGAACTACTTAAAAACATGATTGACGAACTATCTAAAGAATTTAAATGATTTATAGATATTATTACAAGCACAGACGATAATCCAGAATTTTTAAAAATATGAGTAGAAAGTCGAAGCTCATTTATTATACATAAAGAAGATGAAAATATTATTAGAGAACTAAGTGGTGAAGATGTACTGCGATTCTTTGGGTTTTTAAAAGACATTACCTACTACAATAAAAGATTTTTACTTCCAAACTAATAAATCAATGAGATGTCCAAAATGTAAAAATATGGATACTAAAGTAATCGATTCTAGAACAATTGAAGACGGACAAACAATCAAGAGAAGAAGAGAGTGCGAATTTTGTAATAATAGATTTACAACTTTCGAAAGAAGAGGAACTACAGAGCTCTTAGTTATAAAAAAAGATGGAACCAAAGAACTTTATGAAAGACAAAAAATTAAAAAAGCATTACTCCTCTCTTTTGCCAAAAGAAATATAGATAATGCTAATGTAGAAAATATAATCAATGACCTTGAATACAAATGGTCTTCTGAAGCAAATGAAATTTCATCACAACAAATCTGAAATGATATTTTGGATATATTAAAACAAACAGATCCTATCGCTTATGTTAGATTTGCATCTGTATATAGATCATTTAACAGTCTAGATGATTTTAAACAACTCCTAAGCTAACAAGGATATTGAACATATTAATTTTTTAATGCCCAATCAAGTACTGTATCACTACCCGTACCCACTTTATCTTCAACCTCAACATCTGGAGAAAGTCAAACTTTATCTATATTGATATCCTTTTTTCCTGTATACCATTTAGCCATAGTGTATTTAAACAAACTACCATCCTCATAGGATACTAAATCTTGAACAGATCATTTTCCATATGTTTTAGTCCCCACCAACAAGGAATTAGGTAGATATTCACGAACCACTCATGCAAAGATTTCAGATGCAGAAGCCGATCAACCATTGACTAATACGCGAACAGTTTTGTTTAAAAGCTTGGAGTACGTAGTATCTTCTGACAATAGAGACTGAGAACGTGTCCTTGTTTTTACGGTCACAACAGGATCTTCTGTAGGGACAAAATAATTAAGCATAGTTGAGACTTCTTCTAAGCTACCGCCTGGATTATTTCTCAAATCAAAGATATACTTATCACACCCCGATTTCTCAAAAGCTCACAAAGCTCTCTCAAATGATGAAGAAATTCCAATCGGAAACATACGAAGAGTGAGCACACAGATTGGTTGCTTTGATCAAGTATACACTGAATACTGAAGATTAGGGACCACTACTTTTTTTCTAATAACATTGACTATAGATTCTTTTCCATTTCTCAAATAGGTAATCTTTACAATCGAGTTTTCTTTTCACTTGACCCAAGACACAGCCTGAGAAACAGAGATTTTATCGGTAATTTCATGATCATCTACTTTAATAATCTGATCTCAAGCTTGTAATCCAGCTTTTTGAGCTGGGCTATTATCCATAGTAGCTGAGATAGTAAATATTCACGGTTGATTCATCTCTACATAAGCTCAGATACCGACATATTCTCCCTCCAACTGATCTTCAAATTGGCCAGCATCTGTTGGTGGAAAAAAGCTAGTATAGGGATCATTGAGACTATTTACAAGCCCCTGAATTGCTCCATAGATAAGGCCTGTTTGACTAATACCTGTCTGATAATAATAAGTCGAAGATAATCTATTTAATATATCTTTATAGATT
>LDIX01000020.1 GCA_001468925.1 candidate division TM6 bacterium UASB340 | reverse complement strand
CACAATAACTTGAGGTTGTTGAATTTGTTGAGTTTGTGTCGGAACAGCTTGAACAGGAGTTTGTGGAATTGTTTGTACAGGTTGTTGTATTAATGGTTTTGTGGGTTGAGGTACTATAGTTTGAGGAGTAATATTTTTGTGCGTTTGCAAATCCAGACCTGAGAGAAAATTAAATTTGGTTTCTTTGAATGGATCATTTGTACGAACGTCATGACTGAACAGAGAGATTTCCCAATTTTTCAGTTTTTCAGATGCTGATACTATTACAAAAGCATCATTATAAAAATCTAAAGCTTTTTGATAAACAATAGTTGGACATGAAAGAATGTTCCAAGCAATAGAATCCATATCGGGTGTTAGAAGCCTTAAACCCTCCATTTTTTGAAATGCTTTGCGCTTTTTTTCATTTTTAATTATGACCTTAATATTTATTAATGGATCAAATTGAGATTCTATTTTTTCTTTAATTATTAAGTGGGATAATTTTGTGGTTTGTTTTTTTAGGAAATCTGCAAAATTTCCTTCATTTAAAAGTTCATCTTCTGTTCGACCTGTTTCAGATATTCTTATAAAATCATTTTGTGTGTTTGGAATTGATAGATAGACTGCAAGAGGTAATGTATTAAAAAAATCATTTACTTCTTTTTCTAGGGGAATTGACTGGTTTTTTGATAAATGAGCAGCACGAATTTGTAATTCTGTTTTCAACGTGTGTTCTTGCCAATAGTTTTTTGATTCATGGTTGCCTTTTAGATAAATTACGTTTTGAGGATTTACTTCAATTAGTTTTATTACAGTCGTTAATGTTTCTAATGTAAATGGTGATCTATCTACAACATCCCCCATGAAAATTATATAGTTATTTGGATTATTTATTTTAAGATCATCGCCTATGATTCCCAAATCTTTAATTTTTGTTAAACATCGAACAAGAGAATGAAATGCTCCTTGTAAATTCCCGAATATTATGAATTTTGAAGTAGGATCTGTTTCAATTTTGTAAATAAAATTACCTTCAGATCCTACTTTTTTTTGGTTTGCAGTTGTGTTTTCAAGAATTGTTTTAAAAAAACTTATACTCCAGATCGGTTTATCTTCAATTCCAACAAGATAAAGTAATAGATTTATTTTATTTTTAATTTTTTGAGTGAAAGTTGGGATTAGCGATTCATAATATTTTGTAAATACAGGTTTTAATGTATCAGTGTTTTCCATAGGGGTTTGTTCATTTGTTTTGTTTGCGTATGTTTGTAATTCCTTTAAATTTTTAAAACCGTCTTTGTAAAAGGGTGTGGGTGTAATTATGATTGTAAGTATTGTGGTTAATAAAATGCCTCCGGTAATTTTGAGTAATATTTTTAAAAAACTAGATTTCTTTTTTCTTTTGTAATGATAACTGGACGATCTTTTCATAAAACTCCAATTGTTAAAATAATAGTATAAAAGCAATTGATAAGTTTAGTATCAGCGAAATCATTAAAAAAACTATACTGGATATTTGTTCCAGTTTGTTGGTAAAATTTTGTTTATCTATGGAGTTCGCTGATTTATTTTTTATTTCCTCAGAATACAACATAAAAAGTCTGGTAATCAATAACTGAAAAATAAAACAGATAAGTGATATTAATAAAAGTAAAATATAAATCATATCTGTTGTTGTAAGGTATCCTACTTGAGGCATCATTTGTTCAATAACGAATCTATATCCAATTAATGCAGTAAGCGCTGTTATGGATAGGCTGAATTTACCGACAACATTTGCCATATTCATCACAAATGAAAATAGAGATAAATAAGTTGAGGCGAAAAGAGGAATGAATATAATTAAAATTTTTCTTATTCCGTTTTTTTCGATATTGAGAGTAAAAAGAGTTTTAGGTACTATAACTTTTTTACTTTTATCTTGCTTATCCAGGTCTAGATTTAGATATCCTGAATTTACATTGAGATCTTTGAATTTCCAGCTTTTTGGAATTATATTCGGTGTAATTTGGAAAGAATTTGAATCTGTTGTTAAATACATTTCACTGGGTGTTACGAAATTATTAGATAATACCAGTGATATCTGATGATCTTCAAATGGAAATTTATGAAAATTTAGAGATGTTTTTACGTTATATATAACATTGAATCGAGCAAAAATTTTATTTTCGACTATTTTTATATCAGGTGAAGATTTATAAAGAATTTTATCATTATCAAATGAAAATTTTTCAATTGTTTCAAGTGGGATTTCATCAGCGTTAAATTCAAACCATATGATTGCATCTATGGTAAAATCATTTTTGATTACATCGAAAGATGGGAAATTTTTTATAAACATGCCGGTTTTTACATTTACGGTGAATGGTCCGAAGTCTTTTATTACTTTAGTATTGATCGGATTTAACTGAGGAATCGTATCCGTCATGTTTGTTTTTTTTAAGGTTAACCAAAATGAAGCTATAAGAATTAATGTTACGCAAAAAAGTACAAAAGTTTTAAATTTGGCACTTACAATATTTATTTTTATTTTAGATATTTTCATTTAAGGCCTCTTTGTTCTCAATCCATTCGTCCCATTCTTTTTGATCCCCTGTATTTATCCAAATTCGATTTAAAATTGTTCTTGTTTGTGGATTAAAGTTAAGATTTAATCCCTGCAATCTTGGAATATTAAATTTTTGTATATTTTGAATAGTGTTCATAATTTTATTTGCTGAAATTGGGAATTGTGCAATTTTTATACATTCGCATAAGATTGCAGCATTTATATACCCTTCAAGAGAGATCTGTGATAATAATTTATTCGGAAAATATTTTTTCATGTCCTGTTTATATTCTTCAATGATAGGTATTTTGGATTTTTGTGTTTGGTTGTTGTATGAATTTGGAACTACGGAGGTACTTATTATTTTTATTCCCGGTGATTTTCTTCTTAATTCTTTTCGAATTGAGAATAACCGATCTATACATAAAAAAGATGTTTTGTAGAAACCTTTATTAATCATTTTAATTATAAAATAATATGCTGGACGGGTTTGAGCTATGCATAAAATTGCATCAGGGTTCTTACCGGCAATTTCTTTTACGGCGGAATCGATTTTTACAGTTCCTTCCGGGTATGATGCATATTTCAAAATGGATATTTTATGCTTTTTTAAAATTTCTTTGATACTTTCCAGTACTTCGTTACCCCATTCGCTTTCTTCATAAAAAACTGCAAATCTTTTTTTGTAGAGAGTATGTATGGAGTATTCAATTAATGCTTTAATTTGATTTTTATCTGATGCTCGAGTAAAAATCGAATTTTTATTTTTAGTAGTTCGCCATTTATCTAAACCTTCTACGGGAAAGATGTTTATGATTTTATTTTGTTTTAAATATGGGAGACTTGCTCGTGCGGAATTTGAACCGAAAAGACTTAAAAATATCGGAGACTTTGGAAGTAATGTTTTAATATTGGTACTTATTTTTGTTATATTACCTGTGTCATCAAGTGGCGTTAAATTAATATAAAAATTAAAATCAGGAAGATTTTTTATTTTTAAAAAAAATGCTTGCATTCCATCGAGTATTTGATTTCCTATTATAGAACTTTCACCTGTTTGTGGAATTGTGATACAAATGGGTACCTCATATTTTCCTGAAATTAATGGGGTTGATATTGCGTAGTCAAGTGGATTTATTTGTTGTAGTTGAGCTTGCGAGATTTGTTGGACTGCTGATTGAGGTTGAGTTGGCGGAATTTGACCATGAAGAGCTTGCATAAATGTTAAAAATAGCAGTATTAAAAATGTTTGTTTCATAATTTTCTCCGAAGTTTATTTAATTCAGGGATTTTTAGTTGTAGGTTTCCCTGATGATGCTTTATTTCCTAAACAAGATTGACTGGAAATATATTTTGAAGTCAATAATTTGATTTAAGCGTCAGGATTAAGGCTTAAATTTGCTTTATAAGTTTTGATTTTAGAACTAAGCGGCTACTGCAATAACCGCTTAGTTCTGATTTTGAAGGTTATTATTGATTTAGATAGATGTATCCATTGTTTTCGATATTAGCACCTGAAAGGATTTGAACGTCAACTTCTCCTTGATCTGTTCCATCTCCAATTTCAAAGGATTCTTGTTCGGTTGGAGTGCCGTTTATAGTGACTTTGTTGTCAAAGAATATTGAACCGTTTGTTATTTGCCATCCACTGTCAGGTAGTTGCAATGTGCTGTTATTGAAGAATAAGGTTGAAGTTTTATCTAACATCTTGATTAAGTTGCGTTCTGATAGTGTGTGTCTTGATGAGTTTCTAGGACTATAACTGAAGGTTGTATTTGCATCAAAGCAGAGTGTTGAATGTGGGGCTATATAAGAAGTTGATGTAGATGAGTAAGAGAATTTATTTGTTCCTGTAAAGAATACATCGTTAATAATGAACAAATGACCTTGTGTGAATGTAAAGTCTCTGTCAAAACAGATACTTATATTTTGTAGGGTAAGATTTGAGTCGTTTGTTTGCATTTCGACTTGGGTGGTTGATGCTGGACTTATCCAGTTTAAGTTTCGTAATGTTAATGTTACATTGTTGTCTATTACGAGTTTGGCTCCTGCACCAAGTTCAAGATTGTGTCCTTGTCCGTCAATAACTCCGCTTGAGGTAATTTTAATTCGACTATTTTCAGGAATTGTTAGATTTCCATCCATGATTAATGCGTTGTTTTGTAAATCAAGATTTCCTGAAGAATTGATTGTAGTTTGTTCTCCAATATTGAGATCTTTATTTATAGTTAATGTTGACCCTGAAAGATCAATTATTCCAGATACTTTTCCATGTCCATCGATTATGGATGAACCTGTTAGTCCGTTTATTGTGTAGAATTTGGCATCATTAATCGAGATGAAGTGCGTAGAAATATAATTTATAGCATTACTGTCTGATCTCAGATCTTTATCGATTTTAATAATAGCGTTACTGTTGTTTACAGAGAGTTCACTGGCTTCAGTGCTTAGTTTAACAATTGCATTACTGTTGTTTTTAATATCATCAGTGT
>LDIX01000002.1:60601-95078 GCA_001468925.1 candidate division TM6 bacterium UASB340 | reverse complement strand
AATTGGAAGAACAAAAAGATGGAAAATAAAAAAAGTTTAATTAAATTTTTAGTAAATAAAAAAAACTGTGCCGGTTGTGGTGGGTGTATTCAAGCTTGTCCTCATGATGCAATTTTTTATGAAAATGATGGAAAAGTTAAAATAAACGAAGAAAAATGTCAAAAATGCGGGCAATGTGTTCTAATTTGTCCATTCGAAGCAATCAAAAAAATAGAAGAAAAACCTTAAAATTTTTAAAAAAAGCTCGTTATTTTAATTATATTGTTTTTTTATTGACTAATAGAAATAATATGTGCTAAATTAAAATTGGTTAGGGTGAAGTAGCCCTAGATGTTTGAAGTAGTATATGAGGGGGATTTTATGAAGAAGAGTTTAATATTACTTAGTTTGGCTTTTTTTTCAAGAATGTTTGCCGGTATTGCTGTTATGGAAAATAACACAAAATATCCAATAAAATATACGATTGAGACAGAAAAAGGTGTTTTACCTTATACAGGTAAGATTCAACCAAATAAAAAAGCTACATTTAAAGACGTAAAACTGATAAGCAATATGAATGTTTGTACAATGCCAAAAGCTGATGAAAAAGTAGCTAAATTTTCAGGAAACTGGAAAAAAGATATTAAGATAAAAAAAGATGAAACTAAGATTTTCAGAATTAAAGTTAATAATGAAAAATTAGAAAGAACTGTTTCTAAAAAAAAGTTAGCTTATTCTGAAAAAACTAAAAAAATGAAAAACACTAAAAAAGCTAAAAAAGAAAACAAAAAGTGTAAACCTTGTAAGGTTAAATAAATTATTGTTTTATACTTAAATAAAAAAAGAGTTGGTTTGTCCAACTCTTTTTTATTTAATCTAAGTTATTTTTAATTTCAAAACTTTCAAAAATATCAAAATAACAATCTTGTTGCCAGGCATCTTTATCTAATCCAGCTTTCAAACTTAACTGTTCCAATGTTTTTTGTAAATTCCAACCCCAATCAACAGGAACTTTAGGTAAAAAAACTGAGTTTGCAAGATTTCCTGATTTTGTGAGTTTTTTAAGTATAATCCCATGTTTGCCTAAAGTTATTTCGTTATAACTATTTATGCCTTTGGGACTTGTTAAAACTGATATTGAAATATCTAAATTTTCTAGTTCGTTTTTTGTAACCTTATTAAATCTGTTGTCATTAAATGCTGAAGCAATTGCCATTTCTTGTATTGTTTTGAACAGTTCTTGATTTGAAATAATTCTGCCTATGCACCCTCTTAACTCTCCATTTTTATTTAAAGTAACAAAGGAGCCTGAATTTTTATCCAAACTTAGTGTTCTAACAGGACTCAATAAATTAGACGGAATTTTATTTTCTTTAAATTCGTTTTCAATTGATCTTTTTGCTAAATTATATAAAGATTTTTTTTCATAATCTGTAAGTTGATCTTCTTGTTTTAATGTATTATTTTTTTCTGTTGTAAATATTAATCCGGCATAGCTTACGCTATTTTTTACCAAATCGTCAGATAAATCAGATAATAATTTTTTAATATTTATATAATTATTGTTTCTGGCTTGTTCCATTTGAGCAGATGTGTAATAGCAGGTTAATCGTGGTTCTATTTCGCCAAATGGTTTTTCTTCTAAAAGTTTTAACAAAATTTTTATGCAGTTTTGCCCACATATTGTAGCATTTGTTTTTTTAAGTAAAGTATTAAAATTATTATAAGATTGTTTACCTATTGCATATAAGGCCTCTGTATCATAATATCGTATATTATCAAGTATAAATATATCGAATGGTGTGTAATCATAATTTTTACCGTAATGTATAAAATCGGAGCTTATAACAATAAGTGTATTTTCATCTATTATATTTTTTAAATGATTAGCTATTATTTTATAATCCTGTTCTTTTATATAACCAACAATAAGTGGAATTATTGTAAAATTTTCTACCGTATGTTGTAAAAATGGCAATTGTATTTCTATTGCATGTTCTTGTTCAAAAACTTTTTCTACGAATTTATAAGAACTATTTGTTTTTAATTTTTCTATTTTATTTTTATCGATATCAATTGAGCCTAAGCAATTTTCGTAATTATCAAAATTGGGAGTTGCAATACCTTCAAAATTTTTTGTATGACTTGGCGATAAAATTATAATATTTTTTATTTTTGAATTTTTTATATTTTCACTTAAAAGTGTTTGATAGGCTGTGGCGGCACAAAGGCCTGAATAATAATATCCTGCATGTGGTGCTATAATAATCTTTATATCTGCAGGATTATTTTTTAATTTAAATTTTTCTTGTGCTTTTTTGATATAAAATTTTAATTCTTTAGTAAGTTCCGTTTTTTCTTGTGGATACCAAGCAGATGTTAAGTGTGCTTTTTGTGTTATTTGTTCAGCATTACATGATAAAAAAAATAAAGTTGTAAAATTTAACAGATATATTTTATAAGATTTTATAAAATTTTTATTCATGACTCCCCGATTCTTTTTATATAAAAAATTAAAGGCGGGTTTCACCCCGCCTGAATTTTTAGATCAAAAGACTTGCTATTGCAGCATTTAACAAATTTACCAAAGTTCCACCAAGGAGTGCTTTAAAACCATATTTGGTGATAAATTGTTTTTTACTTGGGACAAGCGCTCCGATTCCACCAATTAAAATACCGATAACTGAAATATTTGAAAAACCACATATTGCATAGGTTAAAATAGTTACAGATCTTTCAGATAATGTTGCCTTTACCATATTTGCATACGCTACAAATTCATTTAGTGCTATTTTTTGACCAAGAAGAGCTCCGGCAGTTACGGCATCTTTAGATTCTATTCCAATTATATAAGATATTCCTGAAAATAATTTTCCTAAAATTTCATTTAAGCTGTATGGTTTTTCAAAAAAATATCCTGTAATTTGTGTGAGACCGGTATCAATCATTGACATTAATCCAATAAATACCAAAAGCATTGCTCCAACTGCAAGTGCAACATTTAATCCTGACATTGTTCCGGATGATATTGCATCTAAAATATTTGAACTGTCTTTTTCAAGACTAATTTTATTTCCGGCTGCAGTTTTAGGTTTTTCGGTTTCCGGTAATAAAATTTTTGAAATTAATAAAGCTCCGGGAATAGACATTACGGATGCTGTGAGCATATGAATCATGGATACACCAATTGATCCATAAACAGCTATCAAAGACGCTGTAATTGTTGACATACCTGCTATCATAACCGTTAACATTTCAGAGTCTGTAAGATGTTTTAATTCATTTTTTATTATTAATGCAGAAGCACTCGGGTCAAGCATACTGTTTGCTGCAGCACATAATGTTTCAGCCCCGGATGTTCCAAGAATTGGGCTTAGGCAAAAATTTAATGCCCTTACAAAAATTTGAACTAAGCCTATGTGATAAAGTAATGACATTAATGCGCCAAAGAATATTATTATAGGCAATACTTTAATGGCAAAAATATATCCCCAACTTCCTGACGGATCAACTAAATCACCAAAAACAAATTTTATGCCTTCATCTGCGAATGCATTTATTTTATTAAAGCCTATGGCTATATTATGAAAAATGTCCCTACCTAAATTTGTATTTAAAATTAAAAAAGCTATTAATACTTGTAAAGAAAGCGCGATAAAAAGTTTTGAATATCTAATATTTTTTTTGTGCATAGAAAATATAAATGCGACAATAAATATTATTAATATACCCAGTAAACTCATGTAGTGGTTATTAGTTGTAAGATATTGAAAAATAAAATTCATATTAATCCTCTAAATTTGTTAAGGTTTCCACCATCAAAAAATTATCACTATGAATGGTTATTTTTTGAAGATCTTCTTTAGGATTTTTAAAAGATAAGACAAATAAATAATTTGATATTGTAAAATCATCAGATCTATTTATATCTTCGAAAGATTTAAAGATATAAATAGATTCAACATTAGTTATTTCTGGATTTCCATATTCATGTCCATTTGGGACGAACTTTATCGGTCTTAAAATTAATTCATCATGTGATTCTATTGTTTGGCTTAATTTTTCACCGTTATCATAGATACATAAAACTGTGCGCGATTTAGTTGTTTTATTTTTAATTTTGTACGTAGCAGCATTTATTTGTGAGGTCAAAATTATTGCAAGTCCTAAAAATAAAAAATTTTTTTTTAGCACATATACTCCTAACTTTTTTAAAATTAAATAAATTTTACTGTTAAGTAATATATATAATTTTTAGATTTTTTGTATTAATAAAAATATTTTATTATTTATTTTAGATATTTTGAGAATTCAGTATCTTCTTTTTTTCGTTCTTCTTTTTCCCAAATAATTAGAGGTTCTATAATTTCATCAAGTTGCCCTGATGCCATAATTATATCTAATTTTTTGAGGGTCAGTTCTATTCTATGATCGCTTATTCTATTTTGGGGATAATTATATGTACGAACTTTTTCTGCTCGTTCGCCCATTCCAACTTGTTGTTTTCTTTCAGCACGCATTTGAGATTCTTTTCTCTCTTCTTCTGCTTTTAATATTCTTGATTGAAGCATTTTTAAAGCTCGTTCTTTATTTTTTGTCTGAGAGCGTTCATCTTGGCATGTTACAACAACTCCGGTTGGAATATGAGTAATTCGTATTGCAGATTCGGTTTTATTAACATGCTGTCCGCCCGCTCCACCGGCTCTGTATGTGTCAATTTTTAAATCTTGAGGATTTATTTGAACGTCAACATCTTTTGCTTCCGGTAAAACTGCTACAGTTACAGTTGATGTGTGAATTCTTCCTGCTGTTTCAGTTTTTGGTACACGTTGAACTCTATGAACACCGGATTCATATTTTAAATACTTATATACGTTTTTACCCTTAATAAATGCAATAAGTTCTTTAAAACCTCCAAGGTCAGTTGTGCTTGTATCTACAATTGAAACATCCCAATTTTTGGATAAGGCATAATTGGAATATGTTTTAAATAAATCTGATACAAATAAAGCTGCTTCTTGACCTCCGGCACCGGCTCGAATTTCTAAAAACACCGAACGTTCATCTTTTTCGTCTGCAGGATAAAGTGTGTCCTCAAGATCTTTTTCTAAAATTTTAATTTTTTCTTCGTTGTTTTTTATTTCTTCTTCAAATAAATCTTTAAGCTCGGGATCTTTCTCGGAATTTTTTTGAGATACAAGTTCTGAAAGCTCTTTTTGAGTGTTTTCTATATTTTTATGTGCAGAAATTAGATTTGAATATTCTGTTTCTTTTTTTTGCAAAGCAGCTCTTTCTCTTTTATCCAAATTAGGGTTAGAAAGAGCTTGCAAAAATTCTTCGTGTTTTTTGTATATTAAATCCCAATCTAAATTAATCATAGATTTTTATATCTTTATGATTATTACTTTTTATATTTTTTTTGGAATTTTTCTATTCTTCCTGCTGTATCAACAAATTTATGTTGTCCTGTGAAAAATGGATGGCATGCAGAACAGATGTCTATATTTATATCTTTTTTTGTTGAGGTTGTTTTTATGGCATTACCGCAGGCACATCGTATTGTTAATTCGTTAATCTGTGGATGTATATCTTTTTTCATTATTTTATACCCTTTGCTTTGTGTTTAGCTTTTAAAGTATCTATAAGTTTTACCGGAGCTATTTCGACCCCCCGTTTTTTCCCCAAATAATAGGATGCAAAATCGCCCCATAAAATTATGTGGAATAACTGGTCTTCCCAATTATCACCCAAAACAGGCATTTTGTAAAGAATAGCACCGTTTTCTTTTAAAATTTCAATAGTTGCCTGAATGGCCAAATTAAGATTATTTGATATAAAATCGGTATGAGTTATTAAAACAAGCGGATTATCTTTACTATCTGTAAATCCTACTAATAAATTATGGCAACATTCAGGAAATGAAGAATATACTGCACGTATTTTGCTGTTTTCATTAAATTGGGTTTGAGCTCTATATGCAAATTCTGCACTGTCGCCTGAAACACCAAATATATGAAACATATTTTTACCGTTTGCGGCATATAAAAAGTCGTTAAAATAGGATTCATCTTCAAATTTGGGAATATAAAGATTTGCTTGTTTTATAAAATTCTCAAGCATTAATTTGGTTGGAATTATATTCATTAGGTCAAGTAATCCTAAGATTAAACCCAGAAAATTACCAAGTGCGGCTCTTGGTTGACTTGAATTTGGCATTAATATAAATGGTAAATTTTTTAATTCAGCGATTTCCGATGCCTTACCATTATGAGATATTACTATTGTTGGTATAAAATTTTCGGTTAAATAATTTAATGCAGATATAGTTTCCCACGTGTTGCCGGAATATGTTATAACAAAACATAACGTATCCGTATCTATATATTTTGGTACTTCCGGGGAATCTATTATAAATGATGGAATATTGCTTTTTTTATCTAGAAATGTTTTTACTATTCTTCCCGCAATTCCTGATCCGCCCATTCCAAAAAATGCAATCTTTTTTGTATTTTTTGGCAACTTTGCCGAATTTTCAAAATAAAAATTATGAGCTAGGTCGAGACCGTCTTTTATTTTTTGAGGCCAAAGAGTTATTTCGTTTATCATATTTGATCCTTTATTTTTTGTAAGCATATATAAAAAAGTGTTGTGCTAGCCTATTTTCCATTGGAGGATGTTGATCGCTACATATTTGGTATGCAAAATTGTTTTTTTCTAAAATACTTAATAAGTCAGATAATTTATTTTGTGCAGTGAAATGATGATATTCCATTATTATTTTGTCAATTAAATTTAATTTGTTTTTGGAATCTAAATCTTTAATTATTAATGTTTCGGCTCCTTCGGTGTCTATTTTTAATAAATCTACTTTTTTATTTATGTAATTTGAAAGTAAATCGGTTTCAATGATTTCATAATTTGATCTATTATGAGGATTATCTCTTATAATTGATCCTAGCGGAGTTCCCGTACCATATAATTTTAAAGATTCAATTTTATTAGAAAGAGCTTTTTTAAATATTTTTATATTATCCAAATTATTATCTTCTATGTTTTTTTTCAATAAATTAAAGTTAATATCGGATGGTTCAAAACCTAAAATTTCTGAATTTGGATATAATAATTTAAAAAACAATATTGACATACCTATATTGCTACCGCAATCTACTATGAATGGTTTTTCATTTTTTAAATCAAAAAAATATAATTTTTCTGTGAAGATTTCCTGATAAAGAGTATAAAATTCGGCATTTGTGTTGGATAAAATTTTAAAATTTCTTATATAGTTTATTGCCTGTAAGTTTTCACTACCTGTTGAAAATAAGTATACAAAATATTTATAAATATTTTCCATTAAACTTGGAATTCTATTTTTGTATTTTATTTCAGGTTCTGTTAATTCTTGTTTTATTATTCTTGCAAAGTTACGTAAATGTATTTTACTTTGTTTATTATTTTGAATAAATAGATATAGAAAAATACCGCCCAGTATTAAAACAAGAAAAATTGTTTTTTTTATACTCATGAAATTGTCCTTTTTTAACATTAAAAACATAAAAGTTTTTTTGATTATATATAAAATATTTAAATTTAAAAATTTTATATAAAATAATAAATATAAAAAATTAAAATAAATAGGAAAAAAATGATAAAAGCGATAATATTTGACTCGGATGGAATGGTTACGCCATCTAAAAGATTTAGTGATGATTTAGAGGCAAAATTTGGAATTTCTTTGCAAAAATCAATACTATTTTTTAAGAATGAATTTCAAAAATGTCTCATAGGTGAAGCTGATTTAAAAGAAGAATTTCAAAAATATCTTAAAAAATGGGAGTGTGATAAATCTGTTGATTTTTTAATAAAATACTGGTTTGAATCACAAAAAGACTGTGATGCGCAAGTATTGTTAAAAATTAAAGAATTGCAAAGTATGGGAATAAAGTGTTATTTGGCAACAAATCAAGAAAAATATAGAACCGAATATATGAAAAATGAAATGGGATTTGAAGATATATTTGACGAGATCTTTTCTTCAGCCGAAATTGGACTTAAAAAGCCGGATCAAACATTTTTTGAATATATTTATAAAAAAATAAACAAAAATAATATTTTTAAAAATGAAATTATGTTTTGGGATGATGAACCAAAACATATTGAACAAGCTAATAAATATGGTTTTAATAGTTTTGTATATAAAAATTTTATTGATTTTAAAGATATTCTTAATAAGTTTATTTAGTTAATATAAAGTAAAAAATAGTTTTAAAACAAAAAAGCCGTCGAATATATCGACGGCTTTTTCTAATTCAACTGGCTGTTCCATACGAAGCCTTGCGACCTGTCCACCATAGCTTTAGTGACGGTGGAAGTATGGCGGAGCTGACGAGACTCGAACTCGCGACCTTCCGCGTGACAGGCGGACGCTCTAACCAAACTGAGCTACAGCTCCAGCTAAAATTTTATGGCTCCCCGGGCAGGACTCGAACCTGCGACCCAACGATTAACAGTCGTTTGCTCTACCAACTGAGCTACCGAGGAACATTTACACTAAATTATCAAAGTACTAGATTTTTTGCAAATTTTTTATGGTTTGACGGTCGTAGCTCGTAAGAGCGTAGACTGGTGGGCGAAGTAGGATTCGAACCTACGACCCCCTGCTTGTAAGGCAGGTGCTCTAACCAACTGAGCTATTCGCCCTAAACGCACATAAATTCTAAAGTAAAAAAAACAACAAGTCAAAGATTCTATTCAAAAAAAGCTGTTTTTTCTTGTGTCTTTTTAAAAATTTGTGGTCTTAATATAAATTCTCTTACATTATTCATGTGTTCTTTTAGCAAAGATTCGTCTTCTAAAAAATCTTTATTACAATCCAATGTTAGGACAGGAACATTAATTAAGCTTTCATGTATATCTTCTTTTTTTATTAGAAATTTTTCGTGCCAATCTTCAATTTGTTTTACATAAGATAATGTTATCTTTTTTTCACTCAATCTATTTCTTTTTTTTATTCTGGTCATACATGTTTGAGCATCTGCTTTAAGATATATAAAACCTTTAGGTGTATTGCAGCTTTTTAATAAAAAATCGGCCCATTTTGAATATATTTCCCATTCAATTTCAGTTAAATGTCCATTTTTGTAACTATTTTTTGAAAAGCAATAGTGACCGGAATAAATAGATCGTTCAATAACAATATTTTCATTTTTGCTATTTTGTATTTCTATGTGATCTTTTACTCTATGAATCATAGCCAAATTTTCTAAAGTATAAGCCCATCTGGATGTATCTTTATAAAAATTTTCAAGCAAAGATTGTCCAAATATTTGATTGGTCCAATTATTTACCGGTTCAGTCAAAATTTCCAGTTCAGGTATATAGTCTTTTATTTTATTTAAAAAGGTGGATTTTCCTGCTCCAATATTACCTTCTAAAATATACATATTTGTCCTTTTTTATTAGATATTTAGTTTATTGGCTTTTGTAAGCTTTAATTTTTTAATATAGACTGTGTTGTATAAAGTTTAAAATAACTATTAATTTAATTTTGTGAAGATATAAAAAGATTAAAATATGGCAAACAAAGAAAATAAAAAGCAAAATCAGATGGATATGATTTATGGTGCTCATAGTATTATAGAATTGCTAAAATCAAGAAAGAGAAAGCTTTTTTCCATATATACAACAAAGCAATTACCTAAATCTTACAAGAGAGTTGAGCAATATTTGCCAAAAAGTGTACCCAATATTCAATATGTAGATCGATTAGTGCTTGATAGGATGGCCGGAACTACAGATCATATGGGTATTATTGCTTTAGTTTCACCATTTCAATATATGACGGATCTTAAAAAAATTGCCGGTAAAAACTTCGTTTTATTATTGGACGGAGTAAAAGATGTTAGAAATCTTGGAGCAATTTTACGTTCTGCATCATGTATAGGCGTTGACGCTGTTATTTTATGCCAAAAAAATGGAGCGTTAATAACTGCGGCAACTCACAAAGCTTCGGCCGGACTGGTAGAATATTTAGATATTTTTTTAGCTCCATCAATAGAGTATGCAGTAAGCCAAATAGATTCTTTAGGTTTTAATTTTTATATGGCCGTTTTGGAAAATGGCAAAGATGCAACAACTATAGGTTATAAAAGGCCTATTTGTCTTGTCATAGGAAGTGAAGAAACCGGAATTTCAAAATCTGTTCAAGATAGAGGTACTTTAATTACAATTCCACAACGTTCCCCTGAAATTTCTTACAATGCTTCTGTTGCGGCAGGAATTTTAATGTTTTTATTAAAGCATAATTCTTGAATGAAATTAAACGACAAAACTTACTATTTCTTATAAAAAACTTAATTTATTGCGAAAATAGTTTATTTTTTTCTACACTCTTTCTGCAAACCTGTAGTTTTTATTAAAAAAATAAAAAATGGATGCAAAATGGAAGAGAATAATAATAAGAAGAAAAAAATTGGAATAGTAATATTTATTTTATCTTTATTAATTATATTATTTTTTATTATAGTTCCATTATCAAAAAAAATATTTTTTTCTATTTCTGATAAAACGTTGAAAATTTTAAGGCCTGATAATATTGTTTTATCTTTTGAATCCATACATTCTTTTGAATTAAAAGAAAATATAACGTATTTTATTACGAATTATTTTCAAGAAAATAAAGTAGATAAAATAGATTTGCTTGATTTTAGTAATCAATTAAAAAATAAATTTGATTTTATACAAAACGTTGAATGGAATTTTTCTGTTCCCGGTAATGCAAATTTAAAAATAATAGGAAAAAAAGTTGTTTGTTGGCTTAATAATCAGTCTGTATTAGCTCAAGATAATTCAATTTTAGATACAAAATATTTTAGTGAATATACATTTACAGTAACAAAAGAGTTGATTTTAGAAAAAGATTTATCAAATAAAGCATTTTCTTTTTTAAGTGAATTGCCTGAACATATTTGGTGTAATTATAAGTTGGATTACAAAGATAAAAATAATATTTTATTATTTGCAAAGATAAACAACAATAAATTAAATTATAATTTTTTACTGGATAGAAAAACTATATTTGATAATAAAAAATTATTTTTGGCTAATAAAATATTTAATGATTTATATGATGGTAAAAAAATAAATTTAAGAAAAAAGTATGTTTTGGATTTACGATATGAAAATAAAATTTTACTAAGAAATAAAAAAGTTGAACGATAGGGGGGGGCATGAAATCAAATAAAATTTTTAGTAATGTTTTTACAGCTATAGATATAGGAACAACAAAAATATGTGTTCTTATTGGTACAAATTCTCCTGATGGAAATATTGAGTTATTGGGAATTGGACAATATCCTTCTTATGGATTGAAAAAGGGAGTTGTTGTAAATATAGCAAAAACTGTTGAATCGATTTCAAAAGCGTTAGCTCAGGCGGAACAAATGGCCGGTTGTAAGGTTGAGTATGCAACTGTTGGTATTTCAGGCGGACATATTAAATCTTTTAATTCCACTGGTGTGGTTGCTATAAAAAATAGAGATGTAAAACAGGAAGATATTGATAGAGTTATTGAGGCTGCAAAGGCTGTTCCAATACCTAAAGATCAGGAAATCTTACATGTTTTAACACAATATTTTAAGGTTGATGGTCAAGATAGAATTCTTGATTCAATTGGTATGAACGGTGTTCGTTTGGAAGCACAAGTCCATATTATAACCGGTGCAATTTCTTCGGCTCAAAATATTATAAAGTCTTGTGAAATGGCTGGAATTAAAGTTTGCGATATTGTTTTAGAACAAATAGCTTCTGCTGATGCAGTGCTTTCAAAATCTGAAAAAGAACTTGGTGTTGGTATTTTGGATATTGGTGGCGGCACATCGGATTTTGCGATTTATAAAGATGGAAGAATTATTCACTCTAAAGTAGTTCCTATTGCCGGAAATCATTTTACGAATGATCTTGCAGTTGGCCTTGGTATACCAATTGGTGAAGCTGAAGAATTGAAGAAAAAATATGGTTTTGTTTGGGAAGAGAAATATTTGGAACTCGATAAAGATAAAATTGAAATTCGTCTTGGTTATCAAAATAAAACAAAAAAAATAGAAACTTTTTCAACATTTGAAATATTACAGCCAAGAGCGGAAGAAATTTTTGATTTTATATGTGATGAACTTGTTAAATTTAATTTAAAAGCATTTATGCCTTCGGGTTTGGTTTTGACAGGTGGAGGTTCAATGCTTTTAGGTATGGTAGATTTAGCTGAAAAGCGTTTTGGATTACCTGTGCGTATTGGTTATCCGGATAAAATTCAAGATGATTTGGGATTAATACAAAATTCGGTTCCTGAAGAGTTGAAGAATCCAATTTATTCTACCGGATATGGATTATTGGTTTATGCCGGAGGACATAATGATTTGGATTTTAGTGCTTTACAAAATGAACCTGCATTTAAAAAAGTTTTTAAGAAAATGAAATCTTGGATTTATGATTTTATTTAGTCAAAAAGGTAGTTGAAAGGGAGTTTTATGATACAGCTAGCAGTTGAAGAAAAAAATGAAAATTTAGGTGCAAATTTAAAAGTTTTGGGTATTGGAGGAGCTGGTGGAAATGCTGTAAATAGCATGATTAATTGTGGTGAGTTGGAAAGAGTTGAGTTTTTAGTTGCAAATACCGATGCTCAAGCTTTAAATATGTCTTTAGCAAATGAAAAATTACAGCTTGGTGCAAAAATAACAAAGGGATTGGGTGCCGGAGCTAAACCGGAAGTTGGAAAAAGAGCCGCTGAAGAAGATTTAGATTTTATTTTGGAAAAAATTTCAAGCTCGGATATTTTATTTTTGACAGCAGGTCTTGGAGGCGGAACCGGATCCGGTGCATTGCCTGTAATAGCTAAATCAGCAAAAGATATGGGGATTTTAACTGTTGCTGTTGTAGCAACCCCATTTAATTTTGAAGGGAATAGACGTTTATTACATGCACAAGAGGCAATAAAAAATTTACAAGGAGCTGTTGATACATTAATAATAGTTCCAAATCAAAAATTATTAGAAACGGCAGATCCCAAAATATCTATGCTTAATGCTTTTGCTATGTCTGATGATGTTTTAAAGAATGCTGTGAAAGGTATTTCTGATATAATCACAAAATCAGGCCATATTAACGTAGATTTTGCAGACGTTAAAGAAGTTATGAAAGATATGGGCATGGCTATCATGGGCATAGGTAGAGCTGATGGTGAAGGTCGAGCTAAAAATGCCATTCTTAAGGCAATTAATTCTCCATTGTTGGAAGATATGAGTATAAAAGGTGCTAAAGGTGTTCTTATTAATATTACAGGAAATACCGATTTAGGGCTTCAGGAAATTAATGAAGCTGCAACATTAATTCATGATATGGTAAGTCCAGATGCTCAAATTATATTGGGTTCCGTAATAGATCCTTCTATTGGCAATGAAATTATGATAACGGTTATTGCAACGGGATTTGAAACAAAACCTCAAGATTTTAAACCTGCAGTAAAAGATGAGAAAAAGCAACAAACTACCAATTTTAAACAAGAAATTAATCAAGTAAACAGTATAAATTTAGAAGAACCAAAAATTGAAGAAAACATTGAAGATATTGATTTTAAAATCACACCAAGTAATATATCTATGCAATCTTTTGATTTACAAGATTTGGATACACCAACATTTTTAAGAAAAAAAGCAGAAGAAGATACGTTTAGAAAAATGCAAGAAAAAGACGAAAGTAATGACAACCAGATAAATATTTAATTTTTTTGATTTGGGCTATTTAAAATTATTTTAATTATACATAAATTATAACATATTTTAGGTAGCCCTTTTTTTATTGAAAGGTTTTTATGATTTTACACGAAGATGCCTCTTTTAAAATTTATTTTGGTGATATTAAAGATGATTGTGTAAAATCTGATGGAAATTATAATATCGATTATTTTGAAAAAATAGGATCTATTTTAAATTTGGAGAAACTTGTATTTTTAAAGCAGGTTCACGGAAATTCCGGAGTATGTGTTGATCAAAATTTTTTAGAAAAAAACACGGCATTATTTGAGCTTAATGGAGATTATATAGTTACAAATAAACGAAATATTGGAATTGGAGTTCTTACGGCAGATTGTTTGCCTGTTATTTTTTATGATCCGGTTCATCATGCTTCAGGGATAATTCATTCCGGATGGCGTGGAGCTATATCAAATATAATAGAAAACTGTGTAGAGAAAATGAAAGAATTGTATCAAACAAATACAAAAGATTTAACGGTTTATTTTGGTGCATGCGCTAATGTTTGTTGTTATGAAATTCAGGCCGATTTTTTAAAAAATTTAGAGACAATATCTTTTTTTGAAGATGTAATTATAAAAAAAGAAGATAAAATGTTTTTTGATCTTTCAAAGCTGGTTGCAATGAAATTGATTGAACTTGGTGTTTTAAGGCAAGAAATTAATTTCAGTTATAATAATTGTACGATTTGCGATGAGCGTTTTCATTCATATAGAAGAAATCAGGGAGGGGTTGGGCGTCAATCGACCATAATATCTTTAAAATAGAGAGTATTTATTGAAATTTTAATTTTAATATGGTAGTATTTTAGGGTTGAAATTGGGTCGTAGGACATATTGGAGATACTAGCTTAATTCAAGAATTAGTCTCTTAATAAAGTCTGAAAAATGTTAGTTGAAATGTATGGAAGGGCTTTATTAGAAGAATCAGTTAGATTAGATTAAAGTTTAAAATGGATTGGTTTTGTTTAGAATATTATTTATTTATCACAAGGAAATATAGAAAATGACAAATATTTACGTTGGAAATTTGCCAAGAAGTATCAAAGAAGAAGAATTAAGCGATATTTTTGCAGCATATGGAACAGTTGAAAAAGTTACAATAATAATGGACAAATTTACAGGAACATCAAGAGGTTTCGGATTTGTTGAAATGCCTGATGATGCACAAGCACAAGCAGCTATCGAAGCATTAAACGAAACAGATGTACAGGGCAGAACAATTACAGTAAACCCTGCAAAACCTAAGACAAATGACAGACCTAGAAGCGGTGGTTTTGGTGGACCTCGTGGTGGAAGCCGCGGCGGTTTCGGCGGACCTCGTAACAACGGTGGTGATAGAGGTGGTTTTGGTGGTGGTCGTGGCGGTCGCTACTAAAATTTAACTTTTAGTAAAAATCAAAAGGGCTCTTATTAATTTAAGAGCCCTTTTTTTTGTTAATATTTTTTTATATATGTAATCTTGTTTGAGGCCTGGTTTCCTCAAAATGATTAATAGATTGGGTTGAAATTTTACTAAGAATAAAGTTTATTCTGTCTGATAATTCAAGTGCCGGGATAAAAATTGGATTATATCCAAATTCCGTATATGTATTTATTAAAGTTTGATGAATTTTTTTAGCTATTTTTTTGTTTTCAAGTCTTATCTCATTTGTTTCGTAAAAGTTTAAAAAATCTAAAACGAATATATTTGCGTATGTGTGTGTTTTTGCCAAATAAACAAATTCTTTGGTGGGTTCGGTTTTGAAAATTTTACAGTAAGCTATTGTATCGATTATGCTTCTATCTATAAATGTTATTTTTTCGGGATTTATTTGTGATTCAAATTCTATTTGTTTTAGTATTAATTTTTTTTGAAATGCAATTACATCTTTTTTCCAAAGAGGAATATCGTTTTTGATTTCTTCTTCTATAAGTAAACTTGCGGCTTCTTGAATTGTTTGATAACCCATTTTGCCTAAGTGATTAATTGTTGTAGTTTTGCCGGTACATGGTCCGCCGGTTAGAACAAATTTTATTGGTTTATTTTCCATATTAATCAAATAAGTTAATTATAGTTCATAATTTTTTTTATTAAGTTCTTTTAATTTACTTTCTATTATTTTTGCAACATTTTTAGTTTTTCTCTTCATTGAACCTTTACCTTTTTCAAAGGGTACAATTTTTATTTTATAGCCAAAATCTTTATATGCATTTATTAAAAGTTTTTCTGTTTGCATAACATCTTTTTGATTTTTTTCGACTCGTTTTTTATCTTTTTGAAATTTTGGATTTCTTTCAAAAAAAATTACTTCTTCATATGTATTTTTATCATCAGTAATTGATTCTATTAATTTTGTTAATTTATCTATAAATTGTTTTTCTATATCAGTTAAAGAATTTGTTTTTAATATTTTTTTATTTATTTTTTCTATAGTATTTTTAAAATATTTTTGTACATAAGCATATATTGAAACTAAAGATCTATCTTGTACTATTACTTCGGATTCTGTATTATCTTGATCAGTTTCTTTTTCTATTTGTTTATCTATTATTCTAATTTGAAAATCTATAAGATTTTCTTCATTTCCAAAATATTTTTCGATATTTATATTACGATTAATTAAATCTTCTATTATTTCTCCGGCCGTTTCTTCAAGGAATGAAAATAAAGAATCACCAGATTCTGTATCGGATTCTTTTAGTTGTGTTTTTGATGGAAATATATCTGTTGAACTTTTTAATCTTTTTAAGGTTGATGTTTTTCCAGATCTTGGAGCACCGTCAACTACAATACGCTTTTTTCTGCTGGGTAAATTTTTTTCATTAAATGATGATGTTACGCATTTAGGATCTTGAAACTTTTTTTCCATAGCGCTTATTGAATTTATATTTATTGCAAAAAATATAACTGAAATACTTATTAATTTTTTCATGAAAATATCCTTTCAACATGGAGTTAATTTTAAGGATAGATATTCTAAGATTGTGGTTTGAATAAAGTAAATTTTTTTGAAAAAAAATAGTTTTTTGTTGTATCATAAGCAAATTTAACGACTATAATTTTATCATTATTGACAATAATATTTATTTTTAGTTCTAATAAATACTGAAAAATACATATTTATAAGGGGAATATTTTATGAAAAAAGTGTTACTTTCAATATTAAGAGACAAAAGTACGGATATAAAAAAATTTAGAGAAATTGCAAAAGATTTGGCATATATTTTGGCGGGCGAAGCTGGAGATTTGCTCGAAAAAGAAAAAATTAATATTAATACTCCAATAGATAATGCAATCGGTATAAAATTTAAAAATGATATTGTTATTGTTCCAATATTACGTGCGGCATTATCTTTATTGCCACCCTTTTTAGATTTTTTTAAATACGCAACAGTTGGTTTTTTAGGTCTTAGACGAGATGAAAAAACAGCTATTGCAAATTTGTATTACAAAAATTTACCTGAAATAAAAAAAACGGACGATGTGATAATTTTAGATCCGATGATAGCAACCGGAGGAAGTGGAATAAAAGCCATAGAAATATTAAAAGAAATCGGTGTTTTGGAAGAAAAAATAATTTTTGTTGCTGTTATTTGTTCAAAAATTGGCGTTGATGAGATAAAAATAAGATTTCCAAAAGTTAAGTTAATTTACGTCGAACAAGATGAAAAATTAAACAGCACAAAATTTATTGTTCCCGGATTGGGAGATTTTGGGGACCGATTTTTTGGTACAATTTAAATAAAATTACTTCTTATTACAGTTCCAACTATTTGAGAAATAATTATTACAACTGTTGCAATGCCAACGTGTTCAAATATTACCGGTAATGGTTTTACTTTTTTTTCTTTAGCTATTATGTAACTGAATATTGCTAAAAGAGACAGTCCCATAAATATACTTACCCAAATGGCAAGAGAGAGATTAAATAACAGTATTGGAAATATAAAAAGCAACGCAATTATAAATTTTGAAATAAATGTTGTGATTGTAGATTCCCAAACATCTTTTTTACTCGTTTGATTTTCAAATTCTCTTGATACATGCACACCAAGTGAATCAGAAAATGCGTCGGCTATTGCAATGGTTAATACACCACCGATTATTGCAAGCGTTGAATGTGTTCCTGAATGTAATCCAACCATTAATCCAAGAGTTGTAATTACTCCTGATGTTACTCCAAATCCTAATCCTACTTTTAATGAATTTTTCATATTTTACCCCAAATTATTAATAATCTTGAAATGCATTTTCTATGTAATTAATATCAAATTTATTATTTTTTAGTATTGCAGTAGCAACGTCAAATCTACAAACTTTATCAAAAATATTATTTATTTGTATAAATAATTTAGCTGTATTTATTATTTTTCTTTGCTTTGTATATGTTATTACATTTGATATGGGAAAATATTCATTAATTCTGGTTTTTACCTCTACAAAAAGTAAATATTCATCTTTTTGCGCAATTATATCAATTTCGCCATATCTTGTTTTGTAATTTATATTAACTATTTTAAAATTTTGTTTTTTTAAATAATCTGCGACGGCTTGTTCGCCTAAAATGCCAAGTTGTGTTCGTTCATCCATAATTAAAACATGAAGTTGTTTTTAACCGAAAGTCCTTGTGCCATTCTTGTAAATGGAGACTCCGGATACTGTTCCATTAATTGTTCAACTTTTTTTCCTAAAGTATCATTGTCTTTTTCTTTTTGAGCTAATTTTGCTTCCAAGTAAAGTAATCTTGGATTTAAATTGGTATCTTTATCCAAATAGTTTTCTTTTAGGTATGCCAGCCTGTTTTTAGCAGATTTTAATTTACCTTTTTTTAGATAAAAATTATAAACATAAACTTCTTTGTCTATTAATTTACGTTGGCATGTATGTTCTATATCTTCTATATCATTTTTATATTTTGAATAACTAGGATTTCTAAGATAATCCTTACATAAATTTATGGTTTCTTGTGTGTCAGATTGATCGCAATCTATTTTTAATGTTTGGTAAAATTTAGATTTTATAGCCTGATAATAAGCATATTCAGCTTGTTTGTCGGATGGATAATAATCTTTAAAATGTTCATACATTTGAAATGCAGAAGGTAAATTTCCTGTGTTAAAGTAGCTGTCGGCTAACATTAGTTTATATTCCGATAAATCATCTTTTTCGGCGTGTTGAGCCACCATAACTTCCAATGGCTGTAGAGCTTCTTTGTATTTTTTTTCTTTTAATGAAGCAAGTGTTTTTTGTTTTAATTCATCAAAAGAGAGATCTTCAGTTTTCTTTTCTTCTTTAGCACAATGAGGTGTTGTAATTAACATTAAAACTAAAAGTGTTATTTTGGATAATTTTATTAAATTAAAATTATTTATCTTATGCATTTATTACTCCAATAATATTAAAAAATAGCTTTATTGCTAAATATATTAAATTATTGTTTTATATTTGGCAAAAAAGTAAACTGATTCATTATGTCAATAGTTTTGTATTTAATAAGTTAACCTTTTTTTATAAAAAATAAACCCCAGGCGATTAAGGGAGTTTTTAATGAATAAGAAAAATTTTCAAGATATTTTACTGGAATTGAATCTAATTTCTAAAGAACAAAACCAAAGTTGCATTACCGAATCTGCTCAAACAGGTAAGCCATTAAGCCAAATATTAATTGAAAAGAAATTTGTATCCAAAGCCGATATTGCAAAAATTTTAGCTCAAGAAGTTGGATTTGTTTATGTAGATAAAATAACTGAACAAATGGTAAACACAGAACTTTTAAGTAAAATTCCATTAAAATTTTTGCGACAGCATGTAATTATACCCATATTATTTGAAGGGTATAAAACTGTTGTGACGTCTAATCCAAGAGATATTCAGCCCTTGGATGATATTTCACTGCTTTTATCAGGTGATGTAAAATATGGCGTTTCAAGTGATGATATTATAAATGCAGCAATAAACAAATATTATCCTTTGGAAACAAGTAAAGAAATGATGGAGGAGCTAAAAGAAGAAGAGGCTGGTGAGATAGATTTAACGGCCGTAGAAGAACGAGATATTTTGGAAATGGCTCAAGAAGCTCCAATTGTAAAGCTTGTAAATCATATGATATTTCAGGCTGTAAAAGAAGATGCTTCCGATATTCATATAGAAGCTTTCGAAAAAGAACTTCGCGTTAGATATAGAATTGATGGTGTTATGTATCAAAGAGTGTTACCCCCAAAAAGATTTCAGGGAGCCATTGTTTCACGTATTAAAATAATGGCAAATCTTGATATTGCTGAAAAAAGATTACCACAAGATGGAAGAATTCAGATAAAAGTAGGAGATAAGGCAATAGATATTCGTGTGTCGATATTACCTTGTAATTATGGCGAACGAGTTGTTATGCGTTTGCTTGATAAAACTAAAGGTGCCGTTGACCTTGAACATCTTGATTTTTCAACACGTGACCTTGAAGTTATTTCTCGAAATATTACAAGACCTAATGGAATAATTTTAATAAGCGGCCCTACCGGATCTGGTAAAACTACAACGTTATATTCAATACTTTCTCGATTAAATAAACCGGATATTAATATAATTACGGTTGAAGATCCTGTTGAGTATACGATTACAGGGGTAAATCAAGTTCAAGTTAAAGAAGATATCGGATTAACATTTGCCGCGGCGCTACGTTCGATTTTGCGTCAAGATCCGGACGTTGTACTTATTGGTGAAATACGAGATAAAGATACGGCTCAAATTGCAACTCAGGCAGCTTTAACCGGTCACGTTGTTTTGAGTACCATTCATACAAACAGTTCTCCGGCAACTATTACGCGTTTAATTGATATGGGTATAGAACCATTTTTAATTTCATCATCGGTTATATGTATAATGTCTCAACGGTTGGTTAGAAAACTTTGTGATAAATGTAAGCAAGAATATAAGCCTGAACCTGATATGATTAAGCGTCTTGGATTGCCGGAATCTGAATTAAACCAAATAAAATTTTATAAATCGGTTGGATGTGAAGAATGTTTTAATACCGGATATCGAGGTCGATTGGGTATTTTTGAAGTAATGGAAGTTGATGATGAAATTGCGCATTTGATTGTGGAAAAAGCTGATGCAAATTTGATAAAATCAAAAGCCATAGAAAAAGGTATGGTTACTTTGGCGCAAGATGGAATTCGAAGAGTAAAAAATGGTCAAACATCTTTAGATGAAGTTTTAAATGTTGCATATATAGACCAAGCTTTGGATTAAAATAAGAATTATGGATAAAGCCTTTTCACTTTTTGAATTGATAGTTATTATTTCGGTTTTATCCATACTTTTTTTTGTTTCACTTCCAAAATTTAATTTTTTAGATAATTTTATTTTACAAAATGAAGTTGATAAGTTGTTCTCTACGTTCTATTATTTACAACAAAAAGCAATTACTTCTGGCGAAGAACAAAAATTATATTTTAATATTGATTTAAATAGTTACGAATATCCTGGTAAATTCGGTAAGAAACAAAATTATATTTTACCTGATAAAATACAGTTTGGTGTTTTTGATAATGTCTATGGTCCTCCGTCAAAACCTGAAAATAAAATTATGCTTCCTATAACTTTTAAAAAAATAGATAAAAATTTATTTGAAGTAATTTTTTTTACTGATGGTAGAATTGCTTGTGGAAATGCTTATATGATTACTAAAGATAAAAAGAATTTAATGTCGCTTGGTTGTTCCGTTTCACCTTTTGCTACTATAATAAAATACAAATATCAGAATAAAAAATGGATCTCTTTAAAATAAAAAAACTGAATATATTTGAATTTATTTTTTTAGTAATTGTTTTTTTGTTTGCATTAGCATGGATCGTTCAAGAAAACCCTGAAATGCAGAAAAAAATATTTAATATATTAAAAAAAGATTTAGAACGTAGTTGGAGTGTAGATATTAACGTAAAAGACTACAGGATTAATTTTTTTACAGGCCAAATTTATATCAAAACCGGTATTGTTAGTTCTAAATTAGATAGCAATAATAAATTCTCTTGGAGCTTTGGTAATCTTTTTATTAAATTTAGTAGGTTAAATCTTATTTTTAAGAAAATTTTTTTATTGGATTTAGCTTTTGAAAATATTAATACAAAATCTGAGCTTAAAGATAATATTCCTGTAATCAAAGAGCATTTTGAAAATATACTATTAAATAATTCGGATATTAATGTACAGATAAATTCTTTAAATATAAAAAATATAATTTTTGAAGTGATTGACGTTAATTATCCAATTATATTTAATTTTCCATGTAGCATTTCATTAAAATATTTCGCAAATAAATATTGGGCTGGATATTTAAATTTAAATAATGGTGCTATTTTTTACAAAAAAAATATTTTAATTAAAAAACTTAAAACAGATTTTGTTTTTTCAGATTTATGTACCAATGGTATTTTTGAATTTAATGGCTTTGATACTATTCAAAAATATAGAGTTTGTTTTGATAAAAATATTTTAAATATAAGCTCTGAAAATCTTGATTTGAATATAAGTTTTTTATCAGAAAATATTAATATTTTTGGTAATTCTAACGTAGAAAATTTAGCTAATATTGCTAAAATTTTTGATCTTAACGTAGATAATAATTTTTTGACCGGTAACTTAAAATTTAATTTAATTTATGATCTTAAAACGATCAATGGCAAATTTGAGCTATTTGATTTTATATTACCATCAGGTAAAACAAATTTTGTTGGTGATATTTTGTTTGATTTAGCTAAAAATAAATTAAGCATGAATATTGGTGAGTCTATATTTAATGTAAATTTGGATTTGAATTTTTACCCTGAAATATTTTTAGAAAAAATTTTATTTTATAAAAACAATAAAAAATTTATAGATGCACAAGTTAAAAATAATGTAGATAAGATTTTGTACGGTAATATTGATTTTTTAGCATTAAAAAAACTTTTACCTGTAAATTTTCAGAAACTTATTTTGGGTAGGTTTAATAGCTTACATTTCTCAATAGATCAAACTAAATTCGAAAATATAAGTGGAAAAATTATTTTTAGTGACGGTAAAATACTATTTAAAGATACTTATAATCCGATAGAAAATTTAAATTTTGATTTTTTAATAAAAAACAATTTTAAAGAATTAATTTTAAGTGATTTTAATATAAAATTTTTTAAGGGTAATATTTATTCTAATTTAGGTTATATAAACTTTGATGAAAAATTTTACATAAAAGATCTTAATATACCGTTTAATTTTAATAATTTTTTATTTAATATTAATAGATATTTTTATTCTCTTTTTGATGCAAATTTAATTTTAACAGGTAATAACAATAAAAATTTTTGTATTACCGGTGATATTAATTTTATTAAAAGTTATTTAAATAGCAGTTTAATAAATATTGAATCTCAAAACAAAAATATTAATAATATGGATTATTTGGAAAATAAAAATTTAATTAATTTTGACCTAAATCTTTTAACAAAAACACCCTTACAGGTTAAAGGCGGTCTTTTTGATTTAAATATCGATGCAAATTTAAATATGAAAACTTGTTTACAAAAAGACGGGTTTGTAAATTACCTATTTGCCGGAAATTTAAATATCAAAGATGGATCATTAAATTTTTTAGATAAAAAACTTAATATTGATTACGGTAAAATTCAGTTTTTACCCAATAATTTAAATGATCCTATTATTGATTTGGTTGCAAAAAATAAAATTGGTAAATATTGGATTAATCTTCAAGCTACCGGATATTTGAGTAATCCCAAAATTATACTTGAGTCTTTACCAAAGTTAGATAAAAAGCAGGTATTGGGTTTATTGCTGTCCGGTTCAAATGATATGAACTTACAATCACAATTTTCATTTTTATTACAAAAAAATTTAAGTAGTATTATAGCCAATAATGAATCTGATAATTTTTTAAAAAAAATTTTAAACCCATTTCGTTATATACAGATAACTCCAAATTTTATTAATAATTCAGGCAAAAGTGGGTTTAACGGTTGTTTGGATGTGGATTTAAGCGATCAGTTACATGCAAAAATACAGAAAGATTTTAATTTAAAAGATGATCTCTCAGTACAACTTGATTATTTTTTAACAGATGATATCAATTTACGGTTACTAAAAGATCAAAGGGATGAAATAGGCGCTGAAGTTGAAGTCAGAGTTGCACTTTGATTGTCTTTTAATAAGCTATTTTTAGATAAATTTTGAGACGATTGTTTTTCTATATTATTTAATTCTTCTGTTTTTAATAATAGTTGTTTATGTTCTTCTTGTAATTGACTTACCTGATTTTGAATTTGTTCTTTTTCTTTATTTATTGAGTTTAATAGATAAGCACTTTTTGCAAGAGTTTTATTTTTTGTTTCCAACTCTTTTTGTGTATTACTCAACTTACCTTCTATGTTTTTTAAATTATTTTTTAACATACTAGCTTCATTTTTTAATGCCAACGTTTCTGCATTTTTTAATTTTAATTCACTTTTAATTTTAGATTTTTTTTCTATAGTTATCTTTGATGCTTGGTACATTTTACAGACTTGATCTAGTAAAGAATAAACTTTTGGTTGTGTTTGAGGATATTCTTTTTTAATATTCAGAAGATCTTTGTTTATTTGATTGTAGATATTTGAAATTAAAATTTCTGTTTTTTTTGCAAATGATTTTTGTATGTATATTATTGAAGTAATAAATAATAGATATAAAACTACCTTTTTCATTAAAAACTTCTCCTTGTTTTTATTGAGAGCATTGCATAAAATTTTTTTTTAATAAAGTATAAAAAAATAGTTTTTTTTAAAACAAAATAGATAAAGAATGGGAATATATGATGAAACATAATATTTTTTTAAAAAGATTAGTTTTTATTTTTTTATTAGTTTTCTTTAATTACAGTGCAGCTAATATCGAATCGAATATAAAAATTTGGTTCTCGCCAAATGATAATGTGACTAAAAATTTAATTAAAGAATTAAATAATGCAAAATCCAAAATTTATGCTGCCGTTTATATGATTACTGATAAAAAGATAGCTCAAGCTTTAGCAGATGCTAAAGTTAAAAGAGGTGTAGATGTTCAGGTTATAACGGATCAATCATGCCTTGAGTATGAATATGGTAAGGTAGATTTTTTAAAAGAAAATGGTGTTGATATATTTGTATATAAAAGTAGCTTAAAGAAAAAAAGAAATCACTCAGAACAGATTATGCATAATAAATTTGTAATTATCGATGATGAATTAATCACAGGATCCTTTAACTGGACAGTTCAAGCTGATGCTAGAAATTATGAAAATGTAATTTGTATGGTAGATAAATTGGCGTGTAAAAAATATTTGGATCAATTTGAGATTTTGAAAAAAAATTGTGTTCGACAGGCAATGAATTTGATTACACAAAAAAACAAAACAAATACACAGGTAATAAAGGAAACATCTGTTAGTTTTAAGAATAAATTAGTCGATTTTTTAAAAGATTTAAAAGAAAAAGTTAAGTAATTTTTTAACGTTTTTCAAGATTATTTAATAAAGATTGAAAATCTTGTGGTACATTTTTTTCGTATTCAAAAAGAGTATCTTTGTAAGTAAAAGATAACTTGTAAGCATGAAGAGCCGGTCTAGCTATTAATTTTGATAAATGTCCATAGCTTTCATCACCAATAAGACCATGTCCGATTGCTGCAAAATGTACCCGAATTTGATGCGTTCTGCCTGTTACAATTCTTACTTCGACTAAAGATTCGTCTTTATAATATTGCAATACTTTATAATAGGTTAAAGCTTCTCTTCCATCATGGCTTTTGTGACTCATTAAATGTCCTTTTAACGGATGGCGTCCAACAGGATAATCAATTTTACCTTCTTTTGGTGGATGACCTTTAACAACAGCAAGATATGTTTTTTTTATCAATCTATCTTTAAACATATTGGATATTTTTATCTGTGATTTTATATTTCTTGCAACCAATAAAAGACCTGATGTGCCCCGATCAATTCTATGTACAATTCCGGGACGTTGATTGTCATTAAAATCTTCAAATTCTTTAAATTTGTATAAAAGACCGTGAACTATACTTAGTTCATCTTTATTGTTTTCTGAAGGGTGAACAACCAAGCCTGCAGGTTTATTTATTACGATAAAATCAGGTTGAATATCAATAACTTCCAGATCAATATTTTCAGGAGTTACATTATATTGAGTTATTTTAGGAAAATTTATTTCTATTTTGTCATTTTCTTTAATTTTATAACTTGATTTTATATTTTTTTTACCATTAACAGAGATTAAATCTTGATTAATTAAGTCTTGAAAATAAGATCTTGAATAGTCCGGGTATTTTGCAAATAACAATTTATCCAAACGAGAGTTGTTTAGATCTTCTTTTTCGCAAACAATTATATCTGTTTTATCTATTTTTTGCTTATTTTTCACAGATTCGACCCCAAAACGTTTTATCTATTTAATAATTTGCATATATTTAGTATTATTTATAATAGTTTAATGTCAAATAAGCCTTTATCTCAAAAATACATGCTTAGTAGTGTGAATAAAATAAGGGGGTTTTGTGTTAAAGTTAAAAAAAATATTCTTTCAAATAGAAAAAAATTTGGATGATGTAATAAAAGAGAAAACACCTCTAGGTACAGATTTGTTTAACCTTTTAGTTAGTCAGCACCCCGCAGATATAGCATTGTTTTTTGATAGTGTGATAAATGAAAAAGAACAGTTATTATTATTCAAGAAATTTTCACATAATTTAAAAACTCGAGTTTTTAACGAATTATCCGAAAAAAGTCAGGCAAATTTACTTGTTAATCTTGGAGATGAGGCTTCTTCGGAATTATTAAAAACAATACCGACAGAAACAATTATAAAACTTTTTGATAGCCAATCTGACGAAGATTTAAAAAAATATTTAAAACTTTTACAGAAAAAACAGCGATCTGATATAATTTCACGACTTAATTTTAAGCCCGATTCTGCCGGACGAATAATGAATTCGGAAGTGATAAACCTGCAAAAAGATTTTACCATTAAAAAAAGTTTATCAATATTACAGCGTTTGGGCGAAAAACAAGAGCTATTAAAAGTTGTTTATATCACTGATCAGTACCAAAAATTATTAGGAAATATAACTTTGGGAGATCTTGTTGTAAACAAACCAGATACGTTATTGAAAAATATTATGCGTAAAAATGTTTTGGTTATTAATGTAAATCAAGATCAGGAAGAAGTTGCAAATCAATTTAGCCATTATGGATTGTTAAGTGCACCTGTTGTAGATAATGATAATAATTTTTTGGGTGTAATTACTGCAGATGATGTTATAGAAGTTTTAGAAGAAGAGGCTAGTGAAGACGTTTATAAAATGTCCGGATTAAGCCCATCTGAAGATGAATATTTACAAACACCATTATGGAAATTTGTTTGGCAAAGAACACCTTGGCTTGTTGGTCTTCTTTTATTGCAAAGCATATCAAGCTTCATTCTTTCCGGTTATAACTATGTCGTTGATAAATATTTTATAATTCCAATGTTTTTAACCATGCTGATAGGTACGGGCGGTAATGCCGGCAATCAATCGTCTGCTATTATTATCAGAGGTCTTGCAACAGGACAAATATCAAGAAAAGACGGATTTAGAGTTTTATTGAGAGAATTTGGTGTTTCCATTTTTGTATCACTTATTTTAGTTGTCGTTGCATTTACAAGAGTTTTTTTATTCAAACAAGATCTAATGAGTGCATTTGCTGTCGCCATTGCTTTATTTTTTATAATAATGGTCTCGATGATTTTAGGAACGGTTTTGCCATTATTATTGGAGCGATTTAATTTGGATCCGGCACATTCGGCAGCACCTTTTTTGGCAACTTTAATGGATATTTTAGGTGTAACAATTTATTGTTTTGTAGTGAGTCGTATTTTAGGCTAATTTTTTTTAAATTTTTGTTATTAAAATTATTATAAAAAGCCAATTTTCTTGACAGTGTGTTATAATTCTTGTAGATTTTTCATTGTGATAAAACACAGGAGCCGCTAGCTCAGTTGGTAGAGCAACAGCCTTTTAAGCTGTGGGTCGTAGGTTCGACTCCTACGCGGCTCACCATTACTTTGTGTCCCCATCGTCTAGCCTGGTCAGGACACAGGATTTTCATTCCTGTAACAGGGGTTCGAATCCCCTTGGGGACGCCAGTCTTCGCTCTTCGAGCTTCGTCTGGCTTGCGCCAGTAAGAAAAATTTAAAATAAAAAAAGAGTTAGAAGAGAAATAAGCGAGGGTTATTATGGATAATGGTTTTAAGGGTTTTCTTTATATATTTCTTGGTAGTTTAATAGTTTTTTTTGTTGCCGGTACTTTTATCATCAAAATGGCTATTGCTGCTTTCGGTTTGTATCTTATATTTAAGGGTTTGCAGCTTAGAAATGCGAATAGAGCCCTTTTTTATGTTTATAGATTCAGAGATAAGTTTCACGATAATTTTTCAGATTAAATATGTCCCCATCGTCTAGCCCGGTCTAGGACACAAGATTCTCATTCTTGTAACAGGGGTTCGAATCCCCTTGGGGACGCCAGTCTTCGCTTTATATAAATTTTTCTTATATAAATACATTTTTGTTGCAAAAATATACATAAAAATACTAAATTGCCTATAGCTTGGACATTTTGGGGTATTTTATAGGGGGATGTTGTATGAAGATTTCTAGGTATTTTGTATTGTTGTTTTTTATCTTTTTTTCTCTTAAATCTTATAATCCAATACTTTTTGTTTATGGACCAACTCAGTCAAGTCTTTTTGATTATAAATATGACAGAGAAAAAATTCAAAAAATTTACGATAAGTTTAGTTTAGAAATAAAAGAAAAAAATACAATTTTATTAAATGAGGATGAAGAAAATTGCAAAAAAAAGTATTCACTTTTATTTCTTATGTTAAATCCTAAATCCGAAGATAATCGAAATGAACGTATAAATAAAGTTATGAATGAAAATGATATACGGCTTTGTTATAGAGAAAATATTAGAGAATTTAGTGAACAATTAACTGTAGAGATTAAAAATCTTTATAAAAATATAAATGAGAAAATAACTATTGTAACTGTTGGTTTGGGTGCAAAAGTTATTAGTGATATTTTTGAAGAAATAAATGAATATATAAAATCCGTTGTTTCTATAGATTTAGTTAAAAATCTTAATTGCAGCCCGATTGCAGGTTCATGTAAAAGTAGAATTATAAAAAAAGAATTTAGTGTTCTATCTTACGATGAATATTTCAGTATTAAATATGATGAGAACGATATACCTGAGTTAACTCCAATAAAAACAAATAGACTTAGAAACATATATGAAGATGATGAATTTTACAGTTCGGATAGTAGTTCAAATAGCGAATTATTAACTTCTGATATATCAAAAACAAGTTCTACTCAAAGTTATTCAAGTAGCTCTAAAAGTATTGAAAATAAAGGACAAAAAATAATTATTGAAGATAAAAGAGTGCCTATGATTTTAATTACGTTGGAGGATGCAGAAAAATTTTTAAAATATCAGCATAAAGATGACGTTGAATGTACATGTTTTGGAATTAAGTGGACGAAAAAGAAGATAGATCGTACAATTGCCTTGGCCGGTTTGGCTTTTGAAATTATTACAGCTTTTGCATAATTAAAAAATTTAAAAATAAATTATCTTGAAAAAAAATATTTTTTTTTGTTAGCATTCTTTTACTTTAAAGATTTTTATTAATTAAAGGAGAAATAATGGCAGAAACTGGAAAAGTTGGAAAATGGTTTTTAAATAATATGACCGGAATTTTGGCTGTAATTTCAGGCTTGGTATTGCTTGGTTTTACTTACAAAATTATTTTAAATATTATTATTTTTACTATTGGTGTTGCTCTTACATATTTTGGATTAGTGAAAATAAATGCATCTCCAATAATTAATTTTATTGATAAAATGATTAGAAAAATAAAAGCAAGCTTAAAAGAGTAAAATTAATCTTTTAATTTTTAGATAATGGGCATATTAATATGCCCATTATTTTTATATCTATTTTGTAGAATTAATAGTTTTTTCATCCGTTCTATGAACAACAATTTGTGGAAATGGAATTGTTATATTATTTTCTTTAAAAGCTTTCATTATTGCGAATCGTAAATCACTTGAAATATCCCATTGTTCACGGACTCTTCTTGCACTTATAAATGCTCTTATGAAAAAATTTACACCACTATCGCCAAAATCTTCAATTCTAATAACTGTGGTTGGTACTTTTAAAATAGCATCATGACTTTGGATTGTTTTGTGTAAAATTTCTTTTACTTGTTCAAGATTTTGGTTGTAATCAACTGAAACTCTCAATTCAAAACCAACCGATATTCTACCATCACCCCAATTAATTATTTGTTTTGAAACAAGATCTTTATTTGGAACTATGATTGAAAAATTTCTGGCCGTTCTTATAGTTGTGGCTCTAGCAGATATTTTTTGTACAGTACCAATTGTACGTTCATCAAGTTGAATATAATTTCCAATTTCCACTGGTCTTTCTATAAGTATAAATAATCCTGCTACATAATCTGATGCAAGATCTTTTAATGCAAAACCTATACCAATTGCTAAAAAGCTACCGGCGATTGTTATAAATTCTCTTAATTGTATTGTTATAAATCCCAAAATTATTGCCAATGCTATTATTATGTAATGTGAAATCTTAAACATGGTATTTTGTGCGCCCGGTTCAGTTCTGAATATTTCAAATAGTTTTGTAAGTACGAATGTTTTGACCAAATATGAAATTATAAATCCGGAAATTATGAAAGAAATTAATGTAATTAATTCTAAAATACCCAAATTTGCAGTTGGAGAAATAGGTATTACCCAGCGTTTGGATAGATCGCTTAAAAGGCTGGCAACGGTATAATTTAATTGCCAAATTCTTGTTATAAAAAAGAAGGCAATAAAACTTAATGCTAAAAATGTCAAAATTATGAAAAATCCGTAATAAACTTTTGCTTGTTCAAACTTATTCACAATTTCATCATTTTCTTCTTTCAAGAAAAATGTTGATGACCATTTACGAACATAAGAATGTGCAATAAGTGCGCCATATATTATTGTCATTGATACTGGTATTGCAAAAGCCAGGTACCAAGCCATATTTGAATATCCTATGTATGGATTTGATAAAATTAATAAACCCATAAATGATATAAACACCGGATAATAATATTTTTCTATTTTTTTTGTGATCCATGAAAATATTGTGCCTTGAGATGGTATTAGAGTTAAAACATCTTCTTTGCCAAAGAATAATAAAATCATAACTACAAGTACTAAAGAGTATGCTGCAGACATAACGTTTGGAAATGAAGACGGCATGTCTATATAATTCAAAAATGCTTGTCTTAACGGTATTAATGTTGCCGTTGAATATAATATGGATGTGACTAGAAAAATAAATTTGCTTTCTGTTTTTTCAGCAAAAAATAAATAACTTAATTTTTCATTTAACATTTTTGCAGTTGCCAAGAGTTTACCGGACAAATATATCCATATAGGTATTGTTGCTATATAAAATACGGCAATTAAATATGGTGTTGCTAAAAATTCAATTGATGAAAAAATATATCGAAAATCGAATAGTATGTGACAATATATAAAAAACCAACTAAATAAGAGTTTAAAGTTGTTTAACGAAAATTCTAAAAAAGTACTTATGCTTATTAATAAATATAAAATATTCTGATTATGTTTAGAAAATTTTATATTTTCTGAAACTATGTTTTGTATGAGTAATAATATTTTTTTTGTAAAAAACATGAATAATATAAAAAATATCGCAAATATTAATAATCCAAAATAGTTTGGTAGATTTAAATTTTTTATATTTGTTACGATAATGTATGGGTTTAGATAACTTTGTGTATCCCAAAAAAGTTTTATCAAAAAGCTTTCAGCATCTTTTATTGCTTTTAATAGATCTGATAAAGTTATTGATTTTGGAGATCTTTTCCATATGTTTTCAGAGATATTTTTTGTTTGTAACTGTTTTTTTGTAAAATCTATAGTATTTTTAATCTCTTCAGCAGTATTTTTTTGATCGTTAATTATTGCAAACGCTCTTGAATCTTTTATTGTTATTAAATTTATTTTAGCATCATTATAATTAATTATGGAATCTTCAAAAAATTTTGTTTTATTTCTAAAAATACCGGTTTTTTTGAGCTGTAACTCTTCTATTTTTGCTTTTACTTGATCTATTTTCCTAATTGTTTCGGTTTGTGTATTTATTTCTTCATTTATTTTTCTGTCCAATTCCGTAATTTGAACCAATATTATATCTTTTTGGTTTTTGAAACTTTCAAGCCACGGTTTAATTAATGAATTTTCTAAATTACTTTGATAATATGCTTTTATCGAATCGTGTTGAAGCTTTTTTGCTGTTACATTTAAATCTAAACGGCTTTTTTCATAATCAATTATTTTTAAGTAATTATTATGTTTATCTATTTCAGTTTGATATTTTAAAAGTAAACTTTCTTGGTAAATTTGTTCTGCTTGATCTTTTGTTTTACTTAAATCTAAATTTAATGAATCTATTTTTTTCTTTAATTCTTCAACTTCTTTTTTTATAGGATTCTTTTTTTCTTCCCATGAATCTTTAGCAATCTGACTTTTTTGAGATTCCAGACTCCATTCTTGTTGTGCAATATTTACATCTTCTGCCGTTGGAATTAGATTTTTTTCAATTTCTTTAATTTCTTCACTTTTTTTCTCAATTTCCAATGTTAAAATTTGCAAATCACTATTTTTAAGAATTACCAATTCTTTTAACTTTTTAATTTTTAATTTATAGGAAATATCTATTTCAGATAAAAGTATAATTTCTTCTTTTAATAAAGATCTTTCATTTATTTTAATTTGTTCTCTAATTCCTTTGCCAATCTCTTCTTCTATTTGTTTTAATTTATCTTCCAGTGTTTGTTTTTGTAAATTATTGGATTCTAAAAATTTTAATTCCGTTTCTTGTTGTTTTTCCAATGTTTTAATCTTATCCTGTAAGCTTGTGAGCTCCGTTTTTTTTGTATAAAGATCTTTGGATGCTTCTTGAAATTCTTTCCATGAATATGAAGAACTTTGCTTAGTTTCTTTTGGTGTTTCTTTGTATTTAATAATTATTTTTAAATTTTTTATATTTTGTTCAATTGTGGTAACTATCTCTTTTAATGATTCCAGTTGTGATAAAAGTGTTTGTTTTTTTTCATTTAAAAGGGTTATAAATTTTACTAAAAATTCTCTTTCACTTTCACTTGCCGTTTTTAGTTTTTCATCTATTTTTGAAAATTCACTTTGAATATTGTTTAATTTATTTGTGAGATTTCTTTCTTCTGTGGCAAATTTTGCTTGTTCTTCGGATAATTTTGCTTCTTCTGTTTTTAAAAGATCTTTCTCAATAATTGTTATATCGTTTGATTTTATTATTGTTTTTGAAAAATCTGAATTTAAAGCATTAATTGGTGTGTAAAAATTTGAAGTAAAAAAAATTGTAAATAATAAAATAAGCATTTTAAACATATATATCCTTTTTTATTTAAGCACAAATAGTTCTAAAAAATTTGAAATTTGGATGAGTTGCCAAACTTGCAATAATCCACTTATCTATTTTAGATATTTGTGCATTATTAATATTTTGCAAATTTGTTTTTAATAATTTTAATTGATTATTGTCAACAATATTAATATATGTAGATCTAATATTTATATATAGGCTCAAATATGTAATTAAATCGGTTGTTGGATAGAATCCTAAAAGTTCCAACAATTTAATAAGATATATTTTTTTGATTATTTCCAATTCGCTTGAAAAATTTCGGTTTAATACCATTATATTGAAACAACTATAAATATGATCAAAAAGTTCTTTGTCAGGATTACTTAATGGTGCAAAATAATAACAAATCTCAAGTATTTGATGGGCCCATTTTATATTTAAATTTGTATCAAAATCCGGTGACATTAATATTTCCAAATCTTGTGCTATAAATATTTTTGAATTGTTTGCAAAATTTTCTTTATAAAAAGATAAAAACATTCCGGGCCAAAGCTCAATTGTTTTACCTGTTGGTCTTGTTATTATTTCTATTTTTCCGGATTCTTTTGTTAATACTGAAAGTTTGTTTTTATTTGGTAAAAATCTTTTTAAGACAAAACCTATTTCTTTTGTTTGCACGATTATATCTTAAATAATTTTACACTATTAATTTCAGGAATTGGTTTATAAAGAAGTATATCTTTGGATTTTTTTAAAAATGTGTACATTGTTCCGTTGCTTTCCTTTTTAAAATCTTCAAAACTTATATTATTCGTTAAAAAATCAATTGCATCTTTAGAGCCTAACATTTTATAAAAAGAATCTGAATATTCCAATTTTACATTTTTTCTATTTTTTAAAAAAGTTGTAATTGTTAATAGTGTATTAAAATAAGAATAATTTTTTATGTAATCCATATCTTCTATTTTTATTCCGGTAAATTCTTTATTATTTTCCATGTATTTATAATTTTTACAGATTAAGCCTAATTTTAAACATATTTTTTTAAAATAATTTATTTCCCAATCCGTGAGACTATTTTTAGGTAATAATATTGATTTATCGGTTAATTTTTTATCTATAGAATTATTTATTGGTTTTATTTTGTTTA
>LDIX01000002.1:5118-58828 GCA_001468925.1 candidate division TM6 bacterium UASB340 | reverse complement strand
CCCGGGCATAGACCCGGGATCTCTTTCTTGTACTTTCACAAATAATTAAAAATACTTTATTTAAATAACTTTTTATGAATGTGTAAATGGAGATCCCGGGTCTATGCCCGGGATGACCAAAACTTTATTTTTCACTTAATTTTAAATATAAAAATATCACTTCGGACAGTAATGGATCAAGTCCGGGATGACAAAAAACAGTATTATAGTCTTTTATTTGTCATCCTAGACTTGATTTAGGACCTAATTTTTTTTAAAGCGTTGCTAGTAATAAAGAAATAACAGCCATTAACTTAATTAAAATATTCAAAGAAGGACCGGAAGTATCTTTAAATGGATCGCCAACGGTGTCGCCAACTACAGCTGCTTTATGAGCATCTGAGCCTTTACCGCCAAAGTGACCTTCTTCAATATACTTTTTAGCATTATCCCATGCTCCACCGGCGTTTGCCATTGTCAGAGCAAGTAAAATACCTGAAAGAGTTGCTCCTGCTAAGAATCCACCAAGAGCTATATTTCCCAAAGCATATTTTATTGTAACAGGTGCTCCAATTGTCAAAATACCTGGTAATATCATTTCTTTTAAAGCTGCATTTGTAGAAATTTCAATACACTTATTGTAGTCAGCATCTGCTTTACCTTCAGATAGACCTTTTATAGATTTAAATTGTCTTCTTACTTCAATAACCATTTGCCATGCAGCCTTGCCTACCGATTTCATAGTAAGAGCTGAAAGTAAAAATGGTAATGTGCTTCCAATAAACATTCCAACTATTACTAGCGGATTTAAAATATCAATTCCCGGCATTCCGGCTGTTTCAGAGTAAGCTGCAAAAATTGCTAATGCTGTTAACGCAGCAGAACCTATTGCAAAGCCTTTACCTAAAGCTGCAGTCATATTTCCAAGAGCATCCAATTTATCTGTGATTTTTCTAACATTTGGGCCAAAGCCTGACATTTCCGATATTCCGCCTGCATTGTCTGCAATAGGGCCATATGCGTCAACAGACATCGTAATGCCGACGGTTGAAAGCATAGAAACGGCAGCAATTGCTATTCCATATAATTCGCCAAAATATTTAAATGAGAAAAATATAATTAAAGCTAATGAAATTACAGGAGCTACAATTGATTCAAATCCAATTGATAAACCATAAATTAAATTTGTTCCCGCACCTGTTTGTGATGACTCAGCAAGTTTTTGTACAGGTTTACCGCTTGTATAATAATCAGTTATGCGACCAATTATTACGCCTGATAAAGCACCTAATATTACGGCACCAAATAATTTAAGATCTATACCGACATATTTTATATAACCATATGTTCCGGCAAGAAAGAAAATAATTGCTACATATGTAGAATTATGAAGCATTGAACTTAATTTTCCTCTGAATAACGGTATTGTAATTAAGGCAATGATTGAACCGATTAAACCAATTGTAATAAGAACCAATGGTAATGAAATGTATAATAAATTTCCCGGAAATGCTGTAAATGCCAATGTCATTGCTGCCAATGTTGCGCCAATATAACTTTCGAAAATATCCGCACCCATACCGGCTGTATCACCAACGCAGTCACCAACGTTGTCTGCAATTACCGCCGGATTTCTTGGATCGTCTTCAGGAATTCCCATTTCAATTTTACCAACAAGATCAGCTCCAACGTCAGCTGCTTTTGTAAATATTCCGCCACCAACACGAGCAAATAATGCTATTGAGCTTGCTCCTAAACCGTAAACTGTGATAGCTTGTGCAAAGTTAACGTCAGTGCTTCTTACAAATAAAAGAAACAATGATCCAAGTCCAATTAAGCCAAGAACGGCAACTACAAAACCCATTACTGCACCACCAAAAAGAGCGGTCATAAATGCTTTACGTTCTCCGCTATCTTTTGCAGCCATTGTTGTAGCTACATTAGCTCTTGTTGCAGCTTTCATTCCAATGTAACCTGCAAGCATTGAGCTTATTGCTCCGGCGATATAAGCAAATCCAATAATTATACTTTCTGTTGCATATGATATAAGTCCAAATGCAATAACAATAAAAATTGCTAAAATTGAATATTCTTTTTTAAGAAATGTCATTGCTCCGGATCTTATTAAATCAGCAATTTTTTCTGCCTTTTTATTTTCTATCTTTTGTTTTAAAATATTCCAAAATAACAATGCGACTACAAGTATTCCTAGAAAACTTGTGCCAAAAAACATTATTGAATAATGCATTAGCTCCATAAGGACTCCTATAAAAATTGATTAATAATCTGTTTATATACGATCTTAAAAGTTTAAATTAGTGCTGATTTTTGTAAAGATAATTTTTTGATAATCGCAAGGGCGCATATATTAATTTTAAATTATTGTTATTTGATAAAAAAATATCGATTTTCGATAAAATTATATTGACATTCAATATTTAGTGTGTTTTAATATGAGCAATATTTTTGGTTAATTAATATTTGGGAGTTTTTATGATTAATATAAAACGATATGCATTGTTCTTAAAAATTATTCTAATTTTAGGTTGTATACCTACGTTTGTTCATGGATTTTTTAAAATGACAATTAATTGGATAAATGGGCTTGTACCCAAAAATGTAGCAGCAGGGTTGGAAATTTTTTATCAGTCAATTACACCAACTGTAAAAGCTCTATGTATTTTTATTGATGTTGTTATTCCATCTATTATTTTGATCTTTGGATTTATTTATTTTGTAAAAATTTTGGATTTATTTAAAAAGGGCGAAATTTTTTCAAAACCAGTTTTTTTATGTTTTAAACGACTGGCCAGAGTTGCTTTTATTTGGGTTATTTATAGTCCGATAAGTTTTATACTACTTGGCTTAATTGTTACAATAAATAATCCAAAGGGGTCTCGTTACTTGGCTATTGGCTTTAATACACAAGATATTTTAAATATTATTGTTTTTGGTTTTTTTTCGATAATTACATCAATTATGTATGAAGGTTTGGTTCTTAAAAAACAATCAGATCTAACGGTGTAACTATGAAAATAATAGTAAAATTGGATGAAATGATGGCTCGACGCAAAATTCGATTGAATGAACTTGCGCAAGAAGTTGGAATTACTGAAGCAAATTTATCGATTTTAAAAAACGGAAGGGCAAAAGCAATTAGATTTTCGACGTTGGAATCTTTGTGTAAAGTTTTGGAATGTCAACCCGGGGACATTTTAGAATTTGATACAAAAGATTAAAAGCTAAATCTTAAGTATATATTTTAACTATAATAAGAAAGGTAAATATGAAAATTTTAAAATATTCGTTAATTTTTTTAATATCTTTTATGGCTCTAAATGCTGGAGGCGAAAAGGATACAAAAATTAATGATCAAAATTCTTTTGAAGAATTTATAAAAGATAAAACGGCAGAAGACATTAGAAATATAAAAATAGTATTTGAAATCTCCGAAAAAGATGCAAAAAATGAGGTTTGGCAAAATGTTTTTGATCAATTTGTAAAATGTGCTCGTATTATGCCTGAAAAAGATAAAAATTTTAATGATATTTTTAAATCAATTACAGAGTTTCTTTTATTTTTAGCAGAGCAAAAGGATAATCTATCCGGAGGAATAAGTTTACTTGCTGAACCAATAATAAACGTAAAAAATTAGAAAGTTTATTTATTTATATTAGTCTTGGCCATCGCGTAAAAAACGGTGGCCGTTTGCGTTTTATTCTACTTTTACGTAATATTTTTTATATTTTTCATTTTTGATTTCATATACAATTTTGTTGCTTAGTTCATGTAATAAATATAAATTTTGTTCTGTTAGATATTCATCACCAAGTCTATTATATTCCGTATACATAGCGTCAAACATTTTATGTAATTCTTCCGGTACAAATTTTTTCAAATTTATCTGCATATTTGCATTTATGTCCGGATTATAATTTTTTATAAACCAAGAAAAAACTTGTTTTAATTTGTCATAATAGGCAGTTGAATAAAAAGCTAAATCCACAACTGTAGCGCTACATGCTGCTGAACTTAATCCCAAAAATATGCCCCAAAAAACAATTTCTCTAAAAGTATCTTTACGACGATACTGACCACTATTTTCTTTTATAGCGTATAAAAATGAAATTATTGTGGGTATTGCACCCGAAATTACTGCAGCAATAAAAGGATATTTATCATATTTAGATGGTTGGTTATGGACATAAGTTACAAATACTTTATCCATAAAATCCCATTTATTATTTTCATAATGAATTTTTTCGGCTTCACTATATTGATTTTTGGAGTTTTTAAGAGTTATCGCTGAAGAAAGATTTATATTATTTCTATTTTCAATTACGGCTTCTTGGTATGCATTTATTTTGATTAAATAAGTAAATATTAATAATAAAATTAAGTTAAATTTATTATTTGGCATTATGAAATTCCTTTAATCATTATCAATAACATTATAAACCCTAAATTTCGCAATCCTTGGTTCATTCCAAAATATTTTATCTTGAATTGGCATATTTTCATTGCTTTGGTACCAAGCTGCATTTTCGTAAAATACTTTTTTGCCATTTATATCTGTTTCTCCTGATAGATAAAGAATAGATTTGTTTCCAAATAATTCGGCTATTTCTTTTGCGGTAATATTTTTGTTGGTGAAAAGATCAAAGTTTAAAATATATCTTTCATCAGAAAAACCTACAGGAATATCATCTAAAGATCTAAAAATAATATCTATATTTATTTTATTAATAAGCGTATTAAGTTTATTTAAAATTGATTCTTTTGTTTTATTAATAAAAATATTCTTATTTTTATTAATATTTTTTTCATATTCAATGCTATAAGTATAATTTAAAATAGATTCAACTTGATTATTTTTTACAACTATATTGTTTTCTTCATTACAAAATTCCAATTGAAATTCAATAGAAAATTTAACTTTAGAATTATATTTTTTTTCTAATAAATTAATTTGTTTTAAATAACTATTAATTTCATCTAAATATGTTTTATTTATAATTGAATCTATTCCTGTTAATTTAATAATTGTATCTAATGCTAATTTATTATTAATTAAAAACAAACTTTCTATAGTTGACTTTTTATTCCAATCATCCAATTTATTAAAAGAATTAATTAAGAAATTTTTACCACTTTTATTATTCAATTTTATTAAATAAATTGCATACTCAGTGATAGAACTTAAATCAATTTTTACTCTGTCCTTACTTTTTTTAATATTATCAAATTCTTTGAATTTTAAATTTAAACTATACATTAATAGTTCAATGATTGGCAAATAATTTATATTTACAAAAACACCAAATAAAAAAAATAAATCAAAATCATTATTACTTAAATAATACCCTAAATATTTTTGTATTTTAAAATATTCATCCTTATGTTCTAATAATTTATTTTGCAATATTGATATTTCAGCGGGCTCTAAAAGAGTTTCATCTATAAACTCATCTATTTCTGATTCACAAATATTAACGATCATATTTTCGATTATATCCATAAACTTCCTATTGAAACCAATCTGGATAACAAGTTGTTATAAGGCCATTTTCATTGACCCAAACAATAGCTTTTATTCCATCTTTAGTTATACCAATAAATTTGTTTTTAATAATTGCGCCCGTTTTTGAATTTATACCATTTTTACCAAATTTCAATATATCTTGGCCTGCATTTAAAATATCATTTGGAGTATAATTATTTGGCCATAAAGTTTTAGTTCCATTTAATTTTGCTCCATTATTTGCCAAACGATATGATTGTTTAGTTGCAAAATGTTTTTTATCTAAAATAACTCTAGTTACCCCATTTTCTAATTTTTCTATAATTAATTCAGATTTATCAATTTTGCACATTTTTAAAAAGTGATTTAACGCTTTTACTGTGTGCATTCCAGATTCTAATCCTAATATAGGTTCTCCGTTAAACCCTAATTGGGTTCCTATTCTAAAATTACCTTTACATACATGTATTAGGCCTTTTAAATTCCAATGTCTATTCAAAATAACAAGCTCAACATTTTTAATAAGGCTATTCTCTAAAGCTAGTACTTTTGGTGTATCTTGAATTACAGTTAGGGCATTTTTAGTTTTTTCAAATCCATATTTAGTTGAAAGAAATATTATGTCTGTATAGTTTGAAATTGAATTTTGAACTGGCATCAAGAGACTTTTTGCAGTTTCAATTTTTCCATCAATTAAACTTCCTGCATATTTACATATATAAGATTCTTCTTTGACTAGTTCTGGAATATATTTCCAAAAAGAAGATATCTTGCTCAGAGTTTCTCCTGCCAGTCCGAATGTGACGGAATCAAGAACTAAGCTAGTGGATAGTTCTGATATTAAAATAACTTTTTCTTCATAAGGTAATCCATCAAATTGTTGGTATATTTTATCAATTTTTTTAGATACTTTTTTAGCAATATTGAAAGACTCTTCAATAAATTTATCTTGATCAATAGTCAAATAATATCCCAATTCTAGAGTTTTTAAGGCACAATCTCCAAGAGATGCTCCTAATTTTAAAAATCCTGCTCCAAAATTTTTTACTAATAAAATTGGATCTTTATATCTACTTATTGATTTGTATGCCCCATTACCAATTAACGTTAAAAATTTAGCTGTTCCCTTAACACTTTCAAGTAGAGATGCTGAAAAATTTGCAAATGTGTTGGCTGTTTCAAATTCAGATAAACTATTAAAATGATCTGTTAAATCTAAACCTTTATAAACCAGATTTTGCGATTTTAAAAAATAATCTTTGGCTAAAACTATTGGAGTACAATACATATCACCTATTGGATTTAGCACAGAATCAAAAAATTCTTGTGATTGTCTGTCTATACTTATAACTTTTTGGTCAATATTTTGTTGAATTAAAAGTTGATTTTCATTTAATCCAACAGATCTTTTTACATATTTTTCATTTTCTTCAAATTCTTCATAGGCTTGTTTTGATTTTAATAAATTTAGTGTCTTCTTTCGTTCAGATTGCTCTTTAAAGCCATTGATCATATTTGAAATGGTACATGAAACTGAATTATTAGTTGCTTCTTTTCCAAATTTAGAATTAACAATATTCGATACAACCTGTGTAACTTTTTCTCCAAAAGTTGGGTTATTGAGTATTTCAAAAAATTGTAAATCGTTAATTGTTTCAATATTAGATTTTTCTATATTACTATTATCTATTGATTGAATATCAGGTGGAATATAGTTTTCCTTATAATCATTTTTATTTATGTTTGGGATTTCAGAATTTTGAGTTAAATTATCAGGACTAATTTTGGGATCAATAATTAATTCAGATAAACTTTTATTTGCAGATTCAAAAATAATTTCCGAATTGCTGTTTTCAATTAATTTTAGTTCGTCTAGCTTCTTTTGAAGAAGCTTATTATTGTAGGTAAGGCCGTCTCTTGCTGCATATTTATAATTATGTTTGCGAGAAAATAATGGTTCTTTGTTTTTAAAAACAGTTCCATCGATTGCAGTTAAATGGCTTGTTTCTTTTCGTTTGGTATCTCGTGTTTTAATATATGCGCCACTTGATAATTGAATGTATTTTTCATCTTTTCCTTCAATTAAATTAATTACCTCATTATTTAATGCTATGGCACATTTGATTGTATTTATATCATCAGATTTAAAAGCTTCTTTTGAAAAATCTGAGGCAGAATTAAATTTATCTTTTACAGAATCAACAATTGTCTTTTTAGTACTTTTTGTTTCGATTAACTCATTTTTAGTTATTTTTGGAGTTTTTGTTTTGGATAAGATTTCATATACTCTTTCGCGATCATTTTTTATTTCATTTAAAAAATTTGAGGATTCTTGATCTGAATATTTTTTGTTATCTAAACTATAATTACCATTTAAATTTGAAGTTGGATCAAATATATTTTTTTTGTAATTATTATCATCGTTATTCTGAATGTTATTTGGGTTTAAAAAATCTTTACCATTCCAAGCACTTAATATATTTTTATCTTTGAAAGTTTCGAATTTAGAAGAATCAACAAATTCTACACAAACGGAATCTTTATTTAAATAAGCAACATATGAATTGGTATTTTCGATAGAACTATTGATAGAATCTTTTAATATAAATGTTACTGGATATAATACTCCATTATATTTACAAAAAGTTTTTCCATTATCTGTTAAGAGTTTAAATTTATTGGCGCTTAAATAATTAAACCCATATAATAATAAATTTAAGAAAAATACGCTTGTTATTAAAATTTTTTTATTCAATTAATAATCCAATTCCATTTTTAAATTAAATTACAACTGCTTTTTATTTTTTCTTTTATAATGTATTCTGTTGCATTGTTACCTAATGATTGCGCGACACCATATGAAATGCCTGATGTTATGGAGTTTAGCGCTATGTCTCCTTTATCTTTAAGCCATCCATCATAAAAAAAATCTTTATCCTTTGTAAATTTAAATCCTAAACCTGTTAGTATTTTTTCTAAATCTTCATTGTCTGTTTCGTCAAAATATTCAAAAATGTGGTACCATTGGTAATTTTTTTTATAAAACATACAAAAATTACACATAACGCCTTGTATATTTGTCATTAAATCAAAGTTTTCACAAGGGAATTCATATCCCTCAGTATAAAATTCACAAGATGTGAAAACTACGTTAAACATATTTGCCTGAGTGAAATCAACTCCTTTAAATGAACAATTTTCAAAAAAACATGTATTTAACTTTAATCCAACGAATGAACATTGATCAAATGTCATATTTTTAAATCTACACCCTGTCATAGATGCTTTATCAAATATACACTTAAAAAATCTTTTTGGTTCTGTTGAAACAAATTTAGTAGTATAAAGTTCTGCATTACTAAAATCACAATTCGATAATTCTGAATCAATAAAATTAGCAATTAAAATATTGATATTTTTAAATAATACATTATTAAAAACCGAAGATTTAAAAGTTGTTTTTGTAATTTGAGCTCCTGTTAAATTTAAATTTTCAAATGTTTCATCTCGAAAAATATCGTTTTTAGCTATAGTTTTTTCAGGTTTTTGTTCTGCCTTTAAGGCTTCACTGTATTTTATAAATGGGTCAATATCTCCAGATGATTTAACACATACAAATGATAATGTTGAAAAAAGTGTAAATATTGTAACAAAATTTTTCATAAATTCTCCAAAATATATTGTTGTTTCAAGTATAAACTCATGAAAATTTAGCATTATTAAAAATAATTACAATTTTTTTCAGATATTTTTGTTCATTTGCATAATAAAAAAATAATATTATGCGTTTGCACAGTTTGTTTTTTTATATATTATTTGCAGAAGTATTTGTTTTGGCATCTTTAATTTTGAAAGAAGTTTAATATGATAAAAAAAGTTACAAATAGTTTTGTTTTTCTAAATAAATTTGCAAACTCACATTCTTTATCTTTTTATTTCGTAACCTCTTTATTACTTTCGTTTATTTTTGCATTATCATCGCAAGTTTATTTTATTTTACCATTTAATTTTATACCAATAACATTGCAAACATTTGTCATTTTTTTATCAAGCATATTATTTGGAAAAATTGCATTTATGGCTAGTATCTTTTGGGTTTTTGAAGGTATTGCAGGTTTTCCTGCTTTCTTTGGAGCTCATTCAGGTTTTTCTCACATATGCGGTCCAACCGGTGGGTATATTATTGGATTTATTTTAGCTACAGGTTTTTTGAGTTTGTTTAAAAATGCAAAATCTAAAAATTTTTTATTTAATTTTTTAACTTTATTTTTGGGCTTGATTATATTACATCTCTTTGGAGTTTTGCAGTTATCTTTTTTTGTTCCATTAAATTTAAATATTTTACTATTTTTCTTTGTTGATATTGTTAAAATATTACTTATTACATTAATAATTTTTATGTTTAATCGAAATAAATTAAGTTGAATAAATTTTTAAAATATTTTTATATTTCCATATTTTTATTTTTTAGTTTTTTATTTGGGGCGTTTTTTTATCTGATTAATCACGATTGGGTTGATTTTCAATCTGAGCTATCGGCAAAAATCGATAACCCTTCTGTTGTTTTAGACGATAATAATGAAATATTATTTACTTTTAAATTGGATAAAAGAGATCCTGTTTCTTATGATAAGTTGCCAAAAATATTAATTAATGCATTTGTTGCTGCTGAAGATTGGAATTTTTTTACTCACTCCGGGCTTGCTTATAAAAGTATATTGAGATCATTACTTGTTAATATACATAAATTTAGAATTGTTCAGGGTGCAAGTACCATTACTCAGCAGGTTGCAAAACTTTTATTTTTATCTCAAGAAAGAACCTTTATTAGAAAAATAAAAGATATTTTTTTGTCTTTTCAGCTTGAAAGACAATTTACAAAAGAACAAATTTTAGAACTTTACTTAAATAATGTTTATTTTGGACGTGGAATTTATGGCGTTGCTGCCGCAAGCCAAAGAATGTGGGGTAAAGAAGTTAAAGATATTTCCGTATCAGAGGCTGCAACTTTGGCTGCAACTGCCAAATCTGCGCTTTTTTATTCACCACTAAATTCGCTTCAAAAGTCTATAAAAAGAAGAAATCTGGTTTTGAATAATATGCTTAAACTTAATTTCATAACAGATCAAGAACATAAACAGGCAATAAATACAAAAGTTTTTATAAATGATAAGGAGCCGGGTGATCCTGTGCTTTTATATATAAAAGAATGGATAAGAAATTGGGCTGAAAGTGTTTGGGGTAAAGATGTTTTATACAAAGCCGGATATAAAATAAAAACAACAATAAATTTGGAAAAGCAAAAAATTGCTACAGAGATTTTTAGAAAAAAAATAAAAGATATAAGAGGTAGGCTTGATGAAAAATTAAATGGAGGAATGATTTCAATAGAAGCCGAATCGGGAAAAATAAAAGTACTAATTGGAGGTTTTGATTTTAATGAGTCTCAATTTAATAGAGTTCTACAGGCAAAACGCCAAATAGGTTCGGCATTCAAACCATTTTTATATGCAAGTGCAATAAAAGCAGGTATGGATATGGATGATGTTTTAGTCGATGATCCAATAGAAATGGAAGTAGGCGGAACTTTATGGAGGCCTAAAAATTGGAATGGTGAATTTGCCGGAGAGATGACGCTTTTAAAAGCATTGACCCTATCAAACAATATAATTGCAATAAAACTTTTATTAAAATTGGGTTATGAACATGTGATAAAATGGGCAAAAAATTTTCAGATAAATACCGAATTAAAAACTTATCCGTCTTTAGCTTTGGGTACCGCAGAACTTACGGTAAAAGATTTGGCGACATCTTTTAATGTTTTTGCAAATAACGGTTATTTTGTAAATTCCTATTTTATTGAGAATGTTAAAGATGCTTGGGGAAAGGTTATTTGGAAAGTTAAGAATAAAAAAATTAATGTATTGGATTCAATTACAAATTCAAAAATGATTAATGCCCTTTCATATAGAATAGAACGAGCCAAAGATATGCTTAATTACAAAAAATGGATAGATGCTCAGGCCATTGGAAAAACCGGGTCTACAAATGATGCTACATCAACTTGGTTTATTGGATCTACTCCTGAACTTACAACTTGTGTTTATATTGGGCGAGATGATAATAGTTCTGTTGGTAAAAATGTTTTTGCAAGTTCTACTGTTTTTCCAATTTGGCTTGATTTTAATATAAACTTGAACTTCGAAAAAAAGTTTTTCTATTATAATCCTGATCTTAAAGAAATTAATATAAACTGGAATACAGGTGAAAAAGTTTACTATAAAGATAGTAATGATGTAGTAAAAATTTTGAAATAAAAATATTGGAGAGAGTATGCTTAAAGTAAAATTTAAAATAGGTTTATTTGTTTTTTTTATTCTATTTTGTAATTTAAAAATTTATCCGGCAAAAACATTTTTTATGCCACGACCAATTTTACAAGATATTGTTTTGCAAAAAAATATATCAAGAAATTTTGTAAATAAAATTTATGATAATGGTGGGCTTAAAATATTGGGTACTCTTTTTTATAAAGAGTCTGAAGATGCTGATAAATTAACAAAATATTTTTTTCCTTCAAATAAACTTGAACTTAGCGTTTTAGGCCCGGATGTATCCGGAACTCCGGATATATCTTCAACATGGCTGGCAATTGCAAGTGAAGATGAAGATTTTCTAGAAAATTTTAGTTCAAAAATAAAAATTTCCCCAAAACAAAAGAATTATGGTTTAAATTTACAAGTTTTTAAAAATTTAAATTTTTTAAACAAAAGAGTATTTTTTTCTTTATCCATGCCATTTACCCAAGTTGAAACCGATTTAAATTTTAGTGAATGTGAAAAATCCGTAACTTTAGATAAGATGCCACTTGATACTGCTGATAAATATTTTTCTGCAAATGCAACTGAGGCATTTAATCATAAATTATTATCTTATTCAAAAATGAAAGATGGAGTTCAAAAATTAGCAGGGCTTGCGGATATTAAAATAGAAATTGATGGCATAATAAAATGTAGTAACCTGGTTTTTATTGATTTGTATGGATTTGGAATAGTGCCTACAGGATATAAACCTAAAGCTGAATATCTATTTGAGCCGATTGTTGGAAATGGAAACCATTTTGGACTTGGCGGCGGCGGTTATTTAAACGTTGATTTTGTTAAATCCAAAGATAAAAAACTTGCATTTACTCTTGGTGCCGAGTATCAATATTTATTTAAAAATTCTTATTTAAGAACATTTGATCTTACAAATAACGGAGATCTTAGTAGATATTTAAGTGTTAGTGGGAATGATCAGACTGGTTTTTTTAGGCTTGCAAATATAACAACGTTGAAAACCGATGTAACACCAAGATCTTCAATTAATTTATTTACGGATTTTGTTTATTCATACAAAAATATAAATGTAATGGTCGGTTATAATTTTTGGAGAAGGGATCATGAAAAATTAAAATTAAATGAATTGTTTAGTGAAAATTATGCAATCAGAGGTGTTGATACGAATATAGGATTTAATCCGGATAATTATTATCCTGATGCAAAAATAAGTGATAACCAAATAAACAGACCGGTTGATACTTTTACGGCAATAAAACAAAGTGATTTAAATCTTGATTCGGCAAAGGTAGAAAGTGTTATGAGTAATAAGCTTTATTTGAATTTTGGATTTGAGGGAAAAATTAAAAATGATAAATGTTGGACAACATTAGGTTTTGATTATGAATTGGCTGATAAAAATTCTGCAATATCCGGTTGGTCAATTTATTTACTTGGTGGGGTTTCCATATAAATAAGAAATAAATATTTTTAAAAAAAAGAGGTAGTAATGAAGATAGGTAAAATTATTTTTTTATTAGTATTTTTATTAAATATTAATAAATTGGGTGCCGTATTAAAACCTGAAATACAAAAACTTTTAAATAAATATTCTCAAAATTTATTAAATAAATTTAATAGTGGTGATCTGGAAAAATTTTTAAGCGATCAATTGATTAAAGATGGTGATACAAGATTAATTGATCTTGAAAAAAATATTGAAGACAAAGATACAATAATTCAAGATTTAACAAAAGAATTGAGTACCCAAAAAGCTTTTTTTGAAAAACTTGAGAAAGAAAATAAAGATTTAAAAGAAAATAAAGTTAGTCTTGCAAATAAAATACTTGGTGCTGCCAATGTAGGTGGATTACTTGCCAATATAGGGGCTGCCATTTCTAATGAAGATGTTAATAAAAAATTAAAACAATTACAGGTAGAAAGTGATGAAGAAAAGAGTAAATTGCAAAAAGAATACGATGATTTACTGCTAATCTATAATAATCTACAAAGTGCATCAGGTCTTGATAAAAAAAATCTTCAAGATACGATAACAAGACTTAATCAAGAAAATGAAAATTTAAAAAAAGAGCATGAATTAGAAAAAATTAGTTTAAATGAACAAATATCCGGGCTTACAAAACTTTCAGAAGAAATGGTAACCGGACTTAAAGAACGTGATGCTTTAAATGAAGCTAAAGATTATGAAATAGCGCAGTTAAAAGACGAGCTTAAAAGAGCTGGCGAAATTAGAGAGCCTATTGATACTGTTGCTCCCGAAGTTTTGATAGGAGATGATAACGAAGAAATTGATCGCTTAAATCAAGAAATAGCAGAATTACGTGAAAGAATTAATCAACGACCTGAAGTTCAAGAGGTTGTTGAAGACGAAGAGTTTGCAAGGCTTACTGAAGAAAATGCTAATTTAAATGAAACTGCACAAGAACAGGCTGAAGAAATAAAACAGCTTAAAGAACAAAATGATAAACTTGATGCAGAGAAGCGAAAATTAGAAGAAGATAAATTAAAATTTGAACAAGAGCGAGAAGCAACTGTAAAAGAAATAAATAGCTTAATTAATAAAAGAGATAAAGAAATTATTGATTTGAATAAAACGATTAACGATTTAAAAACAGAACGCAAGGCATATCAAGAAAATATCTTAAAAGATATTGATAATTTGATTGCTGAAAAAAATGAACTTTTGAAAAAATTAGAAGAGGATAAGCTGAGAAATTCGAATGAACAGTTAGAAAAACTAAAGACTGAAAACATTAGTTTGATAAAAGAACGTGATTATTATTATGAACTTATAAATGATACAGATATTATAGAAATTCAAGCAAAAAATACAAAATTAGAAGAAGAATTAAAAAATAAAGATTTAATAATTGCTGAGTGTAAAACATCTATTGACGCTTTGAATAAAACGATTAGTGATTTGGAAATTGTTAAAAATCAGAGTGAAAAACAAAAAAAAGATTTAAGTGAAATAAAACGTAAAAATATTGAATTAGAAACTAAAATAGAAGAATATAAAAAAAATGAAAAAGAAATTCAAGATTTTTCAATATCATTGGCAAAAGCTCCAAAAGAAATTAGTGATCTTAAGGAAGAAATAGAAAATAAAAATGCAGAGATTAAAAAATTACAAGAAGAGAAAGAAAACGAAACAACTGAGAGAATTGAAAAAGAAAAAGAAGCGTTTATTAACAAAACTATGGTTATTGTAGTAGATCTTCAGAAAGAATTAGACGCAAAGAATGATGATTATAAAAAATTGGAAAAAAAATTAAACGAATTAGAGAGTCGCAATTATTCGATTTCAAATCAATATGATTCTTTGGTATCTGAAAATAAACGCTTACAAGACGCTTTTTCGAGTAATTATGAATTGGAAAGCGAAAAGATAAAATTAGAAAAACAATTAAAGCTAGAAAAAGAGAAATACAATAAATTAGATATAGAAAAAAAAGATCTTATTAATAAAAATATTGAGATTGAAAAAAAACTCGAAGAAATTAAAAAATCCAGAGATATAACTGAAAATATTATTAATGAAATTAAAAAACTAGCGCAAGATTTTGGCGCTTATGATTCTACTAAGTATAATCTTAAAGACAATCCATATCCCGACATAGATAAAATATATCAAGATCTGTTAGAAAATTTAAAATTTCGAATTATTCAGTTTATTGGTAAAGTTTATCCTGAAATTTGGAATGAATATACTACTAAAGATTTTGCTAAGAACGAAGAATCTATAAATTTGGAAAAAATAAAAGATGCAAGTTTAAAATATTTGTATGATGAATTGTCTGGTTATATAGATAAATATATAGGAGCTTTTAATGCCAAAGAAGATGAAATTAAGAAAGTTGGAGATGAGTATGAATCGTTGCTAGAAACAAACTCTAAATTAAGTGAAACAAATAAACAACTAAGAGAAGAAGTATCGAAATATATAAATGATAAAGAAGTTCTAAATAAACAAATTGAAACGCTTAAGCAGAATAATAATGTTTTGAGTGAAAATCAAGATGAGTTTGATTTTGCTCGTGATTATTGGTTTAAGGAAAATAAAGAGAAAGATGAAGAAATTCAAAAATTAGAAAAACAGATTATTCAATTAAATGAAGATTTAGAAAAGATGATTAATAGTTTAAATCGAACTGAAAGTGAGTATGAAGATAAACTGCGTGATATTGAAAATCAGATTGTTAATGATATTAAATCAATAATTTCAGAATTTGATGGTATAAAAATCGAAAATGATGATGATTCAGCTTCTTTGGTTAATAAATTATTAGATAATGTTTACAAAATATTTATTGGTACGATTAATTATATTCAATTTTATATTATTGGAAATTCAGAATATGAATACAAAAATAGTATAAATGGAAAAGATTTGAAAAAAGAGTTGATGAGTACTTTAAAGTTAGCGGCTGCCATGACAAAAAAGGATATTAAAGAAAAATTGCCTGTTAGATCAAAAGAAATATAAAAATTCTATAAAATGAATAGTGCTCCTAATAAGCACTATTCATTTTATAGATCAAAATTCGTTTTTTAAATCTTTATAAATTTTAAAAAGATCAGATGATACAACTTTTACTTCCCCAAGTGTTGCAAGATAATTTGTATCACCATTCCAGCGTGGCAAAATATGAAAATGAAGATGCGAGGGAATACCACCGCCTCCTGCAATTCCCAAATTTAAACCAACATTAAAACCTTGTGGTTTTAGAACTTTGGTTAAAGCATTAATACTTAAATTAATAGTTTCCATGAGTTCATTGCGAATTTCTGTAGAAAGTTCGTGTAATTCGCCTTTGTGATCAATTGGCAAAATTAAAAGATGCCCTGCGTTGTAAGGGTATAAATTAAGCATTACAATACAATGCTTAAATCGTTTTAAGATAAAATTTTTTTCATCGTTATTTTCTGTAAATGCAGCGCAAAAAACGCAATCATTTTTCAATTTATCTTTTTTTTCTTTATGAGCTGTTCCTGTAACATAATCACTGCGCCATGGAGCATAGAGTTTGTTCATAATTACTCCTAGCCAATTTTTAATAATTCTACATCAAATATAAGTGTAGCATTTCCTGGAATAACATTTCCTGCACCACGTTGTCCATATCCAAGATTACTTGGAATTATAAGTCTTCGTTTTTCTCCGAGTTTCATACTTGCGACACCTTCATCCCAGCCTCTTATGACCATTCCAACGCCAAGAACAAATGTAAAAGGCTCGTTTCTATCTACAGAACTATCAAATTTTTTACCGACTTCTCCATTGTTATCAAGCCAACCTGTGTAATGAACGGTTACATGTTGACCACGCATTGGAGTTTGTTCTATTTTACCCGGAGTTAAAATTTGATATTTTAAACCTGATTCTGTCGTTATCATATTTACCTCGTTTTTAGTCAAATTATTATTTATATTTTTATTTGCTTCAATTTTATTATTATTAGTGCAGGCTTGAAAAAGTATCAAACCGCTTGAAATTGTTAAAATTAAAAAACTATTTTTTTTCATATAAATCCTTTCTTTATATTGGCAATAATATTTGAAAAGTTGCACCTTGTCCATCTACAAGTTTTATGCTTCCACCTGATTGATTTATAATTTCATGAACGATAGCAAGTCCCAGCCCCATATTTTTTTGGTTGGTTGAAACGTATGGCATAAAAAGTGTTGTTTTAACTTCTCTTGAAATTCCCGGACCATTGTCTGAAATTAAAATTTCAAGTTTATTTAAATTAGTTTTAATTGTTGTTTTGATTTTTATAAATTTAATATCTGATAATACATCTTTTTCATCTTCACAAAGTACTCTTACGCTGTTATCAAGCAGGTTTACAATGGCACGTTTAAACTTTTTGTTATCGATTTTTATATAAGGTATGGGTTTTGTAAATTCACAAATAAAATTTATTTCCGGATAGCTTACTTTGTAAAGAGTTACAATTTCTTCGATTATGTCATTTACATCAATAGATTCAATATTATTAGATGGCAGTTGTGCAAATTCCGAAAAATGTGAAGCCAAATCTTTTATTATTTTTACTTGATTTAAAATTGTGTTTGTGCTGTCAAAAAAAACTTTTTCATGTTCTAAAATGTCTTTATATTTTCTTTGTAGATGTTGTGTGGCAAGCTGAATTGGGGTTAGAGGATTTTTAATTTCATGCGCGATTTGTCTTGCAGCCTCTTGCCAAGTTTTTATTTTGTTAATTTTTACAATATCGCTTAAATCTTCAATTATTACCAAAAGACCGTCATCTCGTTCACTTAATTTTGTATTGCTAAAATTGTTTTGCAATTTTGTTAAATGTACAATAAATACTTTCTGCTCGGAATTAAAGCTAAAAGAAATTTCTCTTGTAAGCTGGGCTTTTTCCGACTCAATAAGTTCTCTTGTAAGTTCTATAAATTTATCTAAAACTTTTTTACCAAAAAAACTTATTCTTTTATTTTTAAATCTATCGATGCCCAGATATTTTTGAACCAATTCTTTTGATGCTGAATTATAAGTTAGTATTCGTCCTTTTTTATTAACATAAAAAATAGCTTCTTTCATATTTTCTATGATCATAAGCATTTCTTTGTTACTTTGTTCCAATTGATTATGTGCTTTTTGTAGGGCTATTGTCATTTGATTGAAACTTATTTCTAAATTTTTAAGATCACTTGTTGAGTCTTGATTTAATGAAATATTCCATTCGCCTTGTTTAATCTTTTCAGTTGCTTTTAGCAATCCCAAAATAGGCTTACTGATACCTTTGGCAAGATAAAATGCACACCATAAAGATAAAAATAATATTAATAAAGTTAAAAGTATAAATGTAAACAAATAGCTCCAATAGATTGGATTGCGTGTAGCTTTAAATTTTTTGTAGTTTGTAATTTTTATACCTATGTTTTGGTGTTCTTGAATTAACCTGTAATTTTCATTAATACTCGCATTAATTAATTTTCCTGCAATAAAAAAAACTAGAACCGATGGGATAACGGAAAAAACGCTAAACGCAAAAAGTAAATTTCTTTTAAAATTACTTCCCGGAATTTTTCTATTTTTTTCTACAAATAATTTAATACTTTGTCTTATTATTAAATATAAAAAAATTAAAATAGATATTATATGTAAATTTATAAGCAAAAATAAAGTAATACGATTTGTATCATAGTGCGATAGATACTGTCTTTTGAATAGAAAAAATTCAAGCCAACCTGTTATTAAAAAACTGATTAGACTTAATGCAAGTATTAAAAAACTTTTGTTTTTTGTTGATAACATTTATTTAATTTTAATATGCAACTCTTTTAATTGTTTTTCATCCACCTCAGATGGCGTTTGCATCATAGGGCATGTTCCACTTTGCGTTTTGGGAAAAGCAATAACGTCTCTTATTGAATCCGTTTTTCCCAAAAGCATTACCAATCTATCCAGTCCAAGAGCAAGTCCGCCGTGTGGTGGAAATCCGAGTTGTTGTGCTTCCAATAAATATCCAAATTTATTTTCAGCTTCTTTTTTATCAATGCCTATAATTTTAAAAATTTTAGCTTGAAGCTCTGAATCGTGAATTCTAATTGATCCACCGCCAACTTCTTCGCCATTGCAAACAAGATCATAGGCTTTTGCATGTACGGATTCCAAATTATTTGTTTCCAAACTATCGGTTGGAGATGTGAATGGGTGATGCATTGCATTAAATTTCTTTTCTTCTTCACTCCATTCAAACATTGGAAAATCAGTAACCCATAAAAAATTAAATTCATCTTTATTTATTAAATTTAATTTTTTTCCAAGTTCAAGTCTGAATCTTCCAAGAATATCCCAAGCGCGTTTAAATTTATCGGCTACGATAAAAATTGTTCCGGAGCATTTCTGTATTTCCGGAATAAATTTTTGTAGCTCTAAAAGGAAATTTGATGGCAAAAATTTTTGAACTGCAGATTCAATATTTTTATCATTTGTAATTTTTATACTTAAAAGACCACCGGCATTTAGTTTTTCTTTAGCAAAATTTTCTAAATTACTGATCTCAGATCTTGAAAATTCTTGATTTGGTACAAAGATTCCGCCAACTTTTCCACCGCCTTCAATGGTAGACTTTAAAAATTTTAGCTCAGTTGACTCAAATAGTTTTGTAAGATTGTGAATTTCAAGCCCAAATCTCATATCGGGTTTATCCGACCCAAATTTGGAAAAAATTTCATCATATGAGTATCTTTTGAAAGGAAATTTGAGTGTGTTGTTATAAGTTTTTTCAAAAACGTTTTTAATTATTCCTTCGACAATATTTATTATATCGTCTTGTTCGACGAATGACATCTCCAAATCTATCTGTGTAAACTCCGGTTGGCGATTCGCTCTTAAATCTTCGTCTCTAAAACATCTTGCTATTTGAAAATATCTGTCCATTCCGGATGCCATTAGCAGTTGTTTGTAGATTTGAGGTGACTGTGGCAGCGCATAAAATTTTTTTTCTTGTAGGCGAGACGGTACTAAAAAATCTCGAGCGCCCTCAGGAGTACTTTTTGAAAGTATGGGAGTTTCTATTTCTAAAAAATTTTGAGAATTTAAATATTCTCGAATTGCGAAAGTTATTTTATGTCTTAGTTTTAAGAGATCATACATTTTTTTACGTCTTAAATCTATGTATCTATATTTTAATCTAAGCTCTTCGTCAACATTTTCAGCGTCATCGACTTGAAATGGTATTGTTTTTGATTTACTAAGAATTGTTAAATCTTTGACTATGAGTTCAAATTCGCCTGTTAATATTTTTGTATTTATAGCTTCCGGCGATCTTTTAGCAACCGTGCCGGTTACAGATAAGACAAATTCGGATTTAATATCTTTTATTTTTTCAAATAAATTTTTTGAATTTTCAGGATTAAACACAAGCTGCATTATGCCGGTATTATCGCGTAGATCGATAAAAATTAAATTACCAAAATCTCTTCTTTTATTAACCCAACCAACTAAGGTAATTTCTTTATCTAAAAATTTTTTATCAACCAAACCACAATATGTGGAGCGTTTTAATACTTGCATTTTAAATCCTTAAAATTATAGAATTTATATCTATAAAACTGTTTTTTACTCGTAAAGTATAGCAAAGTTGTAAAAAAATTGTATAAGCAAAAAGAGGTGGAAACAATTCCACCTCTTTTTTTAAAAAATTATATACTAATTTTAGAATCTATATTCTAAAGATATAACACCCCAAAATGCATTATCATCGGAGATTCTGTAATCTGCTGGATTAAGACCTGTACGAGCATCTGAAGGAATTTTGTCTCTATAAAAATCGCCTCTAATCGGTACGCCTTTTACATCTTTATAAAATGTTCCGGGAGCAAAGAATGAAACGATAGCACCAAGTGTTAAGTCTTTTATCAATTCATAATTTAATATCAAACTTATTTCCGTACCCAAGAAGCTTCTTGCTTTTTGCGTGCTTGATACTTGGCTGTTATCAGGATTTGCGGTATCCAAATTATATTTATAAGAATCATCATTTTTCCAGAAAAATACTAAGTTTGGATTTATCTTAAATCTATTTTTTTCATAACTTGCCGGTTTCCATGTTGCACCAACACCAAAGTATGTTAAATCTGTAAAATTATTATCTATTTTGGCTCTAAATCCATCAACTTCTTTTTGTCCGGCTACAAGTCCTCTTAATCTTGGTATATATCTTTCACCAAGTACCATCGGTGCAAAGACTCTTTTACCCATGTATAATTCATGTAGTCCAATAAATCCATGATAATTTTTATTTATTTCATTTATTGTTGGATCATTATCTCCTGATGCATATCCTAATTCGGCTGCAATTTTTAAAGTTTTTGTTGCTTGATATCTTGCATCAAATATTGCCATATATCCTTCGAAATCGTTTGTATATTCAGGACGAATTCTATTTGATTTATTTATCAATCTTTCGTTGTTATCTCCACCGTTTGGATATGCAACTGTTTTATTTATATTTGTACTGTTGTAAATTGCACCTGTTGAAGCACTATTTACCGGTGCAGATTTATTATTCATATCCCCACCATTTACCAATACATGACTATAGCCTTTGTATAACATGCCGGCGCCATAAGAGTTGTCTGCCGTTATATCGATCATGTCTGAAATATTTGTTGGAATTTTTCCATCGGTTTTAACTACTGCAAGTTGTGCTTTATTTCTATCGATGGAATACAATTTTTCTTGACCATAATTGAATGCTATTTCGCTGCCGATTTTAAATTTATTCTTTTTATATCTGGTTTCAAATCCATAAGCTCCAAGTTGTGTTTTTGTATCATTTGCAACTTCTACTTTTTGGTCTGAAGCTTCATTAAAATATATGTATGGCTCAATGTCCCATCTTCCATCTGATTTATTATCAAATGGTCTAATTTTTAACCTTGCAGCCCAAAGTTCATCATCTTTTCCATTACCTCTGTATGGATTTGATCTTCTGCCAACATGATTTATTTTTACTGTGTTGTTAAATGTATCGTCTATGGATGCACTTTTTTCTTCAAATTTTGCGTAATATAAATCGTACCATAATTTATTTTTGATAAGTTCGCCGTTTAAAACAAGTCCTGGCGCAGATGCATCTGCATTATAGCTAAACAAGCCTAATGCTTCTTCTACTGCTCCATAAATACTTCCAAGAGCTACACCTCTGCCAAGTTGAAATGGGAACCATCCAATTTTGAAATATTGTATTTTATCGTTTTTTGAGTTGAAAATTTTGTTTAAGCTTACCATTAACCATGCATCTTTAAACCATGGGTTTGGGCGGCTTGAATAGTGAGCATGTTCTCCGAGCGAAATTCCATCAAGTGTTATTTCTGCTGCAGTTGTACTTTTATAAGCACCAACAACACCCCATTTATTTTTCATGCGCAAATCCAAAAATGCTTCAACGGCTCTGTGTCCACATTTTTCTTCGCCAAAAATTGCATCAACTGTTAAATCTACGGTTTCTTTGAAAAAACCGATATCATCAGGAATTTTGTTATTCAAATAATTGTTGTTTAAATAATTATCATATTCAACTCTAATTTTGCCACCGAAAATAACTTCCAAATCATCTTTTTTAAATGTTATTTTTGGTTTGGACAATGGTTGTTCTACTGCGGCAAATGTTGGTAATTCTTTGGATTTTAATTCCGGGGTTAAAACGTCTTCATCATCTACAAAGTCTCCTAAATCAGGATCTAAATTATCTACAGACATCTGTTGATTTTTATTTGTTATGCTATTTGCAGCATTGTTTTTTGCATTTGAATCTGAAATCATAACTGCAGTTAAAAATGCTAAAAGCAGTAGCTTGTTTTTTGTTAACTCTAACATCAAAAACTCCCTTAATGGATGTTGTTAAAAAGATATTCCTACAAGTTGAATAGCGTCGTGCATTTTGAAATTTTTGTCAACAACAAATAGCTATAATTTTTTGAACAATAGTTTTGGCATTTATTTCTTCAAAATTTAGAAGTTCTGCAGGCGTGCCTGATCTAGGAATTTTTGTTACAGCTAATTTTTCTATTACGATATTTGTATTAGAAAGTTCTGATGCTAAAGCTTCACCAAGACCACCTTGGATATAATGGTCTTCTACGGTCAATATTTTATTTTCGGATTTTTGAGCAATATCAATTATTGTATTTTTATCCAGAGGTTTTATCGAATATAAATCTATAACGGAAACATTAATATTTTGTTTTTTTAATTCTTCATAAGCTTTTAATGATTCGTGTAATGTTATTCCTGCTGCAATTATACAAATTTTGTCATTTTTACTTTGGCGTAAAATTTTGCATCCGCCTATCTTAAACTCTTCGTTTTTATTATAAATATTTATTGTTTCCGGTCTTGAAGTTCTTAAATACGAAACACCGTCATAATAATTGGCCATCAGTTCAGTTAATTTATATGCCGACACTCCGTCAGAAGGGTATAACACAATAGAATTTGGAATTGTTCTAAACATAGCAATATCTTCCAAAGCCATCTGTGATGGACCGTCTTCGCCTATTGAAACGCCACAATGAGAGCCGCAAAGTCTAAGCGCATTTCGGCCAATTCCTGCCATTCTTATCTGATCAAATGCTCTTGTAAAAAAAGCACCAAATGTTGCAGCAAATGGAATTTTGCCGCGAGATTCTAGGCCGGTTGAAACACCAATCATATTTTGCTCTGCTATAAAACATTGAATAAATCTTTCAGGATGTTTTTGAACAAATATTTCTGTGTATGTAGAGTTTTGTACATCTGCATCAAGTACAAAAATGTTTTTATTGGCATTACCCAAAGCTTGTAGCGCATAACCAAATGCTTTTCTAGTAGCTATTTTTTGGTCTAAATCAAAAAAATTTGTATTTGAATCTGTGTTTAAGCTTATTTTTATTTTTTCTTTTTCTAAATTTATATTTGTTTTATTTGGTAATTCCGGAGTGTATTTTATGTTTTGATATTTTAACTTAAATCGAGATTCAAGTTCTTTAATTATGTTTTCCAATTCTTCCTGTTTAAATGGTTTTCCGTGATGCCCATTTTTATTTTCGATTTCTTGTAATCCACTGCCTTTAAATGTTTTTGCGATTATTGCTACAGGCTGATTTTTTATGTTATAAGCCGAATTTAAAGTATCAAAAATTTCTTGAATATTATGGCCGTCTATGGAAAAAGTTTTAAATCCAAACGCTTGAAATTTTCTTTCAAATTTTTCAACATCATGTCCGTGAATGCTTTCGCCAGATTGCCCAAGTCTGTTACAATCTAAGATGGTAATCAAATTATCCAATTTGTAATGAGTTGCCAGTTCTGCTGCTTCCCACACGGAGCCTTCTGCGGCTTCGCCATCACCAATCATGACAAATGTTTTATAATCAAGTTTGTCATGTTTTGCGTTTAATGCCATACCTACACCAATTGCCAAACCTTGGCCTAGAGAGCCTGTAGCGGCTTCATTATATTCAAATCTTGGGGTAGGATGTCCTTCCAACACAGAATTAAATTTTCTTAAATCTAAAAGTTCTTTTTCCGTTATTACATTTAAATTTTTCCATGCAGCATAAATTATTGGAATTGTGTGCCCAATAGACAATATAAATCTGTCGTTATTTGGGTTTTTAGGATTTTTAATATCGTATTTTAAAAATTTAAAAAAGATTACACTTACTAAATCTGCTATTGCCATGCAAGATGTTGGGTGTCCTGATTTACTTTCAGTTGTTGCTTTTACACTATCAATTCTTAAGTTTAAAGCGACTTGTTTTAATAAATTTAATTTTTCCGGGGTCAATTTATTTTCCATTTGATATCCTTATAGTTATAATATAATAAATAATATTTATGCTAAAAAAAATCGTATGGCAAGTGATAAAATATTTTAATGGTGTTTTGTGTTTAAGCATATTTCTGAATTATTAAATAATTTTGTACCAAAACAGGATGAATGGAAAGTTAAATTATTTAATAATTGGGACAAAGTCCTTGGAAGTTTAAGTGATAAAGTGGTTATATTAAAAGTGGAAAGAAATTTTTTACTTTTAGGTGTAACTCATCCGGCATGGGCTCATGAAATGTATATGCTTTCAGATGTTTTGAGAGAAAAAATAAATTCTTTATTTGAATATGAACGCATAAAATATATAAAATTTCAGGTGATAAAAAAACAAACGTCAAATTTAAAAGATACTGCAAAATTATATTTAAATTCTAAACATAATAATACAGAACCTAAAAAAATTTCACTAAATAGTGTTGAATATTCAAATTTAGGTAAAATTAAAGATGATGAACTTAAAAGTTTATTAAAAGATTTTTATTTTAAGAGTAAAAAGGAGAAGTATGTTAAATAAAAAAATTTTTAATTTTGTTTTTATTAATTTTATTATGGTTGCTTGCCATTCAATGCAAATGGTTAATGTAAAAGATAATTCAGGGGCAAATGCAAATAATTATGAAACATATATGCGTGGATGTGTTGATTATATGAGTGGTGATTATAATTCTGCAATGCAAAATTTTGAAAAATTAGAAAAAACGGAAAATTCTATTTATGCAAAAGAACGGTATATAAGATTTTTATTCGAAACAAATCAATTTGATAAAATAGTTAATTTGGATCAAAAAGTAAAAGATGTATTTAAGGGTAATTTGGATATAGAAAAAATATTTGCGCAATCATATTTGCATCTTGGCCATGGCGAAAAAGCTTCAAATTTTATAAATAAATTAATTAAAGAAAATCCTCATGATCTTCAATTATCATATTTTAAAGTTTTAAATCTTATAAAAACCGGAAAACTTGATGAAGCTTTGACGGTTATTGATGAGTGTATAAAAGATCAAAATTTAGAATCAAAACAGTTTTTATTTTATTTTTTAGCATCAAAGGTATATTTGCAAAAAAATATGGAACAACAGGCTTTAAATTATATAAATAAAAGTTTGGAATTGTTTCCTGATTTTGAGCGTGGCTGGTTGTTAAAAGCTATAATACAAGAACAGCAAGGTTATATTCAAGGGGCAATTGCCGGGTATAAAAAATTTTTAGATATTGTTGGTTCTGACGAAACAGTTGAAAAGCAGCTTGTAAGATTGTTATTTGTAGAAAAAAGATTTGATGAAGCCAGTGATGTCTTGGAAAAAGTAAAAGATAAAACACCAACACAAATTTTTGATTTATCTTTAATTAATTGGCGAGCCGGAAAGGCTGCTATGGCTTTATCAAAACTTGATGAATTGCTTGCCCAAAATCCTGATTTTAAAGATGCAAAATTTTTAAAAATAGAAATTTTGGTTTCAACAGGAAAATCAAATATGGCTATGGATATGCTTAAAGATTGGTTAATTTCAGATCCGGAAAATAAAGAAGTTTTACAAGTTTTATTGTTATTAAGAAGAGCTAAAGTTGATGTAAATTCAATTATTAAAGTTTTAGAACTTGTTGAAAAAAATAGTTCCAATCAAAATTTGGTATCGGCATTAATAGATTTAAATTTTGAAAAAAATGATAGATCAAAGGTTCTTTCTTATTGTAAAAAATTATTTGATATAACCAAAGATAATGGGCTTAAGTCAAAAATATTATTCCAAACCGCTTATATAAGATTTATATCCGGTCAAAATGATAAAGTTGAAGCCATATTGTTAAATGCATTAAAATATCAACCGGCTTATTCTTCCATTCATAATTTACTTGCCTATTTTTATGCTCAAAATAATTTAAAACTTGAGGATGCTCTAGTTCATATTGATTTGGCATTAAAAGAAAAACCAGAATCTTATTATTATATTGATACAAAAGGCTTTGTTCTATTTAAAATGGGTAAAACAGAAGAAGCAATAAATATGTTTGAGAAAGCATTGAGTTTTAATGCAAATGATTCTGAAGTCTTAAAGCATTTAGAAATGGCAAAATCAGTTGGAAAATAATTTATGAATGAAAAAACTTTATTTGTTGTTGCTTCAGGTTCAGGTGGACATATTTTGCCTGCACTAATTTTGGCAAAAGAATGGAAAATTAAAAATTTAGGTAACGTTGTCTTTTTTACAGGGGTTAAGAATTTGGATAAAACTATTTTAGATAATAATAGTTTTATTGAAAAAAAAATATATTTAAAGTTATCTAACTTCCCAGGAAAAAAAGTTTATTTATACCCTAAATTTATTTGGCAATTTATTTTCAGTTATTTTAGAGCTATTTATTGGATTAAAAGATATAAAAATATAACTGTAATTTCTACCGGTGGATATTTAGCAATTCCTGTTTGTTTGGCTGCAAAAAGATATAAGCAAGATATAATTTTATATGAATTAAATGTTGTTCCCGGTAAAGCAATAAAATTTTTGTCTAAATTGGCGACTAAAATAAATATTGTTTTTGAAAATAGTAAACATTATTTTTCTAAAAAATTACAAAACAAAATAAATCTAACAAATTATCCGTTAAGATATTCTGAACAAGATAAAATTTTTGATAAACAAAAGCTTTTAAGTCAGATAAATCTGCAAGATAATGTTAATTTTGATATTAATAAAAAAACTATTTTTGTATTGGGCGGGTCTCAAGGTTCCGTTTCTTTAAATAATTATTTTAAAGGTTGGTTAGAAAAATATAGTTTGCATGACAATTTTGAATTAAATAATGTTCAGGTTATTCACCAAACAGGTGCATTAGATAAAACCAATTGGCAAGATTTTTATAAAAATTTAAATATACAAGCGATAGTTTTTTCGTATCGACAAGATTTAAAAGATTATTATTTATTATCAGATTTGGTTTTTGCCAGAGCCGGTGCGGGAACTCTTTTTGAGCTTGAATTTTTTCAAAAAAGAAGTTTTATTTTTCCATTAAGAACCGGATATACATCGCATCAGGTTGATAATGCGAAATTTATGGTAGAAAGAAATAAAGAGCTGTTTGAAATTAAACAGCTCTAAAATTATTGTAAATTTAAAAATTCTTTAAATATCATTAATTCTACTATAAAGTTCTTTTAAACAAATCAAAATTTCTGAAGAAGTAGGTCTTTTTTTGGGATTTGGATTCCAACATTTTTCTATTATTTCGTTTATAATAGGGTATTCAACTACAGAGTCATCTAATTTTGGCCTTACTCCATTTGCAATAAGTTGAATTATTTGTTCTCTTTTTTTTATATCATTTTTGTATATGGGCATATTTTTTATTTCTTCTTCGTTTTCTTTTGCTATAGTTCTAAAAAAAATTTTACCATAAAATATTTCGTATAAAGTTGCTCCAAATGAGTGTATATCTGCAGCTTTAGAAATGTTATATGTTTTTTGTTGTTTATTTATATCAACACTTTTAATTAATATATTTTCTGAAGGAGTATAAAAAATTGTTCCTTTAAAAAATTCAGAAACTTCTTCTTTTTTTGTAAATGTAAAGTCTGTTAACCAAATATTTATAAAGTCAGCTTCTTTATTATATGAATATAAAAAATTATCCGGTTTTATATCTTGGTGAACTAAATCATTGTGATGTAGCATATTTATAGCAGCTATTACGCCAAGAGATATTTGTAATTTATGTTTGATATTTAAATTTTTATAATATTGACATAAAAAATAATGCAACGAATTTTCTGCTCGGATTGTGAATATGATGTATATTTTGTTTAGTTTATCATAAATATATCCTAAGTACTTAATTATATTTGGATGTTTAAGTTTTTGTAGTAAATTCAGTTCGCGCAAAAAACGTTTTTCAGGATCATTTGCTGGAATAAAATATAAACAGGCCATTTCTTTTTTTTCATCATTTTCAATTCTTGTTGCACCGAATACTATTTTTTCGGTACCTTGCCCTATTTTTGTTATATCCTTAAAATCATGTTTAGTTAAAATATCTTTAGCAATTTCTTCATGGTTTGGTATCTCTTGATTAAGGTTTGGTGTCTCTTCATTGAGATTTTGTACTTTTTGATTAAGTGCCAAAATATTTGAATAAACAAAGGATGCAAATATAAAAAAAACGCTTATAAAATATTTTTTAAAATTATTTAACATAATTTATCAACCCCCATATTTAATTAAATTTCAGATAGTAATAATATTATTCGATTTGAAAAATATAACAAATGGGTTAGTAAAATAGCAGAAAAAACGAATTTTATTAATTATTTTGTTATAATTTTTTCAAAAATTATTAAATAATTTGTTTTTTGATCATTTTTTTCGGTATTTTTAGACCTAAATATTGTAAAATTGTTGGTGCTATATTTGATAATCCGAGCTTAATTGGTCCAAATTTAATTATTTTGGGCTTATATTTTTTTGATTTTTGGTTAATTTTTAAAAAAATAACAGGATTTGTTGTATGAGCTGTTATAAGTTCTTTATTTTTTTTATTTATCATTTCTTCGGCATTTCCATGATCAGAAGTTAGAAATATTGTTCCATTTTTATTTATAACTATTTCGTCATATAGTTTTTTAACTTGTACATCTAAACATTCGCAAGCTTTTACTGTTGCATCAAAATCACCGGAATGTCCAACCATATCTGCATTGGCATAATTAATTAAATAGAAATTCGCCGGATTATTTTTTAAAGAAGCTAAAACTTTTTCAGTAATTTTATCTGCAGACATTTCAGGATTGTTTATATAATTTTTAGCTTTTATCGATGGTATTAAGTTGTATGTTTCGTTTGGCAATTTTTTCTCGTTCATACCCCTGAAAAAATAGGTTACATGTGCATATTTTTCAGTTTCTGCTATGACAAATATTTTTGCTTTTGATTGTGTAGATATTTCATCTAAAAGTGTGTGATCTATTTTTTCATGTTCAAATAAAATATCATTATTAAATTTTTTAAAATTTTGCATATATCTTGTAGTTGTTATAAAAAATGTAAGTGTATTTTTTGTTGAATTTAAATTTTGAGTTTTAAATTTATTAAAATCCGGATCTATAAAACTTTGAGTGAGCTGTCTTGAACGATCAGGCCTAAAGTTGTAAAAAATTACACCATCGCCTGTTTTTATTTGTCCATTTTTTATAAGTAACGTTGGATTAAAAAATTCATCAGTAATATTTTTTGCATAAGAATTTTTAAGTAATTGTTTCCAATTTTTTAAATTTGAGACTTTAATTTTTGGATCACACAAAATGTCATAACTTTTTTTAGTTCTTTGCCAGTTATTATCGCGATCCATAGCGTAAAATCTTCCATGAATTGATGCAATTTTTCCCAAATTTAGTTTTTTACAAATTTTATCTAATTTTTCAAAATATATATTTGCCGATTGGGCTGGTACATCTCTACCGTCCAAAATTACGTGAATATATATATTTTTGATATTTTGTTTTTTCGCTAATTTTAATAGGGCATGAAGTTGGAATTCATGGCTATGAACTCCACCATCTGATAGGAGCCCAATTATGTGTAAATTACTATTATTTTTTTTTAATTTTTTAAAATTTTTTATTAATATTTTATTTTGAAATAAACTCTTGTTGTCTATTGCTTCTTTAAATTTTGCCAAAGTAGATTTTATAATTCTGCCTGCACCTATAGTTAGATGTCCAACTTCAGAGTTACCAATAAATTTTGGTAAAAGGCCAACGGCTTTACCCGATGCATTTAATAATGTTGAGGGGTAATTTTTGAGCAAAAACTCAAAAAAAGGCATTTTTGCAGCTTTTATAGCATTTCCAAAAACTTGATTTTTATAGCCAAAACCATCTAAAATAACCAAAGCAATTGGGCCTTTTTTTGATATTTTGTTCATTTTTTACCTTTAAAATTCGATACTTTTTACTTTTTTTTATTTTGATTTAATATTTAATTATCAATAAATTAGAGGAAATTAATATGTTTTTAAAGAAATTATATATTTTAATAATAATTGCTTTTTTTAGCATAACTATCAACACACAAAATTTTGCAGCACAAGCTGAAGATGTAACTGAAGTAGATTTTGATTTAGCAAAAATGTCTCCAAATTCAGAAGAATCTAAAATTAGTAAAATAAAAGAAGATATAAAGCTTTTTTTTGACATTATGTCTGAAATGACACCGCGTGAAAGATGCGATTTTATAAAAGAAATTATTTATTCGCATATATCTGAAAATAAAAATAAATATATAATAGGCTCAGCGGTTACAGCTTCAGCAATAGTTGCTTATATATATTTGCGTAATTCTAATAAAATTAATTAAAATTTATTATGAGTAAGCATACATTTTCTATATTTTTAGAAAATTTAACAGAGTTAACATCTAATTTAAATATTAATCAAACTTTTGAATTAAAAGATAAATTAATATATTCAAGAATTACAAATATTCTACGTTTATCTGAATCTGATAATATTATCTTTTTTGATAAAAATATAAATATTCTTGTCGAACTTTTATCCCAGACTTTTAAAAATAATAAATCTGTATTTTTAAAAATTTTAGAAAAAAATAAAAATAAAAAATTAGAACCAGAAATAATTTTGTGCACCGGGCTTGTAAAAAAAAGCTCTTTTGAAGAACTTATTTATAACGCATCTGCACTTGGAGCTACAGTAATTCAACCTATATTAACTGATAAGTGTCAACAAAAGTGGGCAGGTCAAAAAGAAATAGATCGTTTGAAAAAAATAATAATAGCGGCCTGTGAGCAGTCAAAAAATTATTGTTTACCCGAATTATATGAACCTATAAAAATTTCTGAATATTTAAAATATGCAAAAAATAAAAATTATAAGAAAATATTTTTTGAATCAGATCAGATTAAAGCTACAGAATTAATAAAAGAATTAACAAAAAACTTTCAAGAAAAAATTGTATTGGTCTTTGGTCCCGAGGGTGGATTTTCAGACTCTGAAATTTCAAATTTTAAGGAAAGTAATTTTGCCGGTTATTCTTTAACTCAAACAATATTACGATCACAAGAAGCTGTTACAGTCGGTCTTGGTTTTATACGAATTGTGACAAAATAGTTATTTTTTAGTTGGTCTTATGGCAAAATTTTGAGATTTCAAGTAAAGAGGCGTTAGCTTGAAAGATAAACTGTTTTTATCTTTTTTAAATTTATCTAAAGCTATTAATGCTATTTCCTGTGAACTTGCATTTTGAATATCTATAAAAGCTGAATTTTCATCAAAAATATTTAAGATTTTATCTTTGTGTAAATTTACGGCATTGCCAATAAAAATTATTTTTTGATTTTCAAAATTATTTTTTAAATCACTTAATAGTAAATCTATTTTTTTATAACCTTTTTGATTTTCGATTTTATCTGAATTTATTTTGTAATAAACATCGTCATTATAAGCATTTAAAAGAGCAACTATAATGTCTGTTTTTTGTTGATTATTTATCTGTTTTAAGGCTTGAGTTGATATTGCATCAAGGCCGTCTATACCTATTAATGGAATTTTGCTTGCAAAACTTAGGCCATTTACCGTACTAATTGTTATTCTTAAAGATGTAAATGCACCCGGTCCTTGGTCTGTGGCAATAAAAGCTAAATTTTCCAGTTTTAAATTATTTTCTTTTAATAGATTCTGAATGATTGGGATTAATAGAGAACTTGCTTTAAAATTATCTTCTTTGATATTTTTGATTATATTTGAGTTATTAAAAAGAGATATATCTAAAAGAGAGTAACTACCTTGAATGCTTAAAAAATATATATTATTCATAAAAAACTAAGAACTGTGTTTTTTTAATTTTTGTTTTTGATAAAAAATACTAAACGCGTCATCTTTTATTGTGTGCTCTTTTTTTTCTATAATTTTGCCACAATTAAGACATTTCCAGCCTTCAAAATTAATGAAGTGATCAAAGAATGATTGCATGACCATCAATCCGTCACACTTTGGACACTTCATACTGATTCCCTCCAGGCAAAGGAAAAAAACTCTTAAACCCTATTTTTATAATATAACCATTTTTTTTATATTTTGTAAAAGATTAGATAAATTAATTTAAACCCAATATTTAAAATTGTTGAAAAGCTTTGTTGTCCAAATAACTTTGTAAAATAAATGCAGCTGCAACAGAGTGGCTTTTAATTTTATCTTCTTTAGTTTTTATTTTTTTTGTATTTAAGCTTTCGGCCCTTTTGCTACTTAATCTTTCGTCCCAAAGAATCCATTTTATTTGATTATTAAATTTAGGATTTATTTTTTCTTCAAGTTCTTTGGCCGCATTAATTATTTTCTTTGTTTGTTCGCTATCAAGTCCTGAAAATGTTGTTGGTTTACCTATTACTATTGTTGATATATCTTCTTCTTTAATAACGGTTTCTAAAAAACTTTCTGTCATTTCCACATCTACAGTTTTATATGGTTTACAGGTTATACCCAATCCATCAGATATTGCAGAACCTACCCATTTATCACCAAGGTCTAAAGCAAGAATTTTCATAAACCACCTATTATTAATAATTTTTTGCAAAATGGTATTATTCATATAAATATATTTTATATAGATTTTCAAATATTTAGAAAGGACTCATGTGCATAGAATTAAAAAAGATGCCCTTTTTTTAATAGATGGCTCTTATATTTTGTATAGGTCCTATTATGGTTTACGTCCTTTACAAACATCAAGTGGTATTGGCGTACAAGCTGTTTATGGCTTTTGTCGTACAATAAAAAGACTTATAGATATTTTTGATCCACAGCATTTTGCAATTGTTTGGGATAGCAAGGGTAAAACTTTTAGATCTGAAATTTATGAACCATACAAGGCCACACGTCAAGCACCGCCAAGTGATTTATTTGTACAAAAAGAATATATAACTGAATTCGCAAAAAATATTGAATTAAAACAAATATCAAAAACCGGTTATGAAGCTGATGATTTAATCGGTTCTATTGCAAAAGATTATCGCGGTGAACAGGTGGTTATAGTTGGTCCGGATAAAGATTTATATCAGCTTTTATCTGATAAAATAATTATTTACGATCCATTTAAAGAAGAAATAATTGATGCTAAAAGTTTTGAAAAAGCTAAGGGCTTGAGTCCCGAAAAAGTACCATTTTTTTATGCTTTACTTGGTGATACTTCCGATAATATTCCGGGTGTTTTTGGAATTGGTAAAAAGACGGCATTGGATTTGGTTAATCAATTTGAATCGTTGGAAGATCTTTATGCAAATTTGGATAAAATAAAAAAAGAAAGAACCAGAAATTTACTCAGCGAAAACAAAGATAATGCTTTTTTAAGTTTAAAACTTTTTTTATTAAAATATTATGATTTGGCTTTACATAAAAAAGATTTTGAATTCGATAAAAATAATTTAATAAAGGCGGCAGAAATATTTGAAAAACTTGAATTTAAGTCTTTGCTAAATGATTTAAAAAAAATATTTGGTCATAAGGCTGTAGAAAATTATATTGGGATTCAGGAAAAAGTTGAAGATAAAAAACATGCTGTTCAACTTTCGTTATTTGATAGTTTTAAAAAAAATGATGACATTGTGCTGGAAGTAGATAAAAGAAAAAAAACAGAGTGGGATTGCCATATTGTATTAACCGAAGAGTCTCTTGATAAGTTGATTGAAAATTTAAAAAATTCTGATGAAATTGCAATAGACACAGAAACTACAGGCATTAGGCCGCTGCGTGACGAATTAGTTGGAATATCTTTTGCTTTTAATAAGAACGAAGCCTATTACATCCCGCTTTCGCATGAAGATAGCTCTGTAAAACAGCTTGATCTTAAATCAACACTTGAAAAATTAAAACCAATATTTTTAAGTAATAAGATTGAAAAAATATTTCATAATGCCAAGTTTGATTTGCTTGTTTTAAAACAATATGGCGCAGATTTTAAAAATATTACATTTGATACCTTAATAGCTGCAAGTTTACTAAAAAAAGAAGATGATAAAATTAATTTAAAGGTATTATCTGTAAAATATCTTAATGAGCCAATGAGCACTTTTGAACAAATTTTAAAAAATAAGTATAAAACATTTAAACAGGTTCCTATAAAAGAGGCTTCCGAATATGCAGCTTATGATGCATTACAAACATTTAAATTAAAACCCATACTTGAAAAAGAATTAAAAAATAATTCTAAGCTATATAAAATATTTATTGACTTGGAGATGCCATTATCTTTTGTTTTGTTTGATATGGAACTATGCGGAATTAAACTTGATCCGGAAAAATTAAAAGAAATAGGCAAAGAAATAATGCATGATTTAAAAATTGTTGAACGAAAAATATTTGCATTTATAGAAGAAAATTATAATAAAAAATATCATGATATAAATTTAAATTCTCCACAGCAGGTGCAGGAACTTTTATTTGATGTTTTAAAGTTGCCTATAGTAAAAAAAACGCATAAAGGGACCCGTGGAACTGACCAAGAAGTTCTTGAGGAATTAAGTAAAATTCATCCAATACCCGGACTTATTTTAAATTATAGAGAGTTATCAAAATTACTAAGTACTTATGTACAAACGCTAATAGATGAAATAAACCCAAATACTGGAAAAGTGCATACATCTTATAGCCAAACAATGGTTGCCACAGGTAGACTTTCAAGTTCAAACCCTAATTTACAAAATATACCGGTCTCGTCTGATCATGGTATAAAAATTAGATCGGCATTTTTGGCCGATAGGGGTATGTCTTTTTTATCTGCAGACTATTCGCAGATAGAACTTCGTGTTTTAGCTCATATGACAAAAGATGAACATTTAATAGAAGCTTTTGATCAAGATCAAGATATACACGCAAAAACGGCAAGCCAAATATTTAATGTTTCCATAGATAAAGTTACACATGAACAAAGACAGATTGGTAAAAAAATAAATTTTAGTATTATTTACGGATTGACACCATATGGCTTGTCAAAAGATTTAGATATAAAACAGTCTCAGGCAAAAGAATATATAGATAAATATTTTGATGCATATAAGGGTGTTGCATCTTGGATAGAATCTACTATTAAGAAAGCTAAAGAAGATGGCTTTACTCAAACATTAATGGGTAGGCGTAGGTATGTTTCAGGTTTGCATGAGCAGAATAAAAATTTGTATCAAGCAGCTGCAAGAATTGCCGTAAATAGTCCGGTGCAAGGTACTTCAGCCGAATTAATAAAAAAAGCTATGATAAATATTCATAAAAAGCTGGAAGAGAAGTACCAGAGCGCAAAAATTATATTACAAATTCACGATGAATTGGTTCTTCAGGTTCCAAATGAACAGGTCGAGTTTGTTGAAAAAATTATTAAAAAAGAGATGGAAACTGTTGAAAATTGGATAATTCCGTTAAAAGTGGCTACAAAAATTGGCAAGAATTGGGAGTCAGTAACGAAATAAACCCTTTGACTTTTGTTGAAAAACAAGGCACAATATTTTTGTCTTTTTTAGGCAAATTCGTTAAAAATAGAAAATATAAAGTTTGTAAGATCTTTTTAATTATTTCTTATTAAAAATAAAGGATATTTAAGATGGCAACGAGTAAAACCGGTGGTTCAACTAGTAATGGTCGCGAGAGTCAAAGTAAACGTTTAGGCTGTAAAAAATTTGCAGGTGAAGTTGTAATACCTGGAAATATTTTATTTCGCCAAAGAGGGACAAAAATCCATCCAGGCAACGGAGTAAAAATGGGCAAAGATGACACTCTTTTTGCTGTAAAATCTGGCTTTGTAAAATATTACAAAGGTTTGAAAGGCAGACAGTTTGTTTCAGTTATTGATCAATTGGCTTAGTTTTTAAGGAAGAGTAGGAATCATGATTGATTTTTTAAAGTACAAATCAGCCTGTATGTTTTTTTCATTGGCATTAATAGCTTCAGGTCTTGTTGCTTATTTTATGCAAGGTGGATTTAAATATGCAATAGATTTTGCCGGTGGTGCAGAAATTAATATTTCTTTTGAAAAAAGTATAGATATTGGTGTTTTAAGAAATGCAATTTCAAGCCAAGGTTGGCAAGATTCGGTAATTCAAAGCATTGGTAAAGACGGTAAAAATTTTATCGTAAAACTTGGCGGGGTTACTGTTGAAGGTCTTGAAGATAAATTTAGAATGGCTGTTGATGCTGCTACTCCTGGAAACACAATGACAGTTACTCATATTGATTGGATTGGTGCTGAAGTTGGCAAAGATATGAAAAAAAATGCAATTTTTGCCGTGTTGTTATCAATTCTAGCGATATTGCTATATGTTGCAATAAGATCAAAATTTGCTTACGGTGTTGGAGCTGTTGTGGCTTTATGTCACGATATGCTTGCTGTTCTTGTTTGTATATTGCTATTTAAAGAACAAATTTCATTATCTGTTTTGGCTGCAATATTGGCAATATTAGGTTATTCAATAAATGATACTATCGTAATATTTAGCAGAATTCGTGATAATGTTAAAAAAATGAAAGATCACACTTTAAATGATATTGTAAATATAAGTATAAATCAGACATTGAGAAGAACTTTACTTACAAGTTTTTCAACATTGCTTTCCGTAATAGCTTTTTATGTTTTGGGTGGTGAATCATTAAGAGGATTTTCTTTTGTAATGATGCTTGGTATTATTTTTGGAACATATTCTTCCATTTATATTGCAAGTCCTGTTATGATATATCTTGAGCAACGAGCCGCTCATAAAAAAGAGGTTCTTTAATTAAAAATTTAATGGAGGTTATTTTAAATTTGTGGAGGGTTTAAAATCTGATGAATAATTCAAAAAAGTCTCTAAGAGGTAAATTAATGATACGTGATGATAAAGAGTTAAAAAATGATTTGGATCAAGATTCGACTAATGATGAACAAAGATTTAATCAAGATGAACAAAATTCTGATTCAAAGGTAGGTATTTTTGTTGGCAATGAAGATGAAATTGCCACAAGTAGCCCTGCAAGAGGCGGATATAAAAGAAAAGTTCGTACTGAAAAAAAAGATGTTTCTTCAAAAGAAGTTTCAAATGATATGGATTCATCAAATGAATCCAGAGATCCAAAAAAAGCTATAAATGTTCAGGAATTAAAAGATATGCCTATTACTGAGCTTATAAAATATGCTCAAAGTTTGGGAATTCCTGAAGTTGTATCATTAAAAAAACAGACTATTATTTTTAAAATTCTTGAAACTCAGTCCGATAAAAAAGTTGATATTTTTGGTGATGGTATCTTGGAAAGATTGCCTGACGGATTTGGTTTTTTACGTTCTCCAAAGTTTAATTATATTCCCGGACCTGACGATATTTATGTTTCACCAATTCATATTAAACGCTTCGGTTTAAGAACTGGGGATGTTGTTAAGGGAACACTAAGAAAACCTAAAGAAGGTGAAAAGTATTTTGCATTACAAAGAATTGATAGTGTAAATTTTCAGTCGCCATCTGCGGGGTATCACAAAACTGTTTTTGAAAACTTAACTCCAATATTCCCTAATAAAAAATTTAATCTTGAGGGTGAACCTGCAATAATCTCTACAAGATTAATGGATATTTTTACCCCAATCGGTATGGGACAACGTGGTATGATTGTTGCTCCACCAAAAACCGGTAAAACTCAGTTATTAAAAGAAATAGCGAATACAATTATTAAAAATCATCCTGATGTTATTATGCTTATGCTTTTAATTGATGAACGTCCTGAAGAAGTAACCGACATGCAACGTTCTGTAAAAGCGGAAGTCGTAAGTTCTACATTTGATGAATATGCAACACGACATGTGCAAGTTGCTGAAATTGTTTTAGAAAAAGCAAAGCGACTTGTTGAATGCGGACGCGATGTAGTAATTTTACTTGATTCATTAACTCGTTTGGCCAGAGCTTATAATACATTGGCTCCGGCTTCGGGTAGAGTTCTTACAGGCGGTATTGATGCCAATGCGCTTCAAAGACCAAAAAGATTTTTTGGTGCTGCAAGAAATGTAGAAGAGGGTGGATCTCTTACAATTATAGCTACAGCCCTTGTAGAAACCGGATCTAAGATGGACGAAGTTATATTTGAAGAGTTTAAAGGTACGGGTAACATGGAAATACATCTTACACGTAAACTTTCAAATAGAAGAGTTTATCCGGCATTTGATCTTGTTCCTTCCGGAACTCGTCGAGAAGAGTTATTACTCTCTGATGAAAATAGAAAGAGAATGTGGATACTTCAAAAATTATTGGGTACAATGAATACCGTTGAAGGTATGGAATTCTTAATTGAGAAAATGCGTGAAGCAAAAACTAATGACGAATTCTGGGAATTGATGAATAAGAAAAAACAATAATAAATATGTCTATAATTTTAGGTATAGAATCTTCTTGTGATGAAACTGCTGCAGCTGTTTATGATTCTGATCGTAAGCAGCTGCTCTCAAATGTAGTTTTTTCACAAATAAAATTACATGAAATATATGGCGGAGTTGTTCCGGAAATTGCATCCAGATCGCACTTGGAAAAAATAGATCTTATAGTTCAAGCGGCACTTGATAAGGCTAATATTAGTTTAGATAATATAAATTATATAGCTGTAACCAATAAGCCCGGGCTTGTGGGTTCTTTACTCGTTGGACTTTGTTTTGCCAAATCTTTAGCATTTGCTAAAAATAAAAAAATAATTGGCATAAATCATTTGAAAGCACATATATTTTCTTCTTTTTTAAAAGTTGATAATTCAATAGAAGATGTACCGTTTCCACATATTTGTCTTTCTGCGTCGGGTGGCAGTACTGTAATTTACTATGTTAAAAATTTTGGTGAATATGAAGTTATAGGTCAAACTATAGATGACGCTGCAGGTGAGGCTTTTGATAAAGTAGCCAAAATTATAGGCTTTGGATATCCGGGTGGCGCTAAAATTGAACAAGCGGCAAAGATTGTAGATTTTCAGGATTTTTATAAATATCCTAGAACCAAAAATTTTACAAAAACATTGGATTTTACTTTTTCCGGTTTAAAAACAGCTGTTATGTATGATCTTGTTAAAAAGAATGCTTATGATTTACAAAATGGTCCTATTTTTGAAAACATAACTTCAGAATTACAAAATCAGGTTTCTAGTTCTCTTTTAGTTTGTATAGCAGATATTTTTCAAGCAAAAATTGAACTTGCATTAAAATTATATCCAGATGCAAAAGCCGTTACATTTGTAGGTGGCGTTGCCTGTAATAATTATATTTGCGATCGATTAAATTCTATTGTTAATAATTTGGGTAAAAAATTTATTAGCCCCGTTTGCAGATTTTGCGCAGATAATGCCGCAATGATTGCTTTTTTAGGAGCACAAAAGGCAGAGCAGAATCAATTTTCAGATTTAGATCTTGATGTTTTTAAGTAATTATTTATAAGATAAATTAATTTATAGCTTGGCAACATTGGTTCATTGTTGGTCGTTTTACTTTTTTTGATTAATATTTATAATACATACTTATTTTGGCATAAGTTTAAAACAAAATTATGTAAAGAAAGATTTTTTCATGACAAATCGATGGATGACATCTATCCCTTTTATTGATAAAGCAGATAACAGATATATAGACCTTATGATTAAGGAAGAAATCTTTGGGATTAATGCAGGATTCTTTTTAATTGGATTTATTTTATTTTTGGTAATTTTTTCTATTGTTCTTGCTAGATTTATTAAAAATAAGAAAAAGTAAGCTTTTTTTTGATCCTTAAAATCAAGTTAATATCATTAACTCATCAATTTCTTCTAAAATATTTTTAATGTGCTTTTCAAATTTTATATTATCTAATTTATAAACGTTACCTATTTCGTAAAAATTAATATCTTTTATATCTATAAATTTAAACGTATATAAAAGCTGTTTTTTGGCGGGATTTGCAGTTAAATATTTTCTGTAAAATGCTGGTGCCATAGATGTATTTACAACAAAAACTTTTTTTATGTTATGTAAGGCTTTGGCGTTATTTCCTGATTCATATTTGTATGCATAATTTGTTATCAGATCGACCCAGGCTTTAAGAATAGAGGGTAATGAATACCAATATATTGGGTGGACTATTATAAGTCTGTCGGCATTTAAAATTAGAGATTTATTTTTTTGAAAAAAACTATTTGATTCTAATTTTGTTTTATCGTGGGTATAAAATGGTATTTGTTCTGCGCAATCATAAAGATTAAGTGTTTCGATTTCAATATTATTATTTTTTACTGAATTTTTACTTTTTAAATACTCAATAATTTTAGAAAAAATAAAACTATTTAAAGATTCTTTTTTATCATGTGCAAGAATTGCTAAAATTTTCATTTAAGCCTCATATTTATTGGATTAATTGGGCCAATTTTTTAGGATCATTATCAAAATTCTTTTTTTCTATTGCAATTTTTTCGTGAAAAGGCAATAAATCAAGCGATCTTAGTAAAGATTTATTTGATTCGCGTTTTACGCGAGCTTCAACCAAATTATCTTTTAATTTAATTTTAGGTAATTTTAAAAAATTAGCTCCCGGATTTACGCTCCAAACTTCCACTTTTTCTATATATTTAGGATTTATTAAAACTATTATGCAATTGTCAGGAATTATAAAATTTTTCTTTTTCAAATTTTTTTCTTTTTGAATCCATTTTTTACCATCAACAGATCTTTTAAAACTATAAAATTTATATGGTTTCTCAACTCTTGTACGTAAATATTTTAATGTGTTTGTTTTATCGACTTTTTTTTGAATGTGCTTACAGACTAAAAAAGAGTATTTATTCAGATATTGGTCCATTGGAAATGAGTAAAAGCCATTTTCGTCATTTCTTGTTTGTTTGCCGTTAAACAATATTCTAAATGTCGGGGTTGATTTCCAATTTGGGTTAACTTGAATATAACCTTTTGAACTAAAACCTGCATTTAAATAATTTTTGCAACAAAAAGATATAAATACTAAACTGAATAATAAATAAATTATTTTTTTATTGATATGCATGCTAAATCTCCTTATCTTGAAATTATTAATAACACATGTTTTAGTTTTTAACAAAAAAGGTTTTAATGCAAGTTTTAGATAAAATTAAAGCAACTTTAAAAAAGTCATTTACTGATGGATGGTCTGTTAAGAAGTTATCTCAATCTTTTTGTACGGGAATTTATATAGCCTTTTCACCATTTCCTGGGTTACATACGGCAATGATGTTTGTCGCCAAATTTTTTTTTAAGCTTAATTTTCCAATTTTATTTTTGGCTACCTCGTTTAATAATCCATGGACCATGGTAGCGTTTTATAGTTTTGATTATTTTTTTGGTTATTGGTTAATACATACTTTTTTAGGCTTTAATCCAACTTGGACAATATCGCTGGCGCGTATTTTTGGATCTGGTAAAATTTGTATCTGGTCATTTTTAATTGGGGGCAATATTTTAGGTATATTTTTTGCCATAGTATTATACCCATTTGTACATATTTTATTTAAAAATTTGGTTAAAAAATTTAAAAAAGATTATGAAAATAACAAGTTATGAAAATAATAAATAAAAATAAAAAAGCTTTTCATGATTATGAAATAAAAGAGACGATTGAAGCCGGTATTGTACTTACCGGTGATGAGGTAAAGTCTATCAGACAGAATAATATTTCACTTGTTGATTCTTATGCAACAATGCATAATGGTGAAATTAATTTATTAAATTGTCATATAGCTCCGTATTCGCATGCATACACAAAAGAAGATAAATCAAGAAGATCAAGAAAACTTTTGTTACATAAAAAAGAAATAAATAAATTAATTGGTGAAATTTCAAAAAAAGGCATGACTATAATTCCATTAAGCATTTATTTCAATCAAAAGGGATTAATAAAGATTGAATTAGGTATTGGAAAACATAAAAAAGCAGCAAGCCAAAAACGAGAGTTACGCGAAAAAGATATTTTGCGTCACGAGGCTCGTGAAAGTAAGTATAAAATATGATCATAGGTTCTAAGATCTATCACGAAAAAAAAGTTTATAATTCTTTGGATTGGGCAAAAGAAAATATGGATTCAGCTCCGGATGGATCAATTTTTATTACCGATGAGCATGAATTTACACGTGGGCGACAAAATAGATCTTGGATATTTGATAAAGAGCAGCTTGTTGTGACTCTTTTACTAAAACCTAAAATTCTAAATAATTTAACTGGTGAAGAGTTAGTGGTTAAATTAAATAATTTAAATATGGCAATATCGCTGGGAATTTTAGAAAATCTTGCAAAATTTAATATAAATTTAAAATGGCCCAACGATTTTAATTTTAATAATTTTAAAGTTGCTGGTATTTTATCACAAGCTGTCTGGCAGGGTAATAAAATATCAGGTGTGATTTTTGGTTTTGCTATTAATACAAATAATTTAATAAAAAATAATAATTTAAATTTGAAAGCAATAAGCTTACGAGAAATTTCTGAAAAAATAGTAAATAAAGAAATTTTGCAAAATGATATTTTAAATAGTATCGATAATTTTTATAAAAAATGGTTAAATCTTGAATTTGATAATATTTTTAAAATATGGCGTGATAATCTAAATTATTTAAAAAATAAAAATATCACGATACATAAATTTAATGGTGAAATAATTGCCGGAAAATTTATAAATGTCTTAGAAAATGGTGATATGTTATTTGAATCTGAAAATAAAATTCAAGAACAAATTTCTTTTAATATTGTTGAAAATGTTTTGATTAAATAAAATTGTTAAAAATTAATAACCCAGCGCTTGCGCACTGGGCTACCATAAACTCGCCCACCTACGTGGGCTATTATCATATAAATTTAATTATATTTTACGAATTAAAGCCTGCGTTAGCAGGCGATATTTTAGTAGCCCAGTGCGCCTGTCCGCCGTAGCTTTATGCGAAGGCTGGATAAGCGCTGGGCTTTATTTAACTAATCTTCGTCGTCTTCATCCCAATCGTCATCTTCGTCGTCTTCATCATCCCATTCATCTTCATCATCAAAATCTTCATCTTCGTCATCAAAGTCTTCATCGTCAAAGTCTTCGTCTTCATCATCCCATTCTTCGTCATCTTCTTCTTCATCTTTTGCTAAATAAATTAAGTCTTCTAGAAGATCAAATTTTTCATTTAATTCTTCTGCTAAATTGTATGAATTCATATTTATTCTTTCGAAAAAATAAACCTACATATTATTTTTTTACAAGTGTATTGATAATATAATAGTTGATAAAAAATATGCAATAGTAATTTTATATTTTAATCAAACAATTTTATTTTACCCAATTTTTTCCAATCACTATCAAATTTTTCTATACCTTGAAGGGTTAGAGGGTGTTTAAAGACTTTATCCAAAAGTGTGGGTGGAATAGTGGCAACGTCTGCACCGGCAAGAATTGAATCTTGAAGATGTATCACATTTCTTATGGATGCTGCTAAAATTTCAGATTTAAAGCCGTAATTTTGTTTCATTATTACCAAGTCTTCAATTAAATTCATGCCATTTACGTCTATATCGTCCCATCGGCCTATAAATGGCGATATATATTTTACGCCAAGTTTTGATACAAGAAGAGCTTGAGTAAGTGAAAATATTAATGTGACGTTAATTTTAATATTTTCTTTTGTGAGTTTTGAAATTACCGGTAAATATTCTTGAGCAAACGGTATTTTTACAACAACATTTTTAGCTAAAGAGCTTATTTCTTTTGCTTGCTGGTAAACACCTTCCGGTGTTTTTTCTACAACTTCTATGCTAACGTCGCCGTTTACCATGTTGCATATATCCAATAGGATAGATTTAATATTGCCACTTTCAAGTGCTAAAAGAGATGGATTTGTTGTAACACCATCAATAACTCCGGTTGGTATCCATTGTTTTATTAACTCTTTATTTGCCGTGTCTAAAAATAGTTTCATGTTTTTCCTATTATTTAATAACAAAACTAATTAACTTATTTGAAACATAAATAGTTTTTACTATTGTTTTTCCTTCAAGCCATTTAGTAACGATTTTTTTTGCTTCACGTTCAATAAAATCTTGATCTTGGTCTTTAGTTGTTGAAATCGTGCCTCTTAGCTTTCCATTTATTTGTATCGCTATTTCTATGTTATTTACTTCGGCTAATACCGGATCATATTTTGGAAAAGATAAATCTTCAAGTTTTTTATTCAAAAGTTTTTCCAGTAATTCACTTGAAAAATGTGGAACCATTGTTGAAATTGCAACCAAAAACATTTCCAATATTTCTTTATTTAATTTTAGCTTTTTACCCGTTAAATCGTTTAAATATTCCATAATTGCAGATACGGCGGTATTTGTTTTGAAACTTTCAATTCTTGTTTCAAATTCTTTTAAAAATAAGTGAAAACGTTTTAAAGATTCTTGAGAGATATTTTCGTCTTCAGATACAATATTTTCTTTATTGGTCAAAAATATCCATAATCTATTTAAGAAATTTTTCACACCTTTTATAGAATCTGTCTGCCAAACAACATCTTCTTCCGGAGGGCCCATAAAAAGCATATACATGCGTAATGCATCGGTACCTAATTCTTTAATTATATCATCGGGATTTACAACATTACCTTTTGATTTTGACATTTTTTCTACACGACCTGATTTTTCAGAATACATGCAAACTAGGCCTTGGTTGAATAATTTTTTAAATGGTTCGTCAAATTTTAAATAACCCATATCATACAAAACTTTAATATAAAATCTTGAATATAATAAATGTAAGACCGCATGTTCGATACCGCCTACATAAAGATCTACCGGCAGCCAATATTGCATATCTTGGCTATCAAAAGCTTTATCTTTTAAATTTGGATTTGGATAGCGTAAAAAATACCAACACGATCCGGCCCATTGAGGCATTGTGTTAGTTTCTCTTTTAGCTGATCCATTACATTTTGGACATTTTGTATTTACCCAATCTTCTATAGTTGCAAGTGGAGATTCACCCGTGCCTGATGGCTCATAATTTTCAACTTCAGGAAGAATTACCGGTAATTCATTTTCAGGTACTGCAACAATGCCACACTTTTTGCAATGTATCAATGGTATTGGTTCTCCCCAATATCTTTGACGAGAAAAAATCCAATCTCTTAATTTGTAGGTTGTTTTAAATTCAGCAATATTTTTTTGTGCAAGATCTTCTACTATTGCCTGTGCTCCTGAAGTTTTTGCATCTAATCCATTAAATTTATCTGAGTTTATTAATATGCCGTCTTCTTCTATTGCACTGATTAAATTGTTATCGCTGTTAGTTTTTATTACTTGTAATATTTCAAGGTTAAATTTTTTAGCAAAATCAAAATCTCTTTGATCATGTGCAGGAACACACATAATTGCACCGGTGCCATAATGTTTTAATACATAACTGGATAACCATATTGGTATGCGTTTATTGTTGGCGGGATTTATTGCGTAAGTACCTGTAAATACACCTGTTTTATCTTTGTTTTCAGCTGTTCTTTCTATCTCTGATAAATTTTTAACTTCTTCTTGATATTTTTTAACTATTTCTTTCTGATCTTTTGTTACAATTTTTTCAACATAGTCGTGATCCGGAGCCATAACCATAAATGTTGCACCAAAAAGTGTATCAGGCCTTGTGGTAAAAACTTTTAAATCAATTCCGGATTCCGTTTTAAATATTATGTTGGCACCTTTACTTTTTCCAATCCAATTTTTTTGCATAAGTTTAACTTTTTCAGGCCATTCCAATCTATCCAGGCCTTCAAGTAATTTTTCTGCATATTCTGTAATTTTTAAAACCCATTGCCTGATATTTTTTTTCTCGGTTTGTGTGCCGCAGCGATCACAAACGCCGCCAACAACTTCTTCATTTGCAAGTCCTGTAAGGCACGATGGACACCAGTTTATTGGCATATTGTCTTCGTAGGCAAGCCCTTTTTTGAACATTTGCAAAAATATCCATTGGGTCCATTTATAATAATTTGGATCTGTTGTATTTACCTCTTTTGTCCAATCATAAATTGCACCCATTTGTTTAATCTGTTTTTTAAATATATCAACATTTTTTTGAGTGCTTATTTTTGGATGAACTTTATTTTTTAGAGCATAATTTTCTGCAGGAAGTCCAAATGCATCCCAACCCATAGGATGTAAAACATTGTAGCCATGTAAAAACTTTATTCGAGCATAAAGATCTGAAAAAATATAACCTTTCCAGTGTCCAACGTGCAATCCAGATCCGGATGGATATGGAAACATATCAAGACAATAATATTTTTTTAGATTTTTATTATCTTTTGAATTGTAATATGGTTTTTTTTCCCAATATCGTTGCCATTTTTCTTCAATTTCTAAAAAATTATAACTCATAGTCAGCCTTTTTGCTTTTAATAATTTACTAATAATATGTGTTAATAACATAAATTAAATAACAAAATATTTATTACTATATGCTCATACTCTATTTTTGTCATCTTAATAATCTGTATGATTTTTATTCAAAAAACAAATCTATATAAATATATTTTCCATTAGAAAATTATAATAAAACTCAGCCTTTTTTTAAATAAAAACGATAGCGTTGATTTTGCGCCCAATAATTTCTTATTGTAAATATGAAGATAGGATTATTTAGGGAAAAAGCTTTAAAAGGGCTTTTCAGGGGGGATTATGAGTATAAAGTCTAGGCTATTTATCGCATTATTTATTTCTATAACTTCTTTTAATCATATATTTTCTATAGCAGATTGGACAATATTAATTTATGTCCAGGCTAAAAATAACTTGAGCAGATTTGCTACGCAGAATTTATACTCTATGGCAAAGATTGGCTCTAATAATAATTTGAATATTTTGGTTCAGTGGTATCAACCAGGAAAAGATGGCGTTTGGAGGTATCAAATTTTAAAAGATGAAATAAAACTTGATACTTATTTACCAATAAATAGTGATGGAACAAATGTAAAAGATCTTGTTGATTCTATGGAATGGGCTGTAAATAAATATCCGGCAAAAAATAATTTTTTAATATTATGGAATCATGGCGTTGGAATAATTGATCCTATTTGGCATAGAAGATCCGGGTTTGGATTAGGTTATGGATTAGGTTTATCAGGGCAAGAATTTAATGAAGTTGTAATTAATAATCAAAATATAGTTGAGAACCAGGTAATAAATTCTAATGATCAAGAACAGTTTTTTCCTATAAAAATTGATGATGATTTAACTCAAGCATTTAATAATTCACAAGACTTTGATTATTTAACGTTAAATCAGCACAGGGGAATATTATTTAACGAACAGTCCAGAAGTTATCTTAATAATGAGGAGCTTTTAGAAGCTTTAAAACAGATTAAAGAAAATGTTTTAAAGGGTAAAAAGTTGGATATTTTTGGAATGGATGCATGTTTAATGTCCATGATTGAAATTGGTTATCTTGCACGCGGATATGCCAAATATATGGTTAGCTCGCAAGAAGTTGAGCTTGCATATGGTTGGAATTATTTGGATTTATTTACAGCGATTTCTTCAGGAACAACCACTCCGATTGATATGGCAAAGGGTTGCGTTTTGACTTATCATAATTTTTATCAAAATAAAATTGATTTTTATACCCAATCGGCTGTTGATTTAGATCAGTTGGATAGTGTAAAAACAAGTATAAATAATATTATATTAAAAATTAATGAAGCAAAGAAGATTTCATTATCTCAAGTTAAAAATTTTATAAAATATGCAAGGCGTGCATCAACTCAATTTACAAATAAAAGTTATATAGATTTATATTCTTTTTATTTTGAACTTATAAAACAGATTGATGGTAATCTGTGCTTAACAAGTAATCAACTTTTTAAAAATAGTCTTTTGAATTTAAAATCGGAACTTTTAATTGGAATGAAGTCCATAGAAAATGCCGTTATTGCTAAGACTTCAGGTAAAAAATTTGCAAATGCTTGCGGACTATCAATATATTTTCCAACTGGATCTGTTGAGCAATCTTACTTACAAACATCTTTTGTAAAAGATAGTTTATGGCTTGATTTAATTAAAGATGCTTTTGTATAAAAAATTCGACTTACTTTATCGTTTGTTTGTGTTACCCTGCTTATTAAATATTTTTTAAATTTAATAAGCGGGGTTTTTTATGCAAAAGCAAACAACTGATTCAAAAGCTGTTTATCTGAAAAAAGAAGACGAAAAAATTTTAGTAATCAAACGTGAAATTTTATTTGATAAAAAAGAGATATCCGGAATTAATAAAATCGATTTTGATTATTATCAAGATTTAATAGAAAAAAATAAAGAATTTATTTGGCGATCTTTAGCAGAAACGGATAAAAGTTATAAACAGATAATTCCATATCTTATTTTTAAATTTCAGGAAAAGTATTTTCTAATGCAAAGGCAATCAAAAGCAAGTGAAGTCAGATTGCAAAATATGTATTCACTTGGCATTGGGGGTCATATACGTCAAGAAGATATAAACGGGTTTGATATTTTTAGTTGGGCAAAACGTGAGTTTAATGAAGAAGTCGATTTTAAAGGCAATTTTGAAATAGAGCCAGTCGGTTTACTAAATGATGATTCAAATGATGTTGGTCAAGTTCATGCCGGGTTTGTTTTTTTGTTACATGGAGATTCAGCCAATATAAAAGTTAATTCTGAATTAAAATCAGGAAAGCTGCTTACACTTGATGAATGTAAACAGCTTTACGATAGTATGGAAAATTGGTCAAAGCTTGTTTTTAATTTTTTAAATCAACGCTAAATTTTACTTATTTTCTATTATATCTTTCGTGTGACTGGTGTATTTGTGTTTTTGTTTTGGCCTAACAATACTTAAGCGTTCATTTTCAGAGCGAATTGTTATTTCAAGATCGTCTTGTTCTTTTAGTTCCAGAGATGGCTTGAATCTTTTAATTTTATAATCATTTACACTTTCTTTATCATCAAGATTTTTTGCCAAAACCTGAATTGATTTAATTTTTTGTTTTGGGTGTTTAAATTTTATTTGAGCTTGTTTATCGTCAGGTTTCATATTAATTTCGTGATATTTATCGCTTTTAATTTTCACATTTATTTTTTTGTCTGTTTTATTATAAATATTGGCAACCGAATATTTTGGATCTTTTTTTACAACTTTTTTTACCTTAATAGATACGCCTTCTTTATCAACAATAATTAATGTTTTTTTGAAATTTTCTATTTTAAAGCTTTTTTCATGAACAATTTTTGGCTTCCATACTGTAAAAATGTTTCTTGTGTACATTGTCATTGATTTTATTTGTTTTGCATTTCTAAAAGCACCTTTTTTGCTTTTTGCGGGAATGGTGATTGTTCGTATTTTATTTTTACCTAAATTAAAATCTATGCGTATTTCTCTTGATAGCTTATTTTTTATAAATAAAGAATAAAATTCGCAAAGACTCATTGTTGTAAATTTACCTTCTTTTTTAATTTCTAAAATGTTTGCGCTTCCGCTTTTACTTTTGATTGGTTGATTAAAGATTTCTTTTTTATTTTTATTTGTACCTGAAAGATAGGTAAATTCTATTTTGGATATGTCTTGGGATGACTCAAAGTGATTATCGCCAAAAGCTTTTACTTTTAATCTTTTTATAAAAAGTTCTTTTCCGGATAATTTGCTTTTTTTGTAAAAGCTTAAAGAAAAATTATCATCAGTTTGGTTATCTATGATTAATTTACAAGCTTGAGAAATAAGTGGGGATGTTGAAATTAGAAATAATAATGAAAAGATTATTTTTGTTTTAGTACTTTTTATCATAAAAACTCTCCTAAACCTTTTATTTTTTTTAAATAACTAGACTTAAGGTAAAGAAATTATGTCCAAAATCATAGAAAAATTTTTTTTTTATAATTATTTGATATGTTAACGTATTTTTGATGGGAATAAAAAAGGGCCTAGAATAAAAATCAGGCCCTTTATCTTAAAAATTTTTTTCAATCAAAATTAATTTTCGTCACTGGAATAATAACTTAAATTTTCGCTCTCGCTTGAGCTGGCGTATGATTCGCTATTTGAGTCTGGTTCATATGAAACTGAAAATAATATATCTTGGGCTTTTTTAAAGTGAGAATACATAACTAGGTTAAATAGAATACGTATTTCGGCTTTAGGATAACCATATTCATTTTTTTCTTCTAAGTCTTTATATAATTTATCAATTGAAATAAATAGATATTCTTCTTTTGGATCTATATAGATATTTCTACCAATCCAAATAGCTATTCCTGGATTGTTATTTGCTAACAAAGATCCTAAATCTGCTTCTAATTCATCAAATTCTTTATTGAATTGTTGTTGTTTAAAATGCATAATTTCGTGACCAATGATGTTTTTTATTTGAAAATCTGAAGTGTTGAGTAAGAAGCGGTCTCTTAAACATAAAGCATTAAATTTAAATGTTTTGTTTTTAAATTCAAGCTTATGTACTTCATATGAGTAATCCATTTTATCTGTAGGTTCAAAATTATAAGCGAATATTTCTAGACCAATTATTTTTTTAAAATATATTAAGTTATAACTAGCCTCAATTGTATTTTTAATCATATTATACAATGTTGGTACCTTATAGGTAATATCATAATATTCTATAAATGTATTTTTTAGTAAATTGTTGTCAGCATTTTTTATAGAAAGACAGTAATTTGGATTAGAATTTATAAACTCTTGAAATTCATTTGATATGTTAAATGTGTTTTCTGAATTACATATTTCTAAAGCCTCATTGTAGGCCTTTAAAAAATCAAAATTGTCATTTGTTTCTAGACCGATTATTCCCTTAAGATTAAAAGATACGCATCGTGATGGATTTTCAGCATAACATGTTACAGTGTAATCATCTTTTATATCACAATAAATTTTTTTTCTATTTTCAAACTCAGCAACAGGTCCAAAGAATTTATATTCGTTCCAACTGTCCCTTGGAATTATTTTCATAGAAAAAGATTGATTTATGTTTAATATTAAAAACGCAATTATTATTCCTAATTTTTTAAACAAATTTTTTATCATAAAAATCCCAAATTTTAATTAAATTTATTGAATTATTTACATATAGTAATATTATATATGTTATTTTAAATAATAAAAACGCCATTTTTTGCTAAAAAACGCACTTTTAGTTTAAAAAAGACCAAATTTTTAAAAAATCATCAAATTTTATCTGTTGAGCGCGAAAGGTTAAGATGTTATCAGGAATTTTAGATAAATCATAGTGAGTTTGTCTTAAATTATTGGAAAGCGTTCTTCTTGGCGAAAGAAAACATAATTTTAGAAATTTCCAAAATTCTGCTTCATTTGGAATTTCTTGAATAATCTCTTTGGGTTTAAAATATAAAAGTCTTGAATCAACCTTTGGCGGTGGCGTAAAAGATTCCGGGCCAACCTTTTCCATAAGTTCAAAATCAAAATTGTGTTGTAAAAATAGCGAAGTTGAATTGTAGCTTCTTCCTGATTTTGCAACAATCTTTTGAGCGACCTCTTCTTGAATCATTACAACGCCTTCTTGAAATAAATCTCTATTTCTTTGAATTAAGAAGAATATTGGAAATGTTATTTGATAAGGTAAATTGGCAAGCATAACCCAAGGCTTTTGATTACTTAATATACTTAAATCTGCATCCAATATGTTTGTTATATTAATTTTAAGTCTTGGATCTTTGACTATTTGCTTTACGTAATCTGCCCATTCAGGGTCAATTTCGAAAACGTGAAGTTCTTTGCATTTAGTTAAATTTAAAATAGCCTTTGTTAAAAAACCGTCACCACAACCAATTTCCATAACACTTGTCTCAGGTGTAATGGTTACTTTTTTTATCATATGTTCTACTACAGAGAACTTTCTTAAAAAGTGTTGCCCAAAATGTTTCTTTTTTCTTGGCTTTTCGTTAAAACTATTAAAATCTATCTGTTTTTTTATCATATTTTTTATAAATTTATTGATTGTATAACTATTTTCTGTAATTATATCATGAGTTATAAATATTTGTTAAAAAACTAGTTATTTTATTTATGAATATTTGACCTGTTTGACAAATAGACATGATTTTGATGTATTTATGTATGAATAAAAGAGATCCCGGGTCTGAGCCCGGGATGACAAACGCGCAAAAATCTTTGAAATTTATGGGGGCGTCACGGTTTCGACGTGATATTTGATGTTTTGAGAGCATGTCGAGTTTTGTATGGGAACTTGTAAAAAACGTACAAATCAAATAAGTGCAAATCGTTTAGATTATGCCGTTGCTTAATAACAGATATTAAGCAGTCTTGTCAGGAATATTTGTCTATCAATTGAACTGACTCGTATTAAAAAGATAGAACTCTCTTTATAGATTTTTTGGTTTTGTATGAAGAGAAAATCACTAAACCGGCTTTTATATTAATCTGTGCTCTTGAGGTGATATAAAAGTATATTCAAGAGATAAACATGTAGTGCTTGGAACTGATAGTGTTGCGGACATGGGTTCGACTCCCATCGCCTCCACCATACTTCG
>LDIX01000002.1:0-4644 GCA_001468925.1 candidate division TM6 bacterium UASB340 | reverse complement strand
CCCATCGCCTCCACCATACTTCGCTCTAGCGAGCTTCTGCCGTCGCATAAAGCTATGGCGGACAAGTCTCTGGCTTTTGCCAATAATAAAGATTTATAATTATATGGCATGGTTATAAAATATTTTAATATCTATTAAGGGGGATAGGATATGTTTTTTTTATATCAAAAAAAAGTTAGTATATTTTTAATAATATTATTATTAAGTTCAAGTTTATTTTCTAATAATTTTATATTTATTGTTAAAGATTTTTTATCCAATCAAAATGTAATGACTGAAGATTTAACAATTCTTCAAAATGGAATTAGTAATGCAAAAAAAATTAAAAAAGCTGAGATCATAAAAATACTAGATAAATTAAGTATTTTATTGGTTGCTGATAATAATGAGTTTAATGCTCAATCTAAAAAAATTAAAATTCTTGAAATTTATTGCATTTTAGCTGAAAAAATAAATGTTAATAAATATATTGATGATTTTATATTTGCAGTTAAAAATTCTTTAAATAATTGTTTTATAGGTGTCAAAATTCAGGGTATGGAATTACTAAAAATTATTGTAGTCGGTGATTTTTTGTATAAAAATAGTAGTGGATTTGAAAATTTATTTTTAATAAATAATTTTACAGATCAAACAGATGAAAATGTTAAAATAGCTATTGTTGAATTATTTACTATGCTTATTGAAAAAGATCTTGAATTTGATAAGGCTAAAATTATTAGAGAAATTTTTTTGCCAAATTCATATGGAACTTTACGTACAAAAATATTAAATTTGAGCGAAGCTATTGATGAATATAATTTAAGAATTTCTCAGAGAAATACGGATAAAGCTTGTTCTTTATGTGAAATATTTTAGAAAGTTTTTTAACTAAAAAAATTATGGATGCACAGCTTTCTCTTTTTAAAAAAAATATAAAGCCATTACCTGAGCTTATCAGACCAAAAAATTTGGATGATATTTTTGGACAGGAACATTTATTAAAAAATGGATCTGTTTTTAGAAAATTAGTCGAAACCGATTCTTTTGGCAGTATAATTTTTTGGGGACCTCCCGGGACCGGGAAAACTACTCTTGCAAATGTTATAGCGAATATTACAGAGCGAAAATTCGTGCAATTTAATGCGGCGCTTAATGGAACCAAAGAAGTTAGAGAAATTTTAGAATTGGCTGAACGAGAAATTAATTTTGGCGGTAAAGCAATTATACTTTTTATAGACGAAATTCACAGGTTTAATAAATCACAACAGGACTTATTTTTAAAACCGGTTGAACAAGGTCAAATAATTTTAATTGGTGCTACTACCGAAAATCCAAGTTTTGCCGTTAATGGTGCTTTGCTTAGTAGATGTTCAGTATACACACTAAAGCAACTAACTGATCAAGATTTATATAAAATTATAGATAAAATTATTTTACATTATAAATCTGTTAATAGACAAATAGTTATAGATGACGATGCTAAAAAAATAGTTGTCAATTATGCCAATGGTGATGCAAGAACTTTAATAAATATTATAGAAATGGCTATAAGTTTTGCTAAGGGTTTAATTAAAAATTGCGATATAGTAACCGTTGATATTGTAAAACAAATTTTATCTACAAGAAAATTTACATACGATAAAAATGGAGAAGAGCATTATAATTTACTTTCAGCTTTACATAAATCTATAAGAGGCTCTGATGTGCAAGCGGGTATTTATTGGCTTGCAAGATTATTAGAATCCGGAGCAGACCCATTAATAATTGTAAGAAGATTAATAGTAGCTGCAAGCGAAGATATAGGTCTTGCAGATCCTGATGCTCTTGTTCAAGCTATTGCAGTTAAACAGGCTATAGAACATTTAGGGTTGCCTGAATGTAAAATAAATTTATCGCAATTGGTTATTTATCTTGCAACTGCGCCAAAGTCAAATAGTGCTTATATTGCTATTAATAATGCCATAAAAGAAGTGCATGAAAAAAATAATTTACCTGTGCCATTAAATATTTGTAATGCTGAATCCAATCTTATGAAAAATTTGGGTTATGGAAAAAATTATAAATATGATCATGAATTTAAGTATAACTATGCAGGGCAAGATTTTTTACCGGAAAATATAAAAGATAGTGTATACTATACCCCCGGTGAACTTGGGTTTGAAAAAGAAGTTAAAAGAAGAATGGATTTTTGGAAAAATTTGAAAAGTAAAACTATTGAAGAGGAAAATAATGGTTGAACGTGTTGTAATAATTGGTTCCGGCCCCGCAGGTCTTTCTGCCGGAATTTATTTGGGAAGAGCAAAATATAATCCATTGCTTATTGAGGGTATGCAGCCCGGAGGGCAATTAACAACAACTACAAAAGTTGAAAATTGGCCTGGAATAAAAGAAGTTATGGGTTTTAAACTTATGATGGATATCAAAGAGCACGCCAAAGCTTCCGGATGTAATATTATTTCAGATACTGTAGTTGCAGTCGATTTCTCAAAAAAACCATATAAAATTTTTACAAAACTAGGAAAAGAGATTTTGGCTGAATCTGTAATAATTACCACAGGCGCCAGCTATAAAAAATTAAATATTCCCGGAGAACAAGAATATTTTGCAAAAGGTGTTTCTGTTTGCGCAACTTGCGATGCCCCATTTTTTCAAGATAAAAATGTAATCGTTGTTGGTGGCGGTGATAGTGCAGTTACTGAAGCTGAGCACATTAGTCATTTTGCAAAAAAAGTTACAATAATTCATATACTTGAAGAGTTAACGGCAAAAGATCCAATAAAATATAAAGTAATGGAAAATAAAAAAATAGAAATTATTTATAATTCAGTTGTTAAAAAAATTGAAGGTGATGGTCTTAAAATGACTAAAATAACAATTGAACACCAAAAAACCGGTGATACAAAAGTATTATCTGCAGATGGTTTGTTTGTGGCAATTGGTATGAAACCGAATACAGATTTTTTAAAAGATAATATAGAACTTGATAATTATGGTTATGTTGTTTTAAAAGGCAAGACCGTTACATCTAAAGATGGTATTTTTGCTGCCGGAGATGTTGCTGATTTTACTTATAAACAGGCCATTACTTCTTCCGGATTTGGCGTTATGGCTGCACTTGATTGTCAAAAGTTTTTATCAAAAAAATAATTATTTTGTTTTTATATAATTTTTTTCTTGATTAGATTCTTTAATTTTTTGGGCAATGGCTTTTTCTGCAATTTCTTTGCTTAAAATTCCGTTGCCTCTATTGTATGCGCTAATTTGCATTTCTTGTACTGCTTGAGCTAAATCTCTGCCGGAAAGCCCAGTTGCCTTTTGAGCTAAATTATTTATAAATATTTGGTCTATTTTAGGTGAAATACTTATATTGCGTTCTATATTTTTGCCGTTAATTTTTATGATTTTTTTATCTTCTAAAATATATTTTTTTAGATAAAGTTCTATGATCTGTCTTCTTTCTTCAGCTCCTGGTAGTGGAAAATTTATTTTTCTATGAATTCTGCTAAGTACGGCAGGATCAAGTTCTTCTGGATGATTTGTTGCAAATATAAACATAATTTTATCTGATGATTCACCTGTGCGAGATAAAAATGCATTGACCAAATTAATAGCACTATTGTCTAAAATTTTTCTGTTTTTTAAAAAAGAATCAGCTTCGTCTATAAATACAATTAATCCGTTTGGGCTATTTTGTGCCCAATCAAAAAATTTGTGTAATTCTTTTATATCATCTCCCGGTTTAAATTGGGCAAAATCTGCACCAGAAAAAATTGCATAATCCGTTTTGCAAAATTTTGCCAATAATTTTGCAAACATGGTTTTACCTGTGCCGGGCAAACCGTAAAATAAAGCATTTCTAAAATTTAATTTGTTTAACACCGTATTTTTGGTGTCCAAAGCAAAATCGTTCAATTCAGCCTTTAAACCTGCCGGTAAAATTACTTCTTCGATTTTTGCAGCGTCGGCTTTTTTCCCTAATATTTTTTCAAGCCAAAAATCTTTAATTTTGCTTTTTAAATTTATTCTACTGGATTCTCTTACTAAATTTGGTTTATTAATTAAAATTTCTAAATAATTATATGTTAATTTTCCGGCATAGTATGAAGCCATGGTTCCGGCCGCAGTGCCAACAGTAAAAGCAGCAACTTTTGTTAAATTTTCTTTTTTCAAACTTTCATTAATAAATGTCTGAATGCCCTGAACTGTTTTTTGAATTTGAGCTTCACGGTCTTTAGCTTTTTCGTCAGATTCTATTTTTATTTTTTCGTCTAAAGCTTTGTTGTCTACTATTTTGTTCAAAGCTGCAGCTCTTAGATTTTGTTGATTTGCTATTTCTTGTTTTAGATCTTGAATTTTTTGCTTGTAATTTTGTATTCTATTTTCAGCTATTTTTAAATTGTTTGTTTTTTTTTCTTTTTTTAATTGTTCGATTCTATTTTCTATTGAAGGTATATATTTTTTCCAGCGTTTTTTTTTTTTGTTTAAATTTTTTTTTTTTTTTTTTTTTTTTTTTGTTTTAATTTTTAAAAAAATATAGAAAGGGTTTGTTTGAGGAAAAAGGTGGTAAACTGGGGGGGCCGGATCTTTTAAAAAAAAAAAGACACATAACAGTGTTAGCAACACTACTTAATAAAAACACAACACATATCACTCTAGTTGTAT
>LDIX01000019.1 GCA_001468925.1 candidate division TM6 bacterium UASB340 | reverse complement strand
TATGATTACTTTTTTTGCACCTCGATAGTATTCCTTAAATTTGTCCTGCCAGGACTGTGCACTGCCTGAAGTTACTGCAGTTAACCCCAGTTTTGAGAGTGTGTCAACGTCTTTTTCTCCTTCTACATCGAATATATACTCCTCCCCTGTTTTGATTGCCTGGAGTAATTCGGGAAGTTTATAAAGCTGTGGTCTTTTGCCGTTCAGGTTTTTTATCCATCGGTCACAGCCGGCATAATGATAGTAACAGCCTTTTACTTCTTCTCCTGTGTTTTTGTCTCTGTATCGGATTTTCAAAATTTCATACTCATTCTTATCATTATTATAAAAATAATGAGATGTAGAGTTTTTTATTATCCAATCCAGAGAGCAGGTTTTTTTATCCCCTCCTGATGGAGAGTTTGAAGAAGAAGTTTCTCTGTTCCAGTTTTTTTTGAATAAATCTTTTTCTTCAAGTTCTACTGATTTTAAAATTTCAGGTGTTGCAGATTCCCCGCAGACATGGCAGAAGAGTAATATTCTATCCTCCTTTTCTGTTATAGTTAGAGACTGGCTTTTGTCTCCGTGTTTGTGTGCAGGCAGAGGGCAGGAACATTGATAACTGCCGTTACTTAGCCTTTTTTGATTAGTGAATTTGTTGAGTACTTCATCGAAATTCATAACCATTTACTTTCTCCTTTCTTTATTTTAATTTTTTTAGAGTTTTTTTGTAAATTTATATAAAACTTTCATTTTTTTCATAAATGACTTGAAGGATTTTGTTATTATCTATATAATTAATAATTAAGATAAATAACTACCTCCTCTAATCTTAGAGTTAAGGAGGTGATGGTAGTTAAAGTTTATCAAGTGTCTAAAATGCCTGTTTTGGGACGGTTTTTCTTAGAAACTGAGTTTTTAGCGGGACTCAGTTTCTTGCATTCTAGCCAATTGATGATTTTTTAACTAAGCCATTTACTCCTGTTCTTTCATGTTATTCTCTATGAATATTATTTTTTCCTTTATGATATAAAAATTACCAGAATTTCCACCAGGGTCTTTTTGCTTCTTCCATCTCTTTCTTCCAGGCATCAGAAATTTGCTTTTTCTCCTCTTCTGCCTCAGCTTTAATTTTCGCGGTTTCTTCCATAGCCTTTATTGTTAGTCTTGTTTCCAGTTCAGTTCTCTCTTTTTCTGCTTGCTTTAGGAGTTTCACCTTTTCCTCTTCCTTCTCCCGAAGTAGATGGGCTTCTATTTTTTCTCTCTGTTGTTATTTCAAAGATTATTCTATACAAAACTAGGTAATTTTGAATAGGAATCAAGTGACCAAAAAATAAAAATAAGTCAAAATAAAGATAACTATACTTTTGCACTTTTTTATAAAACCTTTGATTTTATTGACTTTAGGTTGAAACATAGAATCTGATAAATTCAAGGCTTTTTCTGAAATCTGCAAAAGTATAGAAGATAATAAAAATTTTAAAAAAAATGTAACCAGGTAGAAAAAAATATATTGGCATTTTACCCAGAATAGATAAAATACCAATTATACAAATACCAATTCATATGAAATTATCAGAGTATCGAATAAAAGTCAATAGCGGTAAGATTGACGACATATCAGAGAAGTTTAAAGAAAGCTGTCCCATATGCGGAGGAGTAAATTGCGCAAAGTATTGTGGATATTACACAAGACAGGTAGTTGATGAGGGAGGGACATATTATAAAAACTACCGAATAATAAGATTTAAGTGTAATAAAAAAGGGAAAAAGCGTAACAAACATGTGACATTTTCAATACTGCCCTCTGACCTGATCCCATTTGTAAAATATTCCGCTGGTTTTATACTAAAGTCAATATCAGAGATAATCCGGGAAGGTAAATCAATAAAAGAAGTTCTGAATAATTTGACATTATCAGGAAATAGTGAGTTGTTGAATATAAGTCCAGGTCAAATATATCTATTCAAAAAATATGTTAATACTGGCATAAACAGACTTACAGCGGTGAGATACGATGGGATAGAAATTCAACTGAACAAAGCAGTTTCCGTTATTGAAAGAATAAGCTGTTTTTTGAAATATTTATCAGGAGAAACAGATGGGAAAATCCGCTCTCTGGAAAAATTGTCATATGACTTTTATGAAAGCCAGGGAGGGTATAAAACAAACAGTATGTTTTTACTGGGAATTCCATCTCAATTCCGACCTGTATAAAATAAAAAAATACAGAGTAATGGCTTTTTTTTTTGTTTTTTTTCAAACCTATCCTCAAAGTCGAATAAAAATAAAAAAATCACTTCATCTAAAAAACTTCAATTCATTTTTTAAAGAATTCAAAGAATTTTCTGTCTGTTTTTCAAGAAAAAACTTCTTTTGGATAAATTGCACAAACCTTTATATATCCTGGTTTGTGAGACTTATTTATAATTATAAAAATAATAATTGGAGGTGTAATATATGAACGAAGAAGAAAAACTTAAAATGCGTGAAAAAATGGCATTATTTAAACACGGGATAATATCACCTGTTCTATATGAACATGAGGAAAGCCAGAACAAGTATTTTAAGAAATTTGCAGACAGGGATATATCTGTTCCCGGAGTCGGAATAAAGAGATTTTCAGTTTCTACGTTTAAAAGCTGGCTTTCAGCTTATCGTAAAAAAGGGTATGAAGGGATAAAACCAAGAATAAGAAAGGACAGAGGGAAATCAAGAAAAATATCTCCCAAATTCAAAGAGCTTGTTACACATACCCTGAAAGAAATGCCTATGATAAAAACTTATAGCCAGTTATACAGGTATCTGGTTGAAGAAGGTTTTATATCTTCAGGGGAATTCACTCTACAGACTTTTATCAAATATCTTAAAGACAATGATATTAAAATTAATAATAAAGAAATTATTCCACGAAAGAAATTCGAAACAGAACATATAAATCAACTCTGGATGTGTGACTTTATGCACAGTATTTATATTCGTGACGGTAAAAAGAAAAGACAAACTTTTCTATGTGCCATTATTGATGACCATTCAAGAGTTATTGTCGGGCATTTCTGGAGTTTTGACTCCGCCATGCCTTCCCTGGAAGAAACTCTTAAAGGAGCTATTATGACTTATGGAGTACCTTCCAAATTTTATTGTGATAATGCAAAGGTGTTCACCTCACAATCCATTCATCTTCCCTGTGCAAAACTCGGAATAGCCGTTATTCATTCACGACCTTTTGACGCATCAAGTCGTGGGAAAATTGAGAGATTTTTTAGAACTGTCCAGCAGATATTTATACCTGAAATCCATAATGATACAATTACACTGGACGAACTCAAAACATCTTTCAAAAATTGGCTTCACAACGAATACCATAAAAAATTACATACTGGTATAAATGAACCTCCTATGGAACGTTATCTTAAAGACCTTGAACTTATTACTCCTAAGCGTATTGACAGGGATGTCCTCGATTTGATTTTTTATAGAACTATCAAAAGAGTTGTCAAACTTGACTCTACTGTTTCTATTGATAATAAACTTTATGAAGTCCCTTCTAAATACATCGGACTTAATCTCGAATTACGATATGCTCCTTCTTCTCCTCAGGAAATTTTTATCTTTGAAAATGATAGGCCTTCTGTAAAGCTCAGACCTCTCGATTTACACCTCAATGCTAATTCACCTCATATTTCTCTTTCTTATTCCAATCTTTTTCAACACAGGGAGGTATAAATTTTGTTTCGTACTTATTATAACTTTAAATCAATGCCTTTTGAAAAATCTATACGAAAAGAGGCTATGTTCAAATCTAATACCTTTAAAGAATTCTCTTCAAGAATGGAATTTATAAAGCAAACGAGAGGTATTTTTCTTCTTACAGGTTCTCCCGGAGTCGGTAAAACTACTGCTCTCAGAGCATTCATTGAGGAACTCAAGCCTGAGTTTTATAAAACCGTTTATTTCCCTCTATCTTCTGTCTCTCCATGTGATTTTTACTATCAGCTCAATACTGCTCTCGGCGGCAATGGCTTCAGGTTTAAATCTAAATGTTTTTCTTCCATTCAGGAACTTCTTCTTAATTTTGCCATTGTCAAAAAGCAAATTCCAGTTCTCATTTTTGATGAAATCCATTTCTTCAGAAATGAAAACCTCTATGAACTACAAATGCTACTCAATTTTAATATCGACTCTGTTGACCCCGTTATTGTTATTCTCTCCGGACATTCTCTCATGAGAGACAGAATACTCATGCCTAATCTCGCTTCTATTAACCAGAGGCTCAGAATTAAATTTGATTTTCAGCCTCTTTCAAAACAGGAAACTTTCCTTTATATTCAACACCACCTTAATCTTGCAGGTGCTTCTACTTCTTTATTTAACGATAATGCTATAGATGCTATTTTTAACCTCTCGTCAGGCGTTATCAGGATTATAAATAATATTGCCATTAAAGCCCTTATTATGGGCACCACGTTACGTAAGGATATTATTACTGAGGAGATTATTTTTGATGTTTCTTCGGAACTATAATTCCTTATTTTTTTCTTTCTTTTACTGGCTTTACGCCAGTATTTTTTTTCTCTTATATATGTAATATATCGTGATACAGAATATTATTATATTGTTCTGAAATTATTGTAACATAGAATGATACGAAAGGTAAAAACTCATGAAGAATATTCTTTGGAATAACTACAAACTTTATATAATCGGTAAATCTATTGAACCTTCTGAAAATATACGTGTAAAATTCTACAGAGCTATAAATATATACAAAAAAATGAAGTTTTATTCTACTGATTATGTTCAGGGCTTCTTTGATGGCGCAAGACTTGATGAGCAAACTAAAGAATTTATAAGATTTATTATACGAATTCTATCCGAAGAATAATTGGTTAATACAATTCTTTAATTTTTTTTATTTTTTATACAGAATAATTCTTGATTAATTTTATTCTGACCACTTTTTTAGACATTTTTATTCTTTAATTACTGGTCAGATTATTTCTTTAAATAACAACTTATTTGAGCAAATCCTTTAGTGTTTTTTTCGTACCATCTATCAGCTAGCCAATCACCTTTATCATACCTCATTCTCTCTGACACTAATATTCCATATAATAAACTGGGCTCTATATCAGCTAAGTCTGCAGCACAATTAACAGTTTTTTTCTCATTGTTAACCTCTTGTATTCCTCTGTCATAATCAAATTTTCGGTTATATTGTGATTCACTTTCGGTAATTTGAGATTGATTTGAATCGTTTAGTCCAAAATTAAAAAGTCCATTAGAAAAGTCATTTAAATTTGTTTTTTCTTTTTGCTCAGAATTATTTGTGGATTCATCTGATAGAAAAACAGTTTCTTGTATATTTATAGAGATATAATTGTCCAAGTTTTTTTGTGTATTTGTAGCATTATTCTGTCTATTAAAAACATTTTCAATGCCAAAATTTATTCTCTGATTGAAAGGTATGTATTGCCATGAACTACTAATAGGCATTTCATAAGCCTGAACATCTACTTCTTCTTGTGCTTTCATCTTCAATATATGGTGAAGTATAAAGGAGATATCTTTAATATTTTCTGGATTAATTTCTTTAATTTTAATTTTTCCGATATTCTTATAAAGTTCTGTCTTTTTATCATTACTCAATTTATGCTGTTCTATAAATTCTTTTGGAGTTAGATAAATATAAGTATGGTCATAGACAATTTCTTTTCCGATATAATTACTATCGTTGTCAGATATAGGAACAGAATGTAATTTGTTTATTTCATTACTATTAAGCTTATAGGTATCAAAATCTGAAGTTAAAGAGTAAATATTCTCTTCTAAATCAAGAGCATATTTATATTTTTGCATTACTGTAATCCTTTCTCTGTTTATTAAGTTATAAACTCTTTATCTACGAGTATATAAAACTATTACAGTATGGTCAAGTAT
>LDIX01000018.1 GCA_001468925.1 candidate division TM6 bacterium UASB340 | reverse complement strand
CCTGTTGTTCGGTGTTTTTGGCACCTTCAATAACAGCCTCACAGGCTGATAGTGGAAAAATTTTTCCACAGCACACTACGACCGGATTGTTAAATCCATTAGAAGACTGTAGTGCTTTTCGACCACAAACAGGACATTTATACAAACCCATACTTCCTCCTGTAATCTGTGCCAAAACTTGACGCATTGTCAGTCTGACGCAGTTAGACTGCAATCAGCATCCACCGAACATATTATACCAATAATAATATAGTAATATTATTCTAAAACTTCAATTTTAAAACATCGAATACCACCGTTAGATAGCACTCTTGCCACATCGGAATAATAAATTTTAACTGGAACTATAATACCTTTAGTATAATAAGATTCTGTTCCTTTTTTATCCCATGCAGAAAAACCAAAACTACATTCACTATTAGAAGTATCTGCCCAAGTTTCATATACATTATTTGGAAGATATTGATATTGAAAATTATAGAAAGAATACCTATCAGGACGAATACTCTTGTAAGCAATAAAATAATCATCTTTACAAAGATATAATCCTGTTTTTACTACCTGTTCTTTTTTAAAATCAATATCTTTATAATGCCATGAATCATTTACTTTAATAAAATATATTTTATCAGAAAATTCAGTTATAATATCATTAGATAATTTTTGATAAGTAGAAATATAATTCCAATGTAATTTATCATAAAAATCACGAATAAATGTATCTGATAAGGGTTGATATTTTGATACAGCATACCAGTTAAGATATTGTATATGGTCTCTTAAAAAATTTTCTGAAAGTTTTGAAGCAGAGTTTACCTGTTTCCAGGCACGTTTTTCAAGGTCAAGATTGGTTTCAGTATTATTGGATTGATGGATAAGTGACAGGCGGGTTATCAGATCTTTATTTTTATATTTAAATTGTTTTTCAATAAAACTTTCCGATAATGCTTGAAATCTTAGAATATTATCCCAATTAAGTTTATGCTTAAACTTTTCAATAATTGATTCTGAAAGTATTTGACAACAGGAAATAGCATCCCAATCTAGTTTATTTTGAAATAATTCTATTTGTTGTTCAGTAAGAAACTCATGCCAACATATATACTCCCATGTAGAATAATCTTTTATATTTTGAAGATATAAATTTGAAAAAAAATACCCCATAGGTAACCCCCCTCTTAATTTCCTAAAAAATACACTACTGGAAAAAATTATTATATAATCGTTTCTAGTAGTGTGACTTAATGCTTGGCTAAAGACCGAGCATCTTCCTGCTGGAATTTTGTAAAACGAATTTCTTTCTCATCATCATTCGTAATTCCCTTAAACAATATATTTCTCATAATAATATCCTCCTATAAAAAATATCCTCTATTTTTAATATAAAAGATACCTTTTAAATCTAATTCCTTTGTATGCTATAAAGTAATCATCATAGCATTCATACAATTTTGTTTTTTTTACTTTCTGTTTTTTAAATTTTGTGGATACATAATGCCAAGAATCTCGTACATACCCCATAATTAGAATATCCTTATATTTTTCAATGAAAGATTTAGATAGTTTCTGATGAGCAGAAACTTTAGCTAAATTTACCTTATCAATGTGTCGTTCAATAAATTCTTCTGATAATTTTTGAAATTCACTTAAATAAAACCAATTTAACTTTTCTTTATGTTGCTCAATAAAGGACTCTGATAATTTTTGATAAAGTGCAATCGCCTCTAAATTTAAATTATCAATATATTTATTCATAAAATCTTCAGATAATTTTTGATATATTGAAACAGAATCCCAATCTATTATATCTAAATGTTTTTCTATAAAGGATTCTGATACTTTTTGATACTTAAAAAGGTAATGTTTATTGCATTTATCTAAATATTTTTCAAGGAAAGGTTCAGATAATCTTTGAAAATCAATAAGACAGCTCAAAGGTAATTTATCTTTATATTTTTCTATAAAAGATTCAGATAATCTTTGAAACTGAGCAATATACCCCCAATGAGTCAAATTAAAGTTGTCTCTATTCCTTTCTAAAAATGTTTCTGATACATTCTGCCATACTAAAATAATATCAAAGCTCAAATAATCTTTGTACGTTTCAATAAAGTTTTCAGTTAAAATTTGATACCTAGCCAAAAGGTCCCAATTTGCATATTGGATAAACTCTTCAATAAATTCTACGGATACTTTTTGATATTCCCAAATATAAAGCCAATACACTTTATCTTTATATTTTCTAATGAGAGATTCCGATAATTTTTGGCACATTGACATAGTTTTCCAATCAAGTTTATCCGCAAAGGTATCTATAAATAATTCTGATAATTTTACAACCCTGGAAATCTTATACCAATCTACTTTATTAAGTTCTTCCTGACTTGCTTGCTCTAAATAATATTTTTCATTAAAACGTATTTTGGGCCCTCCAATATAAAAAATTCCTTAATCTAATACCTCTAGTTTAAAACATCTAATTTTCCAATTATTGTATACAATTCTTGCTACGTCTTCATATTTCACTTTCACCGGTATAACTAATTCATCGCAATAATCTTTTGCCGAATTTTCAGTCCAAGCAGATAAACCAAAACTGGCTTCCTCATTAGAAACATCTGCCCATGATTCATATATTCCTCCCTTTTCATATTTATATTGAAAATTATACCTTGAATACCTATCTGCTCGAATTCCTTTGTATGCTATAAAATAATCATCATAGCATTCATAGAGATTAGTCTCCATAATTTTTTGTTTCTTAAATTCCGTAGATTTATAATGCCACGAATCCTGAAGTATAGGTATTACCAATTCATCTTTATATTTCTTAATAAAATTTTTAGATAATCGTTGATACTTTGAGATACTATATTTATTCAATTTATAAAAATATTTTTCTATAAAAGATTCAGACAAAGGTTGATATTTTGAAATTTCAAACCAATCTATATAATCACTATTCCTTTCCATAAAGGACTCAGAAAGTTTTTGAGATATGGATATATCACTAGAAGGTAATACATTTTTATGAGTTTCAATAAATTGTTCTGATAATTTTTGATTAGAAGCTACACGAGGCCAATATATACTATTAGCATATTTTTCAATAAATTGTTCTGATAAGCATTGTTGCGATGCTACCGAAATCCATGCACTCCAAGAAAACTTATCTATATATTTTTCAATAAATTGTTCTGATACTATTTGTTTATATATCAAATATTCAAAATTATTAGTAGAAACAATATAATCAATACATGAATCTAATAAAGATTCAGAAAGAATTCTTGAAAATAATAAATTATTCCAATTAACTCTATCTTTAAATTTTTCAATAAATTGCTCTGATACATTAACGATATTGCCCCAATTTAAGGCATTTAATTCCTCTTCTGTTGCCTGTTCCATATAATACTGTTCATTGATATCCATTTTAGACCTCCTAATTATAGAATACATATATAACTCAAAAAAGTCAAATAAAAAAAAAGCCTTCCTATTTCTAGGAAGGCTTTACAAACTTAATTAAAAATTAAGCAAGGCCATTAAGAACTACGCGGGTTAGATACTTAGATTCTTGTAAGCGCATATCCCCAAAAAATGCGAGTGCGGATTCCTTGTGGAATGAGCTATACTCTAAGGTCTGAGTTCGATAGAGGGGTACGAAGGTTCCAGTCACAAGCGCAGAGTCGTTCGAGTCCTGGCGATTATTTTTATACACACACATAATTTCATTAGTTGGTATAATATTGCTTGGAGCCTGATAAACGGGAATACCGTTAAGAGTACCAGCTTTATAACCACCAACTGCAACTGGAGCATTCTCAGGTACATAGAGTTTATGATTAGTAAGATAAGTAACTGCCTTTGGACCAGCAACATAAGAAGTAGCTTCACCACCACGCATAATAGCATCATAAGTTTTTTGTGAAGCATTTCTTAAAGCTTTTACAACAGATTGCGTATTTGCATAGTCGCTATCTGCACCAGCAGCCGCCCAGTCAGTATTGAACTCTACTGGAGTCGTCCAATAAGATCCTCTATAAGCCATTCGCAGAGCCTGGAAGTCTAGGTCCTTCTTAAGTTCATCAGCACCGGCAGTAATTAGAACTTCTTCCGCATCAGAACTTAAAGCAGAATCCATTAATAGCTCAGTCATTTTTGACCAGCTAAAACCAATTGGAAATGGATGAGCACGGAAGTCATAACCCACGAGGTTAATATTAACTTGGCCCTGCTGATCATAAAGGGTTGAAACTTCAGAGTTAAATGAATATCGAATAGTAAATACATCGCTTGTAGTTCTAGCAGAAGCAAACACAATACTATAATCACCAGTCGTATAATCAATGGTAGAAGGAGTACTATTTGAAAGAAGAGACCCAACAAATAAACCTGCTCCATTATCATTAGCAATAGGAGCACCATTTAACAGAATTTGAAGCATATAAGGTCTAACTGGAACACGAGCAAGAGTACCAGTAAAGGTAGTAGTCGCTGTGCAGTTAACAGATTCTTCTTCAATTTCTGATGCATAGCGGTCAGATGTACTTTCATACATAACATTGTTAGCAACAGCACCACGAGCAGTCTTATCATACGTAGTTTCAATTTTATAGAAGGTGTCTTTCATAGTGGTCATTGCCCACTCAGTGAAAACTTCACCACGAATTGAGTTTGGATACCCAAGTCTAATAACTTTAACTACGGTTTGAGGGGTTGATTGGAAAGCATTACTGATCTGAGTTTCTGTAAGAGTCTTAAGATGCCGTTCCTGATTTTCAAGAACAATAGCTAAGTTTCTTGCAGTTCTAGCATTAGCTTCATAAATTTTTTCAAATCCACCATTATCTAGACCAAGGCCACGCTTATGTGACCATTTTTCAATGAGGCGATCAGCTATTGCATTTCTAGTAGCGGTTTCCTCTTCAATTCTTCTTGAGGCCTGAGCGGCCTTTTCACGCATAATTGTCTTCATTATTTTTTTCTCCGTATAATTTTTAACTTATTTTTGAACTTCAATTTAATCTGTTCTTATTAAGTCCTTTTTGTAAGTCATTCATATGATATACTTACGATATAAAATCATTTAATAAATAGATTAAACATGGCAACTCTTTTCGAATTGCCTAGTTTAATCTATTTATCGTCTTTGCATAGACTTAAATTTACGAGATTCTTTCTTTTTCTCATCTTTATCATCTTCTGCATCATCTTTATCTTCTGCGTCATCTTCAGACTCTTTAACTTCATCCTCGTCATCTTCATCAGCTTCATCAGCTTCATCATCAGCTTCAAAAATTGTCCAACGACCTTTTGAAGTTTCAACCAAGGTATCACCTTTTGAAAGAAATACTCTTGGAGCAATTTCCACGTCTTCTTTAATAACGATTACATGTTTTTTCATAATTATATTCTCCCTATTTTAATCGATTTAATTATATTGTTTAAAAAACATCTGGTTTTTAAACTTTTTTTCCACTGTGTTTAATTCTCTTAAGAGATTCTGACTGAATAGTAACTACATCACCAGCTCCAACTAGTACAACAGAACCATCAGCATCTACTAATTTCGATGGCTCAGCTAATACCATTTCAATTTCAGCCTTCTCATCATCTATGATAGGCTCATCCGTAAATTCATCCTCCATAGAATAATCATCAGCAAATTCATCATCTATAGTAGGATCTTCAATAAATTCATCGTCCGTAATTGGATTATCTGAATTTAAAAATGAATCATCTTCAAAATCTTCGTTAAAAAATTTCATTTATTACTCCACACTAGTATCAGCTCTTTGAGCTACAATTGAAATAACATCACCAGCTGTTAACTGAGTAGTAAAACCATCGTGTATTAAAATAGTTCCATTAGCAGGATATGTAATAACCAAATCACCTAGTGGAACATTCTTATCAGCTCTTGTAATCATCACAGCTGCTACGAGAGGATATGGAACTGGAGTTGTCATATCTGATGCTTTAAAAACAAAATTAATTTGATTTGATGTAGCATCATCAGCAGTAATTGTATACATAGCCCCAAATGATACTCCATTTGTAAGTCTAAAAATTTTATCAGCCATTTTAATTTTCTCCTATTTATATAGTTATTCTTTCTTAGGAAGTTTAAGCAAAGATTTATTTAATGATTGAAGTTTTGAAATCATATCCTTTGTAATCTTCTCTGTTTGTTTAAGAGCATTAGACAGATCATCGATAAAGATGTTGATCTCTTGTGTATAATCCTTATTTCCTGTAATATAATCAGCTGCTATTTTATCCATCATACTATTAAATCTAGTAGTAAGACTAAAATATAATTCTGCTGGACTTGGATTTCCAGAATAAATATCTTTTATTGAAGTATAAACAGCATTTTTTACATCATATAAATCTTTTTGAGATTTATGGTCATCTGGAAAAGCATCCGATAATAAGGCATAAAAATCTATTTTTTGTGCTTCTTTTATAATTCTCATTATAACCATCCTTTAGGAAGAAGTTTTCTAGTATCTATTTCTTTTACAGATTCATTCATTCTTAAATCTGAATGAGCACTTAATCTAGGATTCTTTTTTTCAACTAAAGATGAAAGTCGAATAGCAGTTCTTTGAGCTTCAATAATAGTTTTACATTTTAAGATGTCTTCTTTTATAATTTTATAATTAGGATTTTCGCTAATAAGAGATTCATAGTAATCTTGTACTTCATCTTCATTGCCAATATCTAGTTCAACTTCATGATCAGAAGGCATTGCCACAGGACCATAATCTGAATAATCAAATGCATCATCAGCAGTTACTGCGTATTCATCTGAGTAAGCATCAGGTTCTTCTTCATTCATAAGACCATCATCAACTTCTTGATCGTAGGAAGCAATTACACTTTCGAGGTTCTTAATCTTTTTTCGTAAAGAAGATATTTTTGATTCTAAAGTTAATTTTTCCTCAGAAAGCTTTTTATTCATATCTTTATATTTTTTATTCTCTACAGTCAATTTATCATTAGAACTTGCAAGAGATTCATTCAGATCCACCATTTCTTTAAACTCTTCCGCTGTAAATCTTGAGCCTTTTTCAGCATTTGCTAATTCAATTAATGATTCGGCTTTAATAGAATACT
>LDIX01000017.1 GCA_001468925.1 candidate division TM6 bacterium UASB340 | reverse complement strand
ACAGGTATATTTGCATCGGCTTCAAATTTAAAAACATCTTCAAGTTTAATATTGTTATTATTTGCTGAAAGTACAATTTTTGCTTTAGATTCCGGGCTTAATAATGACATAAATAATGGTTCGTTTACAAATCGAAATGCTTTTTTATGTAAAACCGGAAATATTGTTATTACAGGTTTTAGTGCACCATTTTTTAATTTTGGTACGTCGAGTTCTTCTATACTATCTATATTTTCGACTATTTTTTGTAATTCACGATAAGAGCTTTGAAGTCTTAATGTGTAAATAGGATTTTCTCCAAATATTTTGTCTATAATTTTTGCATGATTTTCAGGGACAATATATTTTGAATTTTGAATTATTAAATTATTTGTAGCTATATTTGTAATGCTTTGTTGCGCTTGCATACAATTAATATTTTTTAGCCCTAAAACTATAAAAAAACAAAAAATTGTTTTTAAATATTTAAACATACCAAATCCTTTCCTTTTTTTTTATTTTAAAACGAGGCTCCAAGTCTTAAAAATATGGTCCAATCAAGACCTAGATTTTTACTTGCTATTGTATAATCTCCACCAAATCCTAAAATTAAATCCCAATCTTTTTGTTTTTTAATATAATTACCTTGAACAAATATTTTATGTTGTTCTGCATTTGGTGATGCTGCATCTTCGATTCGTAAAGAATTTATATCTTCTCCTCTGGTATCGATTTCTTGAAAAATTTCTCTTTGTTGATGATAAAAATCGTAACCAAAACCAACGTTCCAATATTTTTCTATTTCAAAGCTTAAATATGTTACAAAGTTGATTATATCACCGGGTTTTAATGTAATTTTATATGCCGGTGGAAAAATGTATTCTTTTATAAATTCGGTATTTTGTTCCGGTGTTCCGCCAAAATATGGAGTAGCTATTGTTTGTTTTGATGGAATCAAACGTTCTTCTGTGGCTGCAAAAAGATTGTCAAAAGATACTCTGTTCCATAGATGTATTGAATTATGAAACATATCTATTTTGCTTTCAAAAAAACAACCTAAACCAAAGTGACCATAATTACCCAGCTGTGGAGTTATCAAATTATCCCGAATGCTTTGTAGCAAATACGGAATATCATTTATCATATTATCAAGGTTTATATCATAAATTTTTAATCTTGGTCCGGTTGTAAATTTACTTGTAGGTAAAATTCCTTCAAAACCTACGTCAACTTGAAAATTTGTCATATTAAGACTATTAAGCCCAAGCTTTATTCTGGTATCGCCCATACCAAAACTTGTTTTGATAAGTTCCCCTGCTTCAAATTTTGAATCATCTCCGGCAAACATTTGCTTAATTCGGTTTTGATCTTTTTGAGTAAGCCAAAAATTTCTTTCAGAAAATAACAAAGATGTATCTATTTCAAATTTAAATGCGGATTTAATGAATGCCAGTTGAAATAATCCTCCAATTTTTCTTTCTTGAATTGTAAGCTTCTTGAATAATGGAATGAGAGCGGATGCATCGGATGCTCCTAATTCAGTGATCATTGTCTGTGTAAATTCATCCAATGCAGTTTTATTTGCGTCTAACATTAATGTTTCATCTGTAGAAAAATCCATTTTATTTGTAAAATTAAAAAATAAATTGCATAAAGCTCCTCCGTACTCAAGTCCTGAAATTCTGTGTGGCATTAAATATAGAACATCACGTCCTCTTGGCGGTTTTGTTTTGTACCACAATGGAGTTTCTATATTTACGATGATTGGCGATAATTTTTCAAACATATCGTCGTAAGCTTTAGTTTGAATTTTTGAGGTATCAATATTATCAAAAAGATCCGGAGAAATAGAAATATCATCAAGATTTATACTATCGTCAAAACTTGAAAAATTCATAGAATTTAAATTATTCTTGTCTAATATATTACTGATCAATAGTGTTATATAAAATATTTTTAAAAATTTTTTTTTCATATATTTATATTCTTTTTAATTTTAATTTTAAAGTTTAAGATTAGTAAAATACAAATTCTTTGCCATAAGATTATTTCAGGTAACGTTAATTTTTTCAAGTTTGTCCTAAATTTGGAGCTAAAATATCACAAAAAAGGTGTTTTTGCCTTTTAAATTAAGCTTTTTTGATTTTTTTAAAAATAAATGTGGATTTTGATTTTTTAAAAATATAAACTTCTTAAGAAGTCTAAAATTTTTTATAAAAATTAAAAAACTACGCTAAAAATTAAGGAGCCTTTATGCAACAAAATTTTACTTCAAAAAAATTATTGATAGTTGTTGAAGGAAATATCGGTGCTGGAAAATCTACTTTTTTACGTATTTTAAAAGAACGTTTAAACTTAGATATAATTTATGAACCTACAGATAAATGGCAGAATATTGGCGATGGCGGAAATCTTTTGGATTTATTTTATAAAGATATAAAACGTTGGGCCTATACATTTCAATCTTTTGCTTTTATAACCAGAGTCGAAGCTATAAATGAAAGATTAAAAAACAGTAAAGCGAAATATGTTCAAATATTGGAACGTTCGGTTTATAGTGATAGATTTTGTTTTGCCAAAAATTGTTACGAAGCAGGTTTGATGTCTTCTTTAGAGTGGCAAATATATAAAGACTGGTTTAAATGGCTTGTTGAAGGGTACACTGAAAAACCCGATGGATTTATTTATTTAAAAACAGATCCTAAAACTTGTTATTCTCGAATGCTTAAACGAGATAGAGATGAAGAAAAATCAGTTCCACTATCTTATCTTGAACTTTTACATAAAAAACATGAAGATTGGTTGATAAATAAAAGTGAAGTTATTGATTATATAAAAGATGTTCCTGTTTTAAGCCTGGATTGTGATACTGAATTTGAAAATAATATTGAGCACCAAAACTTATTAATTAGTCAAATTGATATGTTTATAAAAGAATTGCGTTCAAAATATATAGTTCCTGCAAAACAAATTTCGGCACAATTATAGTTTTTATACTATTTATTGAATGTAATTATCTATAAATTTGACAAAAGGTCACTAGAGTTTTAATAATATTAATTGTTGAAATTATTATATCTATGTGACCTTTTTCTTTTTAAGGAATATTTTATGGATGCAGTTACAACTGTCGATTGGGTTAAAGTTGCGGCTTGTATAGCTGCCGGTCTTTGCATGGGAATAGGTTCAATTGGTCCATCATTGGGACAGGGTTTTATTGGCGGAAAAGCCTGCGAGAGTATTGGTAAAAAGCCGGAAAGTGCCGGTCTTATAACCAGAACCATGGTTGTTGCACTTGCATTTGCTGAAAGCTCTGCTATCTATGCATTACTTATAGCTTTAGTTTTATTGTTTGTGGTTGCAAAATAATAAAAATATGCAATTTAATATTACTTTTTTTATACAAATAATTAATTTTTATATAACCTACTGGTTTTTGAATAATTTTTTGTTTAAATCGGTAATTAATTTTATAGAAAAAGAAAAACTTAAAGAAGCAGAATTAAATAATGCAATAAAAGAAAAACAAAATTTGTTATTAAATTTGGAATATAAAAAGAGTAAAGAATTAAGTGATTTTCAAAATAAAGTAAATAAAGATTATAAAGCAGAAACAGTAGATGCTTTAGATGTGCCAAAAATGTCTCAAATTAATTTAGATGAAAAAGAGATAGATAAAATTACAAAAATAACAAAAGATATGCTTGTAGAAAGGGTTCCGCATGTCGATTGAAGATTTAAGTCTTTTATCTATAATTTTTAATTTTACAATATTTTTTTTATTAATATTGGTTGTTTACAATATTTTTAAAAATTATGGTGCTCCATATTTATATTCAGAAATTGAAGATAAAAAAAAACATGAGCAAGACTTAAAAAATAAAGATATTTTATTAATAAAAACAAAAGATAATCTTGAAAATGAAATTTATAAACAACAAGAAAAAATATTATTTTTGCAAAATAAAGTTGAAAATTGGAAAAATAATCTATTGAAAGAAAAAATAGAAAAAGAATTTGATCAAAGTAAATATCTTAATGAATTAAAGAATAAACGAAATTTGCAGTTAAATAATTTTAAGATTGCCAAATTACAAAAAATAGCCATTCCTGAAGCGGTAAAAAAAGCATACGATGAAATGCTAAATGTTTATGGGGGAAAAACGGGCTTAAATTTGACAAAAGAATTGATTAATAAAATAAAGCCTTGAAAATTTTTAAAATAGGACTTGCAGAATGCAGGTAGAAATTAATATTCTTGCAAAAAAATATGCTGTTGCTTTTTTAAATATTTTTTCAAATGAAATTTCAGATAAAAATTTGGAAAAATGGATTGAATTAAAAAAGTTTTTTAAAAAAAACAGAATGATTTATATTTATCTAAGAATTCCAAGTATTCCATATCTTACAAAGCAAAAAGCTTTAGTTCGTATTTCGCAAGCTCTTGATTTAAATAGGCCTATAACAAAAATGATGTTACTTTTACTTGATCACAATAGAATTGAGTTGTTTGATTTTGTTTTGGATAAAATAATTCTTTTATATAGAAAAAAAGTAAATTCAAAATTATTTAAAGTTTCAAGTTCTCACGATTTGACTGAAAGAGAAAAGGAAGCTGTCACAGAATTTATAAAATCTATTTGGCATGGAGGGGTTTGGACAGAATTTGTAAAAGATGAAAAACTGATAGCAGGTCTTAGGATTCAAAGTTTAACTTTTTTATGGGAGCGTTCAATCGCAAAACAACTTAGAAACGTTAAACGATCTATTTTTAAGCAGGTAGGAATATGGTAAAAAAAGAAACGGATATTATTTCTTTACTTGAAAGGGCTTTAGCCGAAAAGCCTCAGGAAAATTTAGAAGAGGTTGGAACTGTTATTAAAGTTGGGGATGGTATTTGTAAAATTTATGGCATAACCAATGCTGTTTATGGCGAATTAATTGAATTTGAGAGAGGCAGCCTTGGTATTGTTTTAGATCTTGATGAAGATTATGTTTCGGTTGTCTTGCTTGAAAGTGATATATCGGTAATAGAACAAGAAATAGCAAGAAGAACCGGTGATGTATTTAGAATTCCTGTTGGATTTGGATTATTGGGAAGAGTTATTAACTCAGTTGGAAAGCCATTGGATTCTTTGGGTGAAATAAAAAATGATGATTTTTCCCCAATAGAAAAAATTGCGCCCGGAATAGTTCAACGAGTTCCTGTAAATAGTTCTCTAGAAACCGGAATTACAGTTATAGATGCATTAATTCCAATAGGCAAAGGACAGCGTGAATTATTAATTGGTAATAGAAGTACCGGAAAAACTTCTATAATTTTAGATATTATAAAGCATCAAAAAGATAAAAATGTTATTTGTATTTATGTATCTATAGGTCATAAACAGGCTAATACGGCAAGAATTGTTTATCAATTGGAAAAATTTCAAGCTATGGATTATACAATTATTGTTGATGCTGATGCAAAAGAAACTGCGTTAAATCAATATTTGGCTCCATATAGTGGCTGCGCTATTGGTGAATACTTTATGAAGCAAGGTAAAGATGTTTTAATTATATATGACGATTTAAGCAAGCATGCTATTGCATATAGAGAATTATCATTGCTTCTAAGACGTCCGCCCGGAAGAGAAGCTTATCCCGGAGATATTTTTTATATACACTCAAGATTATTGGAAAGAGCCGGAAAGATATCCAAAGAGTTAGGTGGTGGATCGTTAACTGCTATTCCTATTGCACAAACTCAAGATGAAGATATTTCTGCGTATATTCCAACAAATTTAATATCAATTACCGATGGTCAAATATTTTTAGATACAAATTTGTTTAATAATGGAATCAGACCTGCGGTTAATATTGGATTGTCAGTTTCTCGTGTTGGTGGTGCGGCCCAATCTAAAGCAATAAAAAAAGTTGCAGGTGCTTTAAAATTGGAAATTGCTCAATACAATGAGCTTTTGGCTTTTGCTCAATTTGGTTCTGAATTGGATAAAGCAAGTCAAAAGGCTTTAGATCGTGGTCGAAGAGCTGTTGAAATTTTAAAACAGAATGAACATGAAACATATTCATTTGTTGATCAATCTTTATTTTTGTTTTTATTAAAAGAAAATTATTTGGATGATTTGGATTATTCTAAAGTAAAAGCATTCGTTGTAGAGTTTGCAAGTTATTTTAAAGCTACATTTAAAAATAGTTATGATAATATATTGCAAAGTGGTGAGTTAAGTGATAAAAATATTTTGGAAATAAGAAAAGCTATTGATGAATTCAAATTAATTTTTGCAAACTAGTGAAAAGAATAATTTTTTTTTTAATACTACTATTTTTTCTGTCTTCATGCGGTAAAAAACAAAAAAATATTTTTGATTTTACTCCAAAAAAAGAGCACTTTAAAGTTAACAGACTGGATCTGTGTTCAATAAAAAATTTAAAAATTCAAAAAAATGAATTTGGTAATTTTATATCTTGGAAAGATGTTGATTATAAAAGTTCCAATTCAAAAATAAAATTTTTGGGATTTAATGTTTATAGACTTGTTAAATCATTAATTATTCCGAAAAAACCTTTAAATGATTCTTATATAAAAAATAACTTTTTTCTTGATAAAGAAGTTTTAAAATTACCAAAAGATCAGATTCAAAAAAATTATTATTATGTTGTTAACGCAATTTTTGATGTTGATGGAGTTATTGTAAAAGGTCCATTAAGTCAAGTTGCTTGTACAAATTAAAAAACCCTCCAACTTAGGACAAGCTGGAGGGTTGGGGGGGCGAACAATACATAAAGTATTGTTCATTTAGGGACTTTTAAAAAATATATTTCAAAAATGCTTTGTATTACGTATTATTTATCGCATTAAATTTATATTCGAGATGAAGATTAGCAATCACATTTTATGATGTCAAGAAAAACAAACAAAAATTGATTTTCATATTCTATGCAAAAATTATCTGCATGATAAAATGTTTTAGTAAACGTGGTGTTTTTTTGCTCTTTTAAATTGTTTTTATTTACTAAATTTAAATGAATATCTTTTCGCGTTTTATACTTTTAATTTTTTTTGTATTTTCTTTAAATGCTCAAAAAAATGGCTTTTTTACAAAAGATAATCAATTTTATTATTGTCACAATGGAAATTCATATCCTGTTAAATATGATGTTCAAAGCGAATCTAATAATTTTAGCCCTAATATTCTAAATAAAGAGCCTGATGCGTTTCTTGTTTATTTAGAAGATGATTTTGCAAAAATAAGATTTATTTGCTCTTCAGATATAGATCCATTTATTGCTACAGATAAAAATGTTCTTGGAATGTTTAATAAATATACCAGTGAATCTATTTCTGGTAGTTCATCAGGATATAATTTAGATAAAAATTTTAGGGAAAGTTCAAGTAAATATGGTTTTTTATCAACTCAAATGGATATAGAACGAGTCAAAGCGCAATATAATATTGGCAATAATAAGGGTATTACTAATTTTGAGTTTCAAAGTCGTGTTGACCTTAAATCAAAACTTAAAGATAAAGCAAAAAATTATCTTAAATCTGCTAGTGTGTTGTGTCATCAAGCAATAAAATCAGATTCTATTGAATTTATACAGGGTGTTATAAATCATTGTCAAGAAGTTATTGATTACATAGAAAGTGAAAATATTAAATATGAACAAACAGAGTCAGGAGAATGGTTAAATGCTAGAAAAATAAAAAGAAATGAAACTAACGAATTTTTAGCGTTAAATGGTATTTTATATAAAAACAAATTTAAATCTTATATTCATAAAAGTAAAAATAAATATGCAGCTAGAGATGGGTTAAATGAAAATAAGAAAATACTCGCGCAACGAATTAGAGATATTAAGCAAGGTAAAATTCCAATACAATCGACAAATGGTAATGGTATAGATATAAATTCAGAAAATTTAGCGCCAAAAGATTTTGAAAATTTAATAGATGCTATTTTAGCAAATCAATCTACATTTTTAGATAAAAATATAGATGAAGAAGTAACCAGTAAAATAGGTGAAGAACAAGACGGCAATTCTGATATTATATTAGATAGTAATGA
>LDIX01000016.1 GCA_001468925.1 candidate division TM6 bacterium UASB340 | reverse complement strand
AATAAAGTAGAATAGTAATTTTCTTCAGAAGTAAAATTTTCACATATCGGAATTTCCACCGTATCAGTCGAAGGAATGTAACATGGCTGGAATCCCTGATGCAGTATAATCGGACTGTCTTTATACCCTGTTACTATCTGTTCACAGGTTTCCACCGGTTCAAAATCTCTCTTATGTTCGGTAAATTTGCTTTTATTTATGCCTTCAATTTGATCAAGGTTAAAAACTATGTAATATCTCATAAAGGGTATGGTCTTTTCTGATATCTCTGTCGTTTCTTCTTCCTCATTTTTCTTTACTTTACATAAATGCCAGTAAACAACCGGAATTCCATGAGAGCCTTTTTTAACATATCCTCCCAGGTTTCCGGCCTGTCTAAAGGTTAAAAAATAAGGCGAATTAAAATCAGTCATTGAAAGCAGCAGTCTATTAATCCCTCTGTATTCTTTTTTTGAAATGCCATTTTTCGGAGCATTTATCCAGGTTTTTTTCCATGGTACCTCGCCATGTTCAAGGGCATTTATTATTTTTTCTGTTATGATTTCCGTTATCTGCTTACTCATTGTTTAATCCCCTTTCTCTGAAAAATTCAGGGAGAGGCTTTACCTCTCCCCATTGCCTTTACCATCTGGCTATTATCTTTTGAATGTCCTGTTTTCTCTTTATCTCCTGTGCCTTTTTCATCAGGTTATCTGCAAAGCTGTTTAACTCTGTCATTTTCTCTGTCTGTTTCTTGCTCTCTTCATGTGCTTCTTTCACTGCAATTATATGTTTACAGGGCTTACGCTTCTTCTTGTAATCTCTACATGTGCAGGTAACAACTCCATCAGGTTTACTTATGTAATAATCCTTATTGGTTCTGAAGTTATTTACCCTGTAACCGCCGGCTACCCTGTACACTGTCAGGTTATTTTTATCCTGTTTATAGGTTTCATATCTTCTTTCTATGTGTGTCATTGTTTATTTCCCCTTTCTGTGTTATTATTTGATTGGTTATTAATACCCAGGGGAGAACAGTGTTAGCTGCACTGCTCCCCTTCATTATTTAGCCTAAAATGGAATGTCTTCAAAATTGATTTCCTTTGTTTCAACCGGCTTTTCCTCTTCATATTCACCGTCATTATCCGGTATGTAATATTCAATTCCAAGCCACATTTAGATCACTCCCTTTCTGTTATTCTCTATGGAACTTCGGCTTTTGCATCCTGCCCCTTTCCCGGCCTTCGTCCCTTAACCTGTTCAGACCTTCCTTCTGTCTGCCTATTAAGCTTTACAACCCCGCCCTGCCTGCTACTTGCCTTTATTCTTTTTTCAATGTCCTTATATTATCTATTATAATGATTTTTTCATAATTTGTCAATACATTTTATGAAAAAATATATATAATTTTTCATATTAAGTATTGTTTTATTTTTCAAAATCCTTTATACTTATTATATAAAGGATGTGTGGTTATGAATAAAAATAGAAATCTAAATATCAGGTGTACAGAAGAGCAGGCCAATAAAATAAAGGAATTAGCAAAGAATGAAGAATTGACTGTCAGTGATTATATTCTATCAAAATTGTTAAACTTGAAGCCAGTAAGAGAAGATATTATAAAAGAATGTCCTCTCACTATTAAAGATAAAAAAGGAAAAGTTAGGACTTATAACAGAAAATATGTATCCAGTAAAAGAGTATTAAAACCAATTTCAGAGATTGTAACTTAAATGAGTCTTACAGAGAGCCTTTATCAGGAATTAAAAGCCATACGGTTTAATCAGGATACCGGTAAATATCTGGTTTATCCTCCACCGGTGGAGAAGGTTTACTTTATTAGAACCAGATGCCCTGAATGTAATGATATTCTATGCACTGATAAAAGCGATAAAGGCCATTATTATTATGAGTGTTGGAATTGTGAATGGATGGAATATATCAGCCCTGAAAGACACAAAAGACTTATGCAGGAAATTGATGATATCCCTTTTTAGAAAGAAGGTCCATTTATGGAACATAGGATCTACGACAAAACATTAAAGGAATTATTTAGCCGGCCTGAGATAGTAAAAAATTTCATGCAGGGATTTGTAGGAGAAGAATTTGTCAATGATATCGACTTTAGCCGTATTGAGAAAAAAAATACCAGTTACATCACCAAAACTTTTAAAGATAGATATACTGATCTGGTTATAAAGCTTAATATGACAGGTGGTAAATGTGCTTATCTCTATATTTTGTTCGAGTTCCAATCCACTATAGATAAACTTATGCCCCTGAGAATACTTAATTACATGCTTTTACTTTATGAAGATCTGATTAAACAAAAGGAGATATCAATTGATGACCCTCTACCACCTGTGTTTCCGGTTGTTTTGTACACGGGCACTACAACATATAATGCTTCTACCAGGATAGAGGATTTGATAGCCTTACCCTACAGGAGGTTACAGAGATATGTACCGACTTTTGAACATTATCTTGTAACATTACGTTCTAAACCAAGAGAAGAACTAAAGAGAATGACCGCCCTTGATAATATGATTGCTGGTCTATTCTATTTACTGACAGCCGGAACAGAAGAAGAAATGAAAGAGGCTGAAAAGTTTGTAAGTGATAGGATAGATTATGCCTCAGAATTTGGTCGGTTTTATGTGATATGGATCAGAAAATATTTAAAGCATAGAGGTATAAAGATTAAAGTTCATACAAAGGAAGGAGGGAAAATCATGCTTGAAACTGTGGTTGCTAAAATAAGAGAGGAAAAAATTAAAAAAGCCATAGATGAAAGTATATCTAAGGGTATAGCTATAGGAAAACAGGAATCTATTTTAAATATACTCAGAAAGAAATTCATAGAAATCCCTAACTCTATTGAAACTAAGATTAAGGGGATTCGCAGTGTAGAAAAATTGGAAAATATACTTCTGAGTATTTTGGATATATCTTCTATTGAAGAACTAAAAAAATACCTGTAAAGAGACTTAATATATTTTTAATATGTAACCTTAATTTTATGGGGAACTTATGGGGAATTTATGGATAATATTTTATGAAAGCAAGCACCATAAGCTTCTTTAATATCCTAGTTTCTCCAGATTGGCATCCACCTCATCAGAGAAGTGCAAATAAATAGCCGTAGTAATAATATTGCTGTGTCCGGCAATCTTCTGCACCTGTGGTAGTGGCACTCCCTTATTTACCAGCCTGGTAAGAAAAGAATGTCTCAGAGCATGAAAAGAAATCCCTATCCCTGCTTTCTTTGAAGATCTGGCAATGGTTGATCTGGTATATTCATAGCTTATGGTAAAACCTCTGAATTTTTTCATCTCCTTCGACATATCTTTAGGTAGATAAGTGGTCCGGAATTTCCCTCCCTTTCCGGTAATTTTAATTATTATATGGTCATTTATCTTTATGTGTTTATCAGTAAGTTTTAGAACTTCATGGAGCCTCAGACCGGAATAAAAAGCAATCTTCATAGCCAGATTTAATTCTTCCCCTTTAGGAGTATCAGGTAAGTGAAAAAGTATCTTTGTAAAATCATCTTCCGAGATAAGTTTCCTCTGAATATATTCAAGATTTCTGCTGTCTCCTCTCTTCTGCCATTTGGGGATATCAATATAAGCTATGCCATGATCTCTGAGTTTTTTTGCCACAGACTTTGCCTGAAGATATCTGCTTTTGGATTTCACAGGTAAATTGCCCTTAATTAATCCCCTGGCTATTTTAATATATTCAAACTTAGTTTTATCTGAGAGAGAATAGCCCATTATTGCCTCAAATCTCTTCAATTTACCCTCCAGTCCATTATCTATATTTTCCTTTATTTTAGCCATTTCCATCACCACCTCATATATATTATACCACTAATTAACTATTAGTGATACATTAACAACAAAAAAATAAATTTATTTTTTCTGATTCAAAATAATCTTCCTCATCTTATATTATGATAAAATAAGTTTATCATTAATTAAAAATTATGGAAAGGAGATAAAAACGTGGATAGATTTCCCCCTGTACCATACTATTTAATGAAACCAACCACAGATCCACAGGACATTATACTTTACTGGGAAGAACATATTGAAATCAGAAGATTTATAGAAGACTTTATTAAAGATAAATTATTAAATGACAGAGAATTTCTTGCTATTATATCAACTTCTCCCATACAACCGGAAAAAGATAATGTCTCTACTAAACTCAGGTCTCTATTATTTTGCCTGAAAGACTATACAGACGTTACTATTAACAACCAGAGATTACCCCTAAATATTACAAATTTAAAGATGTTATTTCAATTTATCGATATAACGTATATTCGTAGAAATATTTGTCTCACATATGTAAACTTGAAAGCTTTTGTAGACAGATTATATAAAAAATTAAGGAAGTTTTATATAGATAAAAAAAGAATAAACTGAATAAATCGAGGAGGGGTTAAAATGGTACATTATTCAGAAAAAGATTTAATAAATTTTGCAACGAAAAAAATTGATAAAGATAAAATTTCAGATATAGAAAAACATTTAAGCGAATGTTTTCAATGTTCAAATGAATATGATTTTTTAATTTTAAAATTGAATTTGGATTCCTATATTGAATACAGAAAACTCAAAGCACAAAAACAACCGTCAATCTGTATAACATCCGATATTTTAAAAGACTATGCTGCCGGTAAGATATTAGATAAAGAAAAAAAGAAAATAGAAGACCATTTAATATGCTGTGAAAAATGCCGAACATCCTTTTTAAATCTGGATCTGACAAATAGTTATTCTCTCTGGACTTCTATTAAAGATATGACATCAGAAACGTTAAACTGGATAAAAGAAGTTTATTTCGCACCTGTTTTGGATCCGGATTTTGCAGTAAAATCTACTCCTTTCAAACAATTAGATAATGACGTAATAGTTTATCCTGGAGATAAAATAAAAATTAAAATACCTGTTATTAAGCCTGGTTACATGTCCGTATTTATCTGGGACGGAAAAAGAGTTTCATTACGTTATCCTGATAAAAAAGAGTGTAATACTTTTGTTAAAGTTGAGTCAGAAGAGTTGGAATTAACCATTTCGGAAGATGCTTCACCAGGCACTCATCATATAAAAATATTTATAACTGAAGAAAAACTATTAAATTCAGAAGAGATAGACTTCGATAATACTAATAATATCCCACAAATAATGGAAAAGTTCATTCAAAAACTTGATGAAACAGAAGAAGATAAATGGTCTCAGGAGTTAAAAACCTATGAAATCAAAGAATTTAATAATTGAACTTGGAAAAAAATTAATTAAAAAAGAACTTTCTCTGGAAAATGCTATTAAAAAATTATTATCTTTTTCCATTAATGAAAATGCTATTAAAGAGTCTATTACCTTCATAGAAGATCTGATAAAGAAAAATCCTTCACAGGCATTAGAATTTGCTTATTTTATCTTTGAATTTTCAAAAAAATCTCATAAAATGTTAGGAGAAACTTCCTTATTACTGGCTGACCTTTACAAGAAAAATCAAAAATTTGATCTTGCATTGACTTTATATGATAAGGCAAAAAAAATATTCAAACAATCTCAGAAATATATAAAAGTAGCTACTTGCGATTTAGAAAAAGCAAATCTTTATGTTGATCTAGAAAAATTTGAAGAAGCAATGGAGCTATATGATAAAGCAGAAAATATATTTAAAGAACAGAAACAGTGGACAGAAGTTGGTAGATGTAAATTAAACAGAGGAACAGTTTATTATACTATACAGAAATTTAACGATGCTATCGCTTCTTACGATGAAGCAGAAAAAATTTTTGAAAAAGACGAAGACTGGCTGAATGTCGCATCATGTAATTTCAATAAGGCTGCTGTTTATAATAATTTATATAGGTATGAAGAAGCTATAACTATTTATGATAAAACAGAAAAAATTTTTAAAGAGCAAGAACAATGGATTGATGTAGCTGGATGTTATTTAAATAAAGCCATTATTTATAGAAATCTTCAGAAATTTGATACAGCAATACAGTTTTATGATAAAGCTCAGGAGATTTTTAAAAAACAAAAGCAATGGCTAAATATTGCCAGTTGCCATTTAAATAAAGCAAATCTTTATGTAACGTTAAATAAATTTGATAAAGCCATAGGCCTTTACGACGATGCACAGAAGATATTTAAAAAAACAGGACAGTGGATAAATTTTGCAAAATGTTATACTGGTAAAGCTGCAGCTTCTATTGAATTACAGAAATTTAATGAGGCAATAAGTTTTTGTGAAGAAGCAGAGAAAATATTTATAAAATTTGATCTGAAGCTGAATATTGCCAGTTCTTATTTAAATAAAGCCATTGCTTATAAAAACCTTCAAAAATATGATAAAGCTATAGAACTTTATCATAAATCAGAAGAAATATTTAAAAAATCAAAAAAATTTATAGATATAGCCAGATGTGATTTAGGTAAAGCAAATATTTCTCTGGACTTACAAAAATTTGAAGAGGCTTTAATACTTTTTAATAAAGGTCGGGAAACATTTAAGAAATATAAGGAATGGCTAAGTGTTGCAAGATGTAATGTAGGGGTGGCAAATGTCTATTTTGATATACAACAATTTGATAAAGCCAGAGAAAATTATGATGAAGCCAGAGAAATATTTGAAAAGTTTAATATGTGGATTGATATAGCCGGGTGTGATCTGAATAAAGCAAATATTTATTTTTATTTACAAAAATACAATGAGGCTCTGGAACTTTATGATAAAGTAATAAAAATATTTAGTAATTATAATTTACAATTAGATATAGCTACATGTAATCTGGGTAAAGGTAATACTTACCTTTATTTACAAAAATATAATAAAGCCATAGATATTTTTGAAGAAGCTCAAAACGTTTTTGAGGATTTTGGACAGTTTATAGATGCGGCTAAGTGTGAACTTGGAAAAGCCCATGCCTTTCTTAATTTACACCAAATTAATAAAAATGTGCATTCTCAATTTGTAGAGAGTAACATAAAAACTTTGCAGAATAAAAAAAAGATTTATTCGAGTTTTTTAGGACAAATTTTCTACGTTAAAGGACAAAAATTAAGTAACATAAGAGTTTTAAAGACTATAGAACAAGTATTCGGGATATATTTCTTTACATTTTGGGAATGTACCCTTGGTAAAGCCATAGATCTTTTTAATAAAGTAAAAGTTATTGCTTCCAGAATCCCGGAAATAGAGTGGAAATGCTTTAATGGTCTAGGAGATGTATATAAAGTAATGGAAGATTATGAGGAAGCAATAAAATATTATGAGGAAGCAATAGAAATTATCGAAAAGAAAACTCTTTCTAGTCTTTCTTATCTGGACTTTAAAACATCACTCAGAGAAAAAGGTCTTTTTGTCTATGAAGCATTAATAGAATGTTTACTGAAAACAGAGAATTTTAATAAAGCTTTAGAATACCTGGAAAAAACAAAATCCAGAAATCTCATTGAGCTTATGTCTAAGACAGAAACTTCTCCCCGGGCTACTGAAGATATAGTAGAAAAAGATAAAATTTTTAAGTTAAAATTATCATCCCTTCAGTTTATTCTTTCACAGGAAAAGAGCCCTGGTAAACGAAAAGAAATTTTAACAGAATTTGAGGAAACAAAAGAAGATTTTCTCAATTTTGTTGAACACATAAAAAGAACCAGTGATCCTTTATATGAACCCTTTTATGAAGTAAAATCTATAAATTTTAAAGATATTCAATCACTCATTAAAGATAATGAAACAGCTCTTATTGAATTTTTCTTATCTTCTGACATATCCTGTGCATTTATTGTGAAAAACAAATTACCATTGCATATGGTTACTTTAAATTCTACGTTTAAAGAATTATATGAGATAATTTATGAATATCTATTACTTTATAGGAATCTTCGAAAATCCTTCACAAAAGGAGCACTGTTAATCTGGAAAAACAAAATAAAGAAAATTTTAAGTTTACTTTATGAAAAAATCTTTTCAAATATAGAATGTAAACTTTCAAATATAAAAAAGATTATTTTTATACCTCATAATATTTTATTCCTTATACCATTGCACGCAATGTATAAAAAAATCAATGGTAAAGATAAATATCTTATTGATACATATAATATTTCCTATTCTCCCAGTTCCCAGATATTAAAAATGTGTGTAGAGAAAAAAAGATCTGAAAAATATTCCTTATTTTCCTTTTTCTCTGATACAGAAGGAAATATTACAGAACATATAAAAAAAGAAGCAGAAGATATAGAAGGTTTATTCCTTAAAGAAAAAGTGTTTAAAGAAACACTTTTTCTTTAAGGAATAAACCTTCTATATCTTCTGCTTCTTTTTTTATATGTTCTGTAATATTTCCTTCTGTATCAGAGAAAAAGGAAAATAAGGAATATTTTTCAGATCTTTTTTTCTCTACACACATTTTTAATATCTGGGAACTGGGAGAATAGG
>LDIX01000015.1 GCA_001468925.1 candidate division TM6 bacterium UASB340 | reverse complement strand
ATCACCTTTTATATTTGTATTGATCTCTATCAAAATAAAAAATCTAATTTATAATTACTTTTTATTATCAAATAAAATTTATAAGTTAGATATTATGAAAAAAATTAATAAAATATTAATCGCCAATAGATCTGAAATTGCTAGTAGAATAATATTTACGTGTAAAACACTTGATATGAAAACAATAGCAATATACTGCAAAGAAGATATAAATCTACAATACATTTATCAAGCAGATGAAAATCATGAACTTTCAAAATCTGGATCGAATGCATATCTTGAACAAGATGAAATTATAAATATTGCTAAAAAATTAAACGCTGATGCAATACACCCCGGCTATGGTTTTTTATCCGAAAATTATACTTTTGCTCAAAAAGTAATTGATTCAGGTCTAATTTGGATTGGTCCAAATCCTGAAATTATAAAATCTATGGGCGATAAAATTAATGCAAGAAATTTAATGGTAAGTGCTAATGTTCCGGTTATACCCGGATATTTTATAACACACGCAACAAATCAAAATGATATAGAAAAAATAGCAAATTTAATAAATTTTCCGCTAATTCTTAAAGACCCTCTTGGCGGTGGCGGCAAAGCAATAAAAAAAGTGTTTGATTTTGACGAATTAATTCCTGCCGTTAATACCGTAAAATCTGAAAGTTCAAGATTAACAAAATCAAACCAAATTCTTATAGAAAAATATATTGAGAATGGGCGACATATAGAAGTACAAATTGCAGGTGATGGTAAAAATTTTGTTCACTTTTATGAAAGAGAATGTTCTATTCAAAGACGGCATCAAAAAATTATAGAAGAAACACCCTGTAAATTTGTTTCACAAAAAATATTAAATAAAATTTATGAAGCTGCCATAAATGCTGCAAAAATTATTTCTTATAATAATATTGGTACTGTAGAATTCATAGTAACTCCTGATGAAAAATTTTATTTTCTGGAAATCAATACAAGATTGCAAGTGGAACACAGTATCACCGAAGAAACAACAGGAATCGATTTGGTTGCACTACAAATAAACTTGGCCCAAAACAATAAATTGAATTTAAATCAAAACGATATTTCAAGAAAAAAGCATGCGATAGAGTGCAGAATTTATTCAGAAGATCCAAACAATAATTTTTTACCAAGCACCGGAATTATAAAAAACTTAACAATCCCTCAAACCCCTTACACCAGAATTGACCATAATTTAGAAAATGAACAAGAAATATCTATGCTTTTCGATCCAATGATCGCTAAAATAACCTGTTGGGGAAAAGATAGAACTGTTGCAATTAAAAACTTATTAACAATACTAAAACAAGTTAATATAGATGGCATATCAAACAATATAAAATTCTTAATAAATATTATCAAAAGTAAAAATTTTGAAGCAGGTGAAATAAATACACAGTTTGTAGAAGAATTTATAAATAAAAATCAAACTAATTTTGATAACGAAAAAAATATAAATACTAACGAGAATTTAACCGAAGAAGAAATCGCCGCAATATTTTATGAATTAAAAACAAAAAAAAATCTTAATAATAAAATTTTGCACGCTACAAATAATTGGAAAGTAAAACAATGGCGATAAGTAAAATATTTATTAATCAAACACAACATAATATACAAATTAATAAACAAGATTCTATAGAAATAAATGGAAAGCAAATCGAAATATTCAAACATTTCGACCATGAAAACAAAATTATAATTAAAATAAACAACACACTATATAATGGGTATGTAAAGCAATTGTCTCAATACGAATTTAGTGTTTACATATATAATTTTAAAAAAAAATTTATCATAAGTACCAAAAATAACCTCTTATTAGACCCCGCAAAATTAGATTCTCAAAAAGATTCTTTCCAAGAAAAATTAATCTCACCAATCTCGGGACGAGTTATTAAAATAAATTTTAAAGAAAACGATTTTATCAAAAAAAATCAAACATTATTATCAATAGAATCTATGAAGATGGAGAATGAATTAAAGGCCCATACAGATTGTTTTATTAAAAAAATTCAAATTTCAGAATCAGATTTGGTAAAATCAAATCAAGTATTAATGATTTTTTCAAAAAAGGGAGAAATGAAAAGTGGAACAAAAAATAAATATGAACCAACGGAAGTTCCGAATCGGGGAACTAGCTGATAAATTGGATGTTAAAAAATTTGTAATAAGATTTTGGGAAAAGGAATTTGATCTTAAATCTGACAGATCCGGCGGCGGCCAAAGATTTTATACTCAAGAAGACCTAGATCGTTTTACATATATAAAAGAACTTTTATATGAAAAAAAATTTACAATTCCGGGCGCTAAAAATCAATTAAACAACCTAAAAGAAATAAAACCTGCGATAAAACAAGAGTTTACAAAAACGGAAACACAAAATAGCTCAAATATAGAGACAAAAGCACTTTTTGAAAAATTAAATATGATTAAAAAACAGCTGGAAATTTTGTATCAAAATTTATAATTCAATCTACCAATAAATGATGTACATAAGCCGGTGGAATATTTGCAAAAACCTTTTTTGATTCAAATTCAAATTGATTCAAAAAATTCGTAGTTGTGGTAATAGTTTGTTCAAAATTATTTTTATCTTCGCCAAATAGAAAGAATAATTTTACTTTGGCCAAAGCTATATACTCAAAATAAGAAATTATTCCACCGGATAATATTAAACTTCTATATTTGTTCAAAATTTTATACAAAAAATCTGATGGAAATGAATTAAATGGCAATCCGGAAATTATATAATCATACTCATAATCTGGCGACCAATCCAATATAGACCCACAGTTAATATGTATATTAGAACTATTTTTAAATTTTTCTTTAAGTATTTTACAAAAATCTTGGTCTAATTCCACCACATCAAGTTGATCGCCTGAATCAAGCTTTTCTGCAATTTTTGAAGTAATAACTCCAGTTCCGGCTCCAACTTCAAGAATTTTGACTGGACCCTTATCATTATTTATATATTTTGTAATTTCCATAGCTAAAAAACTGGAACTTGGAATTACAGCGCCAACAGACTTTGGTTTTGAAAAAAAAGAACCTATAAAAACTGCCGTTTCTTTTAAAAATGTTAAATTATAAAAAATACAAATAACAGCAATAGTAAATAATACCCATAAAACCCTGGCTTTTTTCATTAAAACCCTTTATTTTAACTAAGTAAGTTAGGTATAAAAATTTAAAGTATAAAAATATATGCTAAACGAAAATAATATAAACGGTTTTTTATTAATAAACAAACCAATAAATTATAGTTCCTATGATTGCATAAGAATTATAAAAAGAATAATTAATAAAAAAATTAAAATAGGACACACCGGAACTCTTGATAATTTTGCTCAAGGATTATTAATAATTGCAATAGGAAGAGAATCAACAAAAAAAATTTCTTTATTCTTAAATGCAGATAAAGAATATATTGCAACAGGAAAACTTGGAGAACTTACAGATACATTGGATCACACAGGTAAAATTATAAAATCAGAAGATTTCAATCAAATTCCGGATATAAAATTAACAGATATAATCAATAATTTTAAAGGCGAATATAAACAAACCCCACCAATTTATTCTGCTTTAAAATTTCAAGGCGAAACGCTCTACAAGCTAGCACGAGAAAAAAAGTTCAGTGAACAAGAATTGGAAAATCTTGCAAACGACAAAAAACGAATTGTAAATATTTATAATATAGAATTATTAGAATATAAACATCCAAATTTTACAATTAAAGTTCATGTATCAAAGGGAACATATATTAGATCACTTATAAATGATATTGCAGAAAAGTTAGGAACACATGCAACATGTTATGAACTTCTAAGAACTAAAATAGGTGATCTTGATATCAATTCAGCTATTAAACTTGAAAATTTAAAATCCATAGAAGACATAAATAATAATTTAATAAATCCAGAAAAATTAATTTTGTTAAAAATAAACAAGTAACATAAAATTTAAATTTATTTATTATATTGTTATTTTTATTTATACTTCTAAAAATTAACTTTTTAAAATTTAAAAATAAAAAGGATATCTCATGTTAAATTTTATATTTAAATCACCGGCCTGGGTTTTAATAACTCAATCAGATTGGATGACAAAAATAATATTATTAGGTTTATTTGCACTTTCCATTGTTTGCGTTGCAATAATAGTATTCAAATATAAAGAATTAAAAAAACAAAAGCTTGAACTAATAGATCTTTTCAAAAATATACGAAATATAAATAATCTGGATAAACTTGTTGAAATCTTACAAACAAATAAACATTTTATAGGTAATCAATTCTTAATAAATAATCTAAGCGATTTAAAGCAATTAATGTCGGAAAAAACTGATTCAACATTAACAAATCAAAATTTTGATCAATTAGAGATGCTTTCCAATCAGCATATAGACCAAATATTATCAAATAGTGAACAATATTTGCCCATATTGGGAACAAGCTTTGCAATATCTCCATTAATTGGATTATTTGGAACCGTGTGGGGTTTAATACACGCATTCGTGAATATTAGTAATGAAAAATCTGCAGATCTTGCAATTGTTGCTCCCGGTATAGCTGAGGCTCTTACAACAACATTGGCAGGTTTAATTGTTGCTATTCCGGCAATGACTGCATTTAATTATTTTTCAAATGAAATTAGAAGACAAGAACAAATTCTTTTAAATATAACCGACAGATATTTAAATATATTAAAAATTACATATCTGAAATAGGAGGTTTTTGTGTCTAAATTTAGAGATAAAAGAAATAAAAGAAAAAGATATGTTGAAATGCCATCACTTGTTCTTACACCGCTACTTGATACCGCATTAAATCTACTAGTTATATTTATGATTTCAGCTCCCATTATTCAAACGGGTATAAAAGTTGATTTACCTTTTGGTAAAAGCAAAGAAGTTGGAACTCAACAAGAATTAGTGGTCACATTAAGTAAAGATAATAGAATTTTTTTCAATAGTTATCCAATCAAGATAAACGATCTTGTTGATTCAATAAAAAAAGCCATAGCGCAGAAAGATGATTTACCTGTTTATGTAAAAGCCGATGAATCTGTAGCTTATGGTAAAGTAATTGAAATCGTTGATCAGTTAAAATTTGCCGGGGTTAAGTATGTGGCAATGTCAACAAGACCCGTATCTTAATATTAAAATATGAAAAATAAATTAATAAGAAATTATCTAATAGGTTCTGCACTAACCCACCTAATAATAATTTTAATTGCACTTTTTACGACACACTCCAATAAAAAAATAAATAAACAATTTTTAGTTTTTGGTGCTCACTCAAAGAGACAATCTCTAGCGTTATTCAAATCGCATAAAGATTTTACTCAAACAGACTGGTATGCCAAAAGGCTCGCTCAAGAGTCAAACGCAAGAAAAACAAGAATAGCTCGTAAAAATAAATTTGAGAATAATAAAAAAAAATTATCACGAGAAAAAACACAAACAAAAGCATCCACAAAAAATTTAAACAAAAAAAATAATACTTCCTTTAAAGAAGAAATAAAAAAAGAGAAAAAATTATCAAAGAAGCAAAAACTTGCGAAAAAAATTATAGAACAAAAAAAAGAACCTGCTAAAAAGATTGAACCTGAAGCAATATCTCAAAATATTGAACAACCTAAAAATATTGAGTCTGAAAATATAGAACAAGAGCAACAAGTGTTACAAAATCAACCGGATGAAGAAATGCAGATAAATCTTTTAGGCGAAGATGATCAAGAAATAATAAAATATCAAGAAAGTATTCAAAAGGAAGTTTCCAGATTATGGCATCCACCAATAGGAGTTCCAAAAGGATCGGAGTGCATTGTAAGATTTTATATTGATAACAGCGGCAATGTTGAAAAATATGAAATAATGCAAAAATCCAATATTTTAATTTATGATTTAAGTATCACTCAAGTTGCGAAAAAATTTAAATTTGAAGAATCATTATGGGGCAAAAATTTTTCAATACACTTCAGACAGTAGATATAAATTTTTAGGAGAATAAATGTATTTGATATCAATAAAAAAACTTTTACTAATAATATTGTTATTTACAGTCAAAATAAGTGCCGTGACTGATTTACTGTTTGACGTTAAAGCTTCAAATATCCAAAATGATAAAATCAAATGTTTAATACTTTTAGTTGGAGAAGAACCAATTAATCCCGATATAAAAGCACAAATATCAAAATTTTGTCAGACTATAGAATATGATATTAAATTTTCAGACCAAATTGAAACTGAGCTAAAAAAAGCAAAAACTTTGCCACTTGATCAAACTGAAAAAAATTTATTTGAAAATGGTACAAGTCTATGTTTATATATAAAAGATAAAAATCTTAATACAAAAGAAATTGAATTAAAAAATCTATCAAATTTAACTACAATTTATAAAAAAGATTATGAATTTAAAAAAGAAAATTTAATCAAAACAGCACATAAAATAGCTGCTGATACATTGCCATTACTCACAGGAGAACAATCAATAAGTCAATATTATATAGCATATTCAAAAATGATTTCAAATACGCAAAAAAATATTTGCATTGCAGATTATTCATGTAATTTTGAAAATACAATAATTTCAAACAACAAAATAAATGTTGCACCGAGTTGGCACACCAAATTACCAATAATCTATTATTCTCAATTTGATACTAAAAAAATAAATTTAAAATCGTTTAATTTAAAAAATAAAAATAATAATTTAATTTGTGCATATGAAGGCTTAAATATGCAACCGTCTTTTTCAAAAGATGGTTCAAAAGTCGCCCTATGCTTATCAGGTGGCAGAAATTCGGAAATATATCTTTACGACACTCAAGTAAATAAAAAATTAAATAAAACGGTATTTAAAAAAATGACAAATAATAAAGGCACAAATGTATCACCCTGCTTACTTGAAAATGATAATTTAATATTTTGTTCCGACTTTGAAACAGGATTACCTCAAATTTATATTTTAGATAGAAAAGAAAATACCACAAAAAGACTTACTAATGGTCAAGGATATTGTGCAGCCCCATCTTACTGTGAAAAAAATAATTCTATTGTCTACTCCAGACAAGTAGATGGTATATTTCAGTTATTCACATTAAATATTAATGACAAAATAGAAAAACAAATAACTTTTAATTTTGGCAATAAACATGAACCTGATTTCTCACCATGTGGCAATTATATAATATTTGCCTACGATTTCGAATATACTAAAGGTAGACAAACACAACAAATAGCAGTTTTAAACGTAAATAGCGGAAAAATAAGAGTTTTAACACAAAGTCATGCACCCAAAAACTATCCAAAATGGAGTAAAAGTCCAATTTCAATTTAAAAATTAAGTATTAAAAATAAAAAAATTGTTTTACTTTTTTATTTTTAATAATCTAGTAATATTAGATAATCAAAATATTTGTCTAAAATAAAAATAAATTTTAATTAAATAAAGGTTAATTAATTATGGCAAACAAAAAAAAACCTTCTTTTTTCAATTCTAAAACACCGGATTCCAATAAAAAAGGTCCTAATGCTTTATGGTTACTCTTTGTATTCATTGGAATTGGTTTAGCGTATCTTTTTTGGTATAACAGTACAAACAGACAAATAGATAAGATTAATTACACAGAATTATTAACAATGATTCAGTCTGAAAAAATAAAATCTGTTGTTATTAGTGAACAATATATTAAAGGTGAATTAAAAGATGGAAAATATTTTGAATGTTATATCATACCATCCGATAAATTATGGGATTCTTTTAAAGAAAAAAATATAGATATTACTGTAATGCCAACAGAAAAACAAAGTTGGGGCGGATTTATATTTATATCACTATTACCATTACTTTTATTATTTTTATGGTTTATGTTTATCCGCCAAAGCCAAAGCGGCCAAGGTGGAGCCGGTAAAATATTCAATGTTGGCAAAAGTAAAGCGAAATTTTTCTCACCAAATACCATAAATGTAACATTTCAAGATGTTGCCGGTGTACAAGAAGCAAAAGAAGACTTAAAGGATGTAGTGGATTTTTTAAAAAACCCGGCAAAATTTGAACGCTTAGGCGCAAAAATACCTAAAGGCATACTTTTAACCGGTGCGCCAGGAAACGGTAAAACTCTTTTAGCAAAAGCTGTCGCAGGAGAAGCCAGTTGCCCATTTTTTAGTATTTCAGGTTCAGATTTTGTAGAAGTTTTTGTTGGCGTTGGTGCATCAAGAGTGCGTGATTTATTTGCTCAGGCAAAGAAAAATTCTCCATGCATAGTATTTATAGATGAAATTGATGCTGTAGGTAGACAACGAGGAATTGGTCTTGGCGGTGGAAACGATGAAAGAGAGCAAACATTAAATCAATTATTAGCCGAAATGGATGGATTTTCCACAGAGCATGGGGCTGTTATTATTTTAGCAGCAACCAATCGACCGGATGTTTTGGATAGGGCACTTTTAAGACCCGGAAGATTTGATAGAACAATAGAAGTTCCATATCCTGACTTGGATAGCAGAAAAAAAATATTGGAAGTTCATACCAAAAATGTAAAATTAAATCCTAATGTTGATCTTGAAAAAATAGCTCGCGGCACACCTGGATTTTCCGGAGCCGACCTCGAAAATTTAATAAATGAATCAGCTCTTATTGCATCAAAAGCAAATAAAACAGATGTTGAAATTAATGACTTCGAGATAGCTAGAGATAAGATAATGCTTGGCGCAGAAAGAAAAACTTTAGGATTAACGGACAAAGAAAAAGAAAGAACAGCTTATCACGAAGCTGGGCATACTTTATTAAACTTATTATTACCAAACACAGATCCATTTCATAAAGTAACAATTATACCAAGAGGACGCGCCTTAGGCGTCTCATGGTCTTTACCTGAAAAAGATCGTGTTTCATTTACAAAATCTGAAATGTTATCAAAAATTATGGTATTAATGGGCGGAAAGATATGCGAAAAAGTTTTTTTAAATGAAGAAACCAGCGGTGCTTCTAACGATATAGAAGTAGCAACAAACATAGCTAGAAAAATGGTAACTCAATATGGAATGTCAAAACTTGGACCAATAACATTTGACGATACAAAAGAGCATCCATACCTAGGCAGAGATATTCAATCTACACCTAGACACTCTGAAAAAACAGCCCAATTAGTAGACGAAGAAGTAAGCAATATAATCAAAGATTGCTACCAAAAAGCTGAAGTTTTAATTACAGAAAATAAAGAAAAATTGGAACTTTTAGTAAAAAAATTATTAGAACAAGAAACTTTACAAGCAGAAGAAGTTTATACACTTTTGAATATAACGCCAAGAATAACCCATGCTTGGAAAAATAACGAAAAGTAAGTAAAATAGGTATTTTAAAAAAACAGTTTTTCTGTTAATATATAAGACATTAAGATTGTTATTACCACTAAAAATTAAAGTTATGCGTTGAAAGGACACTTTAAAAATGGCAAATATATGTGTTATCTGCGATAAGCGACCACAAGTTGTAAATAATGTGAGTAACGCAAACAACAAAACCAAAAGATGGGTATATCCAAATGTTCACACAATACGATATACACTAAAAGGACAAAAAAATGTTCTACGTGGTTCTGTTTGCGCTAAATGCTTAAAATCCGGTAAAATAGAAAAAGTTGTTTAATTTATAAAAGGTTTATTGATCATGGCAAATATAAAGTCATCAAAAAAAAGAGCTAAAACTAACGAAAAAAAAAGAATTATAAATTTAACTAGAAAATCAGAGATAAAAACTATTATAAAGAAATATAGTGAAGCGATAGCAGAAAAAAATCTTACAGCAGCTAAAGATTTATTGAACATTGCTGAAAGTAAAATCGCTAGAGCTGCAGGTAAAGGCCTATTTAAGAAAAATGCAGCAGCTAGAAAAGTTAGCAGACTTACACAAAAACTTGTTGCTATTCAAAAATAGGCACGTTTTATGTTGGTGGTAATGAAGGCGGAGAAAAAACATGATGAAATCCGGAACAATTGTTTTGGTAGTCGATTCTGTTGATAAGGCAGTAAAGTTTTATACTGAGAAACTGTTTTTTGACATTATCGAATTATCTGTAGAAAAAAATGAAGGGGCCGAAGATATTATTTCTTATGCACACATAAGAAAAGGCAAATGTTTTATTATCTTCAGAGCCCCACACATTGAAGAACTTGCGGAATTTAGTTTCATCAAGAGATGTTCAAGCCGTAGCGTTGGAATATTTGCTGAAATGAAAAAAGGCATAGAAAAATATTACAATAAATGTGAACAAAAAGGCCTACAAATAATTTCGCCACTCAAAGACAGTTCTTACGGTTATAAAGAATTTTCACTAAAAGATCCATTCGGCATCAAGCTTACATTCGCCCAAGCATTAGATACATATAAAGCACCGGATGAATTTTTACACTCCGGAATTAATAAAAAAGATGTCTCTTCTGACTTTGCAAAAAATAAAGAATTACAAGAAAAAATGATTAAATACTTAAAGAGTTTTGGAGTTTTGCGAAGAGCCTCAAAAAAATATACTAAGCTTTGGTTAAAAAAGGCTAAGTAAAAAAATTAAATTAAGGCGGTTTCATACCGCCTTTTTTATTTTAAATTTTCTAAAGATAATCTCTTTTAATTTATCTATGTCTTTTATATCTTTTTCAATCTGAACTTTATATGCATATTTTAAAATTTCACCAATTTTAGGCCCCTGTTTAATATATTTTAATAAATCTCTACCCATCAAAATTGGTTTTTGTGGCCCATATTCTATTTGTGCTTTTTTTATATTAAATAAAAATTTATTATATATATCTTTATCATAAAGCATAATATCTTCATGTTTCACAAAAGCTCTTTTTAATGGTTTTGTTGATTTAGAATTTCGACCTCTAATATCTATTAAAAACATTAACCCCAAATGCCTTAAATTTAAGTTTGGGGCTAATTTTAAAGCTAAACGTTTATATGCGCTCAATTTTGTTTTGGATCTTATTAAATCTATAATTCTCGTGTGATATAAAACTAACTTACAAACAGAATCTATTAAATATTTATTATTTGTAATGCGTTTTAAAAATTTTTTAGCAACTGCAACCCCTGCAACTTCATGACCTTTACATGAAAAAGCTTCATCTGTAACATAGGGCTTTCCAAAATCGTGACATAATGCGCCAAGCATAATTAAAAATTTTTCATTTTCATTTTCATATAATTCTAAATTTGCAGCAGCATCAACGGCCTGCATAGTGTGCTCAAAAACATCGCCTTCAGGGTGATAATGCTTTTTTTGATTAACTCCAATTAAATTATAAATCTCAGGAAACAATTCTTTTAATCTGTTTATTTCTTTAAGCCATCTAAACCCTAATGATGGCGATTTTGATTTTAATAAAAGTTTTTTAATTTCATCAAAAATTCGTTCTCTTGATATATTTTTTTTATTTTTAAAATCTTTTAAATTTATTTTTTTACAAAGTAAATTAAGATTTTTATCCGGATCCATTTCAAATCTGCCAATGAATTGCATTACTCTAAAAAAGCGCAAAGGATCCTGTCCAAAAAATTTTTTATCTACATATCTTAATTTTTTTTCTTTTATATCCTTGAGACCACCAAATGGATCTATAATAATATTTTTTAAAATTATATTTTTATTTAAACTTAAAACTTCTTTTAAATTAATAGCCATTGCATTCATAGTAATATCACGTCTACGTAAAGCATCTTCTATTTTCATATCCGGATTTATGTTAACTTTTGGTTTTCGTCCTATTGAGTCAGTTCTGGGCAATGACCAATCAATATCGTATCCATCAATGTGTAAAACCCCAAAACTTTTACCAATTAATCTTACATGTCCAAATTTTTTTAATATAGCTTCAAGTTCTTTTATAGATATTTTATGTATTTCTATGTCTATATCTTTTATAATTTTTTTTAACACTAAATCACGAACAACTCCACCAACCAAATATGGCGTAGCACCTTTTTTTATAAGCATAACCAAAATGGGCCGTATTTTTTTAATAATCTCTAACAAATTTTTCATTCTAATACCTTAAAGCTAAAATATTATTTAAATAAAACAAAAATAGTATAAAAAATACTTGCTCTTTTTATACAGTTTTTTTAATATTTACAATATTAAAGTTTATTACTAATGTTTTAATAACTTTTGGGGCTATAGTTCAGTTGGTAGAACGCATGAATGGCATTCATGAGGT
>LDIX01000014.1 GCA_001468925.1 candidate division TM6 bacterium UASB340 | reverse complement strand
GATATTATATTAGATAGTAATGAACCTGATAATTATAAAAACACTATTATTACGCCATACATTGTAGATAAATTGCCAAAAGATAGTGGTTTTATAAAAAATACAGCTCAAGATTTATTGAAATTTGGCAAATCTTGCGCTATTAAAAATCCTGAGCTTACTAGAACTACAGTAACTCTTATAAATGGAGCAATTCAGGGAATTCTTAATGACGAAACATTAATTCCGAAAATAAACGAAACTATAAAAGAAACAAAAAAATCTTTAAAATCTAAAGATCTTGTCTCTGATTTTGATAGATATAATTTTAATAGCACCAATTATTATTCATTTAAAGATAATCAAAAAGAAAAAGAAGAAATTAATTTAAAAAATTCTGTAGAACAAAAAATTAATGATACAAAAATTGAATTAGACGATTTTTATAGTGAGTGTAAAAATTTAAATGTATCAAAAAATGAAAATCCTTTAATTTATTATTCCAATGAATATTCATTGGAGGCTTGTGAGACGGTTAAACAAAGTTTAGATATTGCAGATGAATATTTTTTTGAAAATGAAATAGAACTGGCAAGCACTTTTGCAGATATATCTTCAGAATTACTTAGTGCAGTAAAAGAAACTGCTCGATTTTTTCAACTTGTTGGCCAAGGTGCAATTGAAGGAATTAGTAAATATAAAAATCCAGTAAAAGTTGTAAAAGACTTTGGGCATGGCTTTATAGATTTGGCAATAGGCTTGGGACGTGCGACATTTAAATTAGCAGAGCTTTCTGCTACGGCTCTAAAAGACCCAGATTTAGCAAAACAACAAGTACAAGATTTTTGCAATAATTTGTCAAATAAATTTAGTGAAATAAAAAATAATTTTTCTAATTTATCTTATGAGAAAAAGGTAGTTCTTATATCCCAATTACTTACAGAATTTGTTGTAGATGGCGCTGTATCTAGCGGTGTATTTAGCGCAAGTTCAAAGGCTGTTAACTTTTTTGAAAAATTACCTGAATTGGTAAAAAAAGAATATGCTGTAGCCAAATTAGTCGCAGAAGTAGCTAATAGTAAAGTTTCTTATATGAAAACAATAGCGACGCCGCTATCTAACGCTTTTATTGAGACTGGTGAGTTTATTGAGATTGCTGGCATGTACGGACAAAAAATTACCAGAGCATCGTTAAAAGTTGTTTCTAGAGATAAAGATATTATTAAATCTGAAAAGACACTTGCTGAAGCTGTTAAGGCTGTAATAAAAAAAACAGAAACGGCACAACAAGAATTCGTTAATTTGGCAAGTGAAGAAAGAACGCAACATATTCTTTTTGGAGAAAAAATAAAAAAAGATAGATTTGGAGGTGGACACAAATTTCCCGGGAATCCTAAAAAAACAGCTTTTCCAAAATCATGGAGCAAGGAAAAAATAATGAATGAAATTGCTGATATTGCTACAGATCCAAGTTTAACCTGGATTCCTAGTAAAATAAAAGACAGATTCACAGTTGTTGGAGTAAGAGATGGTATAAAAATAAAAGTCATCATAGAATCTGGTGGAGAAGGCATAATTTCTGGATTTCCAATTGAATATGGTGGAAATGGTGTTACATGCCGTTATGTATAAGAAAGGAATATTAAATGGTTGAGAAAGATTTTTTATTAAACAAAAACATGTTGGAGCCTAAATCTAGAGGTATAATAAGTTATTTAGAAGAAAAAATTGATAACCGTGTTATTAAAGATTTTTTAATAAATTACACAGCAGGAGAAGAGGGAATAGCGTATGAATTTTTATGTTCTGAAATATTTGCACTAAAAATTAAATTACCTAAAGATATTTTCTTTTTAATTAAAGAAGAATGTTTGCAATATGAAGTTGAAGAATGCTATTGGAAAGATTTAGAAAAACTAATTATTGATTAAATTTTATAATATAGATTAGTGACAGTTAAATTTTTGATGATTGAAAAAGAATTTTTATTGTATAAGATATAAGACGAAAAAAGGTTAGTTTAATTAAAAAAGGATTTCTATGTTTAAAAAAAATTTAAAAACATTTATTTTGTTTATCACATTTTCATTTTTAAGCTTTCAAAAAAGCTTTTCCGATATTTTACCTGGATCTGTTCTTCAGATAGGTAAAGACACATATTCTAATGTTGAAAATTTGAAAATCGGTGAATTAATTGCAACAAAAAATGAAAAATCGCCGGAAGAATTTACTCAAACTGAAATTTTTGATGTTTTGACATTAAAAAAATACTCAGATAAAGCAGTTATAATTGAATTAACTCCAGAGGAAGGAAATGCTGGGTTGTTAATAGTTGGTTGTAATCAATATTTTGAACGTCAAAACGCTTTTACCAAATTAAAACCGAAACTACTTAAGACTGTAAAAAAAGGTAAAGAAAAAGCATTAAAAATTTTATGTAATGCTGTTTGGGTTAAGGCAGAAGATCTCAAAGTCGGAGATGAATTGGTTGGTAAGGATGGACAAACTTTGCGTGTAACAAAATTTAAACCATTTGAGTTTAAAGAAAAACAAAATTTTTATGAAATTTCTTTAAAAGATCATCATATGTATTATTTATTAGATACTGCAGGCAATCACATATTAACACATAATATTGAGCCATTCACTATATGTGCTTTAATCGTTGCCGGATGTTCTTTAGTTGGAGGTGGCTGTGGGGTTGCTTATAAATATATGAGATCAAGAAGGGAGAATGGACCAACTAAAAAGGAAATAGCTATAGGTATGTTTTGGGGATGCTTAATTGGCGCTGTTGTGGGAGCAGTTATATCTGTTTATATTTACTGTCCAACTATAATACCTGATACTTATAATTATTTGATAAATTTTATAGAAGTACATAAATCAGGCTCAGCTATTTTAACAGGTACTGTTAGCGGTATAACAATAATAGGATATGAAGCTTTTTTGACAGAGGATCAATGTAAATATATGGCAAAATTATTTAACCCTTTATCTAATTTTGGAAATTAATGTTATTTAAATTTTATAAAAATTATTTATTATTAATTTTTATAGTAATACAATCGGGATTGTTTGCCGGTAAAACATCATCACAAATATCTGTTAGTTATAATGAACAAGCTTATGAGAGACTTATTGAATTTAGCAAAGGAAATGGCATAGACTCAAATTTATTTAAAAAAGAGAATTTAAAGGGAATAAAGTTAGAAAATGTTGTTTTAGGTAATATTATTATCGAAGAAACGAATCTAAATAATTCTAAATTTGTTGGATTTTCTTTTGAAAACAATTCAAAAATTTTAAATTCAAAATTAAAAGAAGCGGCATTAAAAGATGCATTTTTTTATGATTCCATTATTTATAAATCTAAACTGATAAATACAAAAATTTGGAGCTCTGTTTTTAATAAGTTTTTTATATTTGATTCTAATTTTAGTAATGCAACAATTCTAAATTGTCGTTTTGCTAATATGAAAATTGAAACTGATGAAGGAAATAAGTGTTTTATTACCAGCAATAATTTTAATTCTTCAACTATTAAGTTTTGTACTTTTAAGTTTGTTGGATTTAACGATAATAATTTTTCTCAAGCAAGAATTGAAAAAACGTCTTTTAAAAAATGCTTTATAATAAATGCAGATTTTTCTAGAGCAACATTTGAAGATGTTATTTTTGAAAAATGTATTTTTGTAGATTGTAAATCTTTAGATAAGATTTTTTTTGCAAATAATATTGTTTTTAACTATTGCGAATTTATAAATAAAGACGACAAAGATTATGCAAAAAATTTAATTCCACAAATTAAAAATTTAGGTGCAACAGTTATAAAAAAACCGGGAAAATGGAAAGAATTTAAAACATTTGCAGGTGCAATAGTTGGAATTGTTGGCCATTTAGGATATTCTGCTTTGTCCGGGGTTACTTCAGAATACGGAAGAGCCATTGTTTCTGATTGTAATAAACTATGTTCTGTTTATTTTGATGAAAAGACAAATAAAAGACAAATATAGGAATATCCTCGCTTAATTAAGGAATTTTTATGTTTTTAAAAAAAATATTGTTTTTAGTTATTTTTAATATTTTGAATTTTACACATAGCTACTCAAATGAGATGCCACCTGTAATTAATATAGATCTTTTAAATGAAGCACTCACCGGCTTAAAAGCAAGTGCTTCGCGCGAAATCCCGTCGACAACGTCCGCCATAGCTGGTAAGAGCGACGGCTGGAAGCTTAAGCAAAATGGAGTAATACATTCAATCGTGGATTTAAATTCACAGTTTTTTGCGAAGACGGATAAAATAAATCCGGAAGTTGTTTATTTTGAAAACAATAAATGGAATTTTTTGAAAAAAGAACTTGTAGATAAAGTTAATATACTGTCTGAAGATAACAGCCTAAAATTTTTGACATTTTTTTCACTTTTTTTATTTGTAGTACAAATATTCGCTGAAATAGAACTAAAAAAAGATATGAAACCATTTCTTTATGTTTATAGAGGGGTGTTTTGTTTTGTATGGTTTTTTTATGTAACAAATTTACTTATTCATAAATCAATAAAAAATAAACATAAACAAGATAATTTGTTAAAAGTTATGGATGATTTTTTTAAAAATTATTCAACAGATCCAAATATTACTTTAGAAATAAATTATCGTAGATTTGTACCTCAAGAACTTTTAGCCACATTTGATGCCATTTACGAAATTTACAAAAACGATGGTACAGATTCATTAAATGCTTTTACAAATATTTTTAATGATATTAGAAATCAATTTCTTCCTAAAAAAGAGCAATATATTATTATATAAAATTTTTGTGCATGTACATATTATAATATCGTCGATTATTTCTTAAAATAAATTTGCCTGAAAATTTAAATCCATACTTAATACTGGCAAATAAACTTCTTAAGTTAAATTCGTGAATTTGTGCAGTATAATAATCGTTGTTTGTGTAAGAAAAATATAAATTTGAGATTAATTTTAAAGCTTCTTGATATCTGCCGTTACCCCAATACTTTTCATTTATCCAAACGCCAAGTTGCCCCTTTTTGTGATTAAAATTTCTTATCTCTATTTTTCCTATAAGTTTTTTATCAAAATTATCGAAAATAAAATAAAAAAGTTGTTCACTGTTTTTTTGTAAAATATTTTTTTTAATTAAATATTTTTTTGTATTTTCATATGTTCCATCAGCGTGTGAAATATTCAGCATTCTTTGAACTTTAGGCGAAAATGCCGAATAATATTCGTTTAAATAATAAAGAGAAATTATTTTTAAAGTAATAATATTTCCAATAATTTCGTTTGGTAAATAAAAACTTTTTTGTGTTAAACGTTCGTTGGCTTGAATTAAATTCAAGTCTGCACCCTTCTGCCTTTTTATTTTTATTTATTTTTTACACATTCTCAAGCGCTAATGCAAGTGATTCAAAAACTAAATTTTTATTTTTTAAATTACTAAATTTATGACTTTCTTTAAGCATTTTTTCGGTTAAAGAATTTTTATCTAAAACGAACATTAATTTTTTTTCTTTTGTTGTTATTAATTCTATAATTTCTTCTATTGCTTCTATTCCGTCATTATCGATAAAATTTATATTTTTAAGATTTATAATTATATTTTTATTTTCTATAGGTGTTTTTTCAAATCTTGTTATGTGAGATTGCGCATTTATGTAAGCAAGCTCACCTTTGATTGAATAAATTAACGTATCTGTTTTTTTTGCTTTTTCTTTTAATTCAAAAATATTTTCTTCTTGTTTATTCGAAAGTAATTCATATTGTCCTTTTGATAATTTTTGCATAAAAATAAGCATTGAAATTAATGCGCCTAGTAATAAACCAATTATTGGGTCTTCAAGTATTGTTATTACAGCTACAATCAAAGCTATTACAAAATTTGTTTTATCCGTTTTGAACATTTTTACAAAATTCTCCATTTCTATCATACGTATACCAACTATTGTCAATATTGAAGCTATTATTGCCAGCGGTAAAAATTTGAAATAGTTTAATAATAAAAATGAAATAATAACAATAAAAGAACTACTTATAGCTGTAGAAATTTTGTGCGTGGCGCCACTTCTTATGTTTAAAGCTGTTCTTGCGAGTGCTGCAGTAGTAGGAATTCCTCCTGCAAATCCTGAAGCTATATTTGCTAAACCAAGTCCTAAAACTTCTTTTTGTTTTTTATATTTTGTTTTGGTCATTCCGTCTGCAATTTTTGCTGAAATCATTGTTTCTAAAATTGAAATTAATGCAATTATTAACGCAGGTAAAATTAGTTTTGAAGAAAATATAAATTTTATAGGCAAAAATAGTTTTGGATTTAAATTACTAAATCTTGTTTCCAGTGTTGGTAAATCAAGCGGAATAATTTTGTTTGATGTTAAATAACCTATAAAGATACCAACAATTGAAATAATTACTGATCCGGGTATTTGTGGAATCACTTTAATTAAAATAAATAGAATTATTGCAAAAAATAAAAATATTGAAAATGAAATCAATGATCCGTTATGTATATTTTTAAACGATTCTATAACATTTTCTATAAATCTTTCATGTGTTTTTAATTCGGTTAATCCAAATGCAAAATTAATTTGATTAAAAATTATTATAAAAGATACGCCAAGTATAAAACCTTGAATAGTGCTTGACGGTAAGAATACTAAATATTTTTCAATGTTAAAAAAATAACAACTTATAATTATTATTCCTGAAAAAATTGCCAAAATAGGTAAAACGTTTTCGCCATATAATATTGCATATGTGGCCAATATTCCGGATAAAGCTCCGGTAGGTCCAATAACGTTGTAATTGCTACCGCCGAATATTGATGCGATAAATCCTGACCAAATTGCAGCAATAATTCCTCGAGTTGGACTTGCACCGGATGCAATTGCCAGTGAAACCGCCAATGGTATGGAAACTAAAGAAATTGTTAATCCGGATTTCCAGTTCTCTTTTATTTTTTGAAATATAAAAAAATTTTTCATATTTTTTCACCAAAATATTTTTAATTTTTATAAATATTTAATTATAAGTAACTATTTTCTAGCTTTTTTATTTATATTTTTATTAAATTACTTTTTATAAGTTTTTACAAGCATTTTTATTTTAAATTTGAAAGATATAATATGAATAATTCAAAAGATTTAGAGAAAATGATTCCATTAAACGTTCATTCGGATAATAAAAATTTATACTTGGAAAATTTAAAAAAAATTACAAAAGATACCGGTAAATTATTTTTGTTTGCCGGTGATCAAAAAATAGAACATTTAAATAAAGATTTTTATGGAAAAGATATTTCATCTCAAAGTGCTGATCCTGAACATTTATTTAAAATTGCCAATTCCGGTTATGTTGGATGTTTTGCCACGCAATTAGGTTTAATTTCAAAATACGGGAATGATTATAAAAATATAAATTATGTAGTTAAATTAAACTCTAAAACAGATTTAGTTCAAACTAAACAGTCAGAACCTATGAGCTCTTTATTAAATACGGTTCAGGACGTAGTTGATTTTAAACAGTCTTCAGCTTTATCCATAGTCGGTGTTGGTTATACAATTTATTTGGGTAGTGAATATGAAAGTGCTATGTTGGCCCAAGCGAGTAGGATTATTTATGATGCACACAAAAATGGGTTAATCGCTATTTTATGGATTTATCCAAGAGGCAAAGCTGTAAAAAATGAACTCGATCCGGAATTAATTGCCGGAGCGTGTGGTGTTGGGGTTTGCCTTGGAGCTGATTTTGTAAAAATAAATAATCCTGGTAAAGAATATTTAACAAACTGTGTAAAGGCTGCAGGAAGAACCGGTATAGTTTTGGCCGGTGGAAAACACAAAGATTCTGAAATTTTTTTAGAAGAACTTTATGAACAAGTTAACAAATTTAAAATTTCAGGATGCGCCATTGGAAGAAATATTCATCAGAAAGATTTGGATAACGCAGTACGTTTTTGTAAAGCTATTTATGGGATTATTTATGAAAATATAATTTTAAATGACGCAAAAAATTATTTAAAAGAATAAATTAGGAATTTTATATGGTTAAATATTGTTGTAAACGAATTATAGTTTATTGTCAGTTTTTTATAAGTGCTGCCAAATCCTTTGGTTTATTGCTTGTCGGTATGTGGAGACTTACAAAAGTTCCTCAACCGGCAATTACAATATTTGGCGGTTCCAGGATTACGGCCGATAGTATTTATGCTAAAAAAGCGTCAAAAATTGCTGAATTATTGGCGCTAAATAAATATTCGGTTATAACCGGTGGCGGTCCGGGAATTATGGAAGCGGCCAATAAAGGTGCATATGAAGCCGCAAAAAAATTGGGTATAAAAAAATCAAAAGTGCCAAGATCGGTTGGGATATCTTTGACCAGTTTTTCAAAAGAAATAAGAAATAAATATGTTAATGACATGATTTTAATGCGACATTTTTTTGCAAGAAAATGGCTTTTAGTTAGATATTCCATTGGATATATTGTTTTTCCGGGTGGGTTTGGAACGTTGGATGAATTATTTGAAGTTTTAACTTTAGAGCAAACATCTAAAATGCAAAAATTACCGGTAATTCTTATTGGCAAACATTACTGGGGACCTCTTATTTTTTGGGCAAAAAAAAGGGCATTAATCGAAGGTCTTATAACCGAGCAAGATTTAAAACTTCTTCATATTACAAGTTCGGTTAAAGAAGCTGTAGAAATAATTAAAGAATGCTGTAAAACAAATGGAGATATGCAAAAGCCTTTATATCATGCCAAATAGTTAGTTAGTATGCATAACTTTCTCTAGCTGTTTGACCTTGAACCTTCTTCATTTGAGCTCTATAGTTTACTGATGCAGGAGGCATTTGAGGAATATATTTTATATTTTCTTCAGATGTATATGTGGCTCCGGAAAAATTTGCATTTGATCCTAAATTAACCAAATTGGAATATTTAAAATTTACAAATGCAGCAAATATTGCGTTTGCAAAATTTATAGAACCGTTAAATTTGGCCCAGCGAAATGTTGCTTCTTGGCTGAATGTTGTATTTGCATAATTTGCTCTTACACCGAATGATGCTCCAAAAAAGTCAGCTTGTTGTGTAAATGTACATGAACTAAAATCTGTAATTTTTGAAAAATTGGCAAATCTGAATTTTGCTACCTGCTGAAAAATAGATCCTTTAAATGATATGTCAAAAGCAAAGTTTGTTGTTAAAAAATCAGATACTTCTTTAAAAATACATTTTTCAAAAATTGTATTTTGATTAAAATTTGTTTTATGAAAATATATTTTTTGAGCAAAAATTGAATTGTAAAAAGTTACAATATTATTGAATGAAGTTAAAACAAAATCGCAAGTATTTTCAAATACACAGTTGGAAAAATCAGCACTGCCATTAAATTGAGCGCCTTCAAGTTTTAAATAACCCTTAAAATTTGCGCCTGTAAATTTTGCTCTATTTTTAAAATTCACGGCAGTACAAAAAACACCTCCATTAAATATGGCACCTGATGCATCAAGATTATCAAATGTATAACTGCTTAATTCAATATCTTCTTTAAATACTGCCTCATCACCAACCGATATTGTTGTTCCATAGTATGTCCAGTTTATTGAGCCATTAGCTCTTTTACCGGATTCAGATTTGGGTAGTTTTAAATATTCTAGAAATCTATCTTTTGAGTTTTCCATTGTTTTAAGTTTTTCTATTTGCTCGGCTGTAACCTTTTCAATTGCATAAGATTGATTAAATGTAAGTAAATAAAATAAAAATAATAATTTTTTTAACATAAAATTCTCCTTTTTTAAAAAATACTTTTCTTTGTAATTATATTAAAATGCAAAAATATAAAGCAATTAATAAGATAAAAATAGATAAATTTTGCATAATACTTAAAATCTTAAATTTATAAAAATATTTATTTTGTGCATATTTTCATAATAATAATAATAATAATAATAAGCTTGATTTTTGTTGTGAGATTTTAGTAACTTAAAAAAAGTTAAAAAATAGTAATTATTTTAAAAAAGGGAGATTTTTGTGAAGAGTATAAAATTTTTTAAGATGGTAATTTTACTAATAGTAGCTTTATATTCACAAAATGTATTTGGTATGGAGCGGAGATTAAAATTAGAAAATAAAGAAAATGACTGGAAGATAAATCAAGCATTAAGCGATACAAAAAGCAATAAAGCCAGTGATCGGTATGACGGATTTAGCCAATTTTTTCTTTTGGTTTCTAACGGTAAAGGATTTGATAAAGCAATTGAAGTAGCATCAACCGGTATAAACGACGAAGTTCTTGCTGTACGTAAAGTAGCATTTCAATTATGGGAAGTGTTGTTTTCTAAAGATCAAGGATTAGATAAAGCAATTGAATTAGCATCAAATGGTATAAACGATAAAAATAAATATGTTCGCGCATCAGCATTTCAATTATGGGCAATATTGGTTTATAAAGGTCAAGAATCTGATAAAACATTTTTTGATAAAGCAATTGAAGCAGCATCAAGCGGTATAAAAGATGAATATGTTCGTAGATCAGCATTAAATTTATTTATAGAGTTGGTTAAAAAAAATCAAGGGTTTGTTGAGGCCATAGAAGCAGCATCAGAAGGTGTAAAATCCAAAGATCTTAGCGTACGTAAAACAGCATTTCAATTATGGATCGCATTGGTTTCTAAAGATCGAGGATTTGATGAAGCGATTAAAGCATTATCAGACTACAGTATATCAGAGGAAGAAGAAGAGATCTCATTAGGTGAATATGTTATAGTAGTTAATTTATACTCAAAAGATATTGAATCAAGACCTGTAAGATTCTTCGTATTAGAATTATTGACCGCATTGGTTTATAAAGATGCTTATGAAGATAAAGGATTTGGAAAAGCGATAGAGACAGCATCAGAAGGTGTAAAATCCAAAGATCTTAGCGTACGTAAAAAAGCATTTAAATTATGGATCGCATTGGTTTCTAAAGATCAAGGATTTGAAGAAGCTAGAGCTGCTATAGAAATAGGAAGAAAAGATGAATACTTTGAAATTCGCAAATTAGTATCGGAATTATGTGATCTGTTGGAGAGTACAGAAGAATATTCTGATGATGATGATTCTGCAATTGATTTAGATGAAGAAGATTCTGCAATTGATTTAGATGAAGATCTTGAATCGATGATTAATATGCCTGGAAGACCTGAAATATCTGAAATATCTGAAATATCTGATACTGAAAATAATAAAACTCCTAGGGATATTTTATTCTCATATGCCAAATCAGAAAAGAAACAAATAGACAGGCCCGAGATGAAGTCTTTAGATGGTTTATCTAATTATAAATTATTAAAATTTGATAATGAACCATTATATTCTTATGAAATAAATAAAAATCAAATGCGACGCAATGGTTTAACCTATTTGCCATTTGATCTCCGCGGCGCAGAAATCTGTGATACAATTTCTTTTCAACAAGGTAAAGAAGAAACTGCGACTCCTATATTTTCTAAAATGATATTTGATGGAATTATACTTACAACAAATATGTATTTTAAAGGATTTGAAGTTAATCCATTGATATTTGACGAAGATGTTTCTTTTGAAGGAGCACAATTTAAAAAGGGTTCAGGCCTTTTGGGATTGGGTGGTAGCAAAGAAGTTAGTTTTGAAAATGTTCAGTTTAATTCTAACTTAAATTTTAACAATTTAATTATTGAAGAAGATGTAACATTAATATTTAAAAGTGTGGAAATTAATTCAAATATTCAATTTTATGGGCTGCAATGTTCGGGTAAAATTGATATAAGTAAAGCTGGAAAAAGCAAAGAAAAGATTGGAGACGCTCTAAGAGCCGCTCTAAAAAGTAAAAAAATAAATCTTATAGATTAAAAATAAGTATCAGTAAAATAAAATTATATTCTGAATTTTAAAATAAGGGTGCAGTCTAAACTGCGCCCTTATTTTTTATAAAAAAAATCTTAATTTTTAAAATTAAAAAATCTTAGTCACTTTATATAAGATTTATCTTGTTTTTTTATTTTTTTTACCTATAATTGTTTTTTGACATTAATTTGTAATGAATGTATAAATGTTCTTTTAGATATTTTGAAATTTTATAAATATAATTATTAAAATTTGGAAGGGTTTTTATGATAAAAAATATTAAGCCTTTGTATGATAAGGTTTTAATTAAAAGAGTCGAAAATGAATCTGTTTCTGCAGGCGGTATAATTATTCCCGATTCTGCTCAAGAAAAAACACAAATAGGTTTAGTTAAAGCTGTTGGAACCGGAAAAATAAATAATGATGGTTCAATAAGATCTTTGAATGTAAAAAACGGTGACAAAGTTTTATTTGGAAAATTTTCAGGTACTGAAATTAAGCTTGAAAGTGAAGAATATTTAATTATTCGTGAAGAAGAAATATTGGCTATTGTTGAGTAGGACTGGATCCTGAATCAAGTTCAGGATGATAAATTAAAAAAGTTATTAAAAATTTTGAATGGAAAAAATTATGGCAAAAGAAATTTTATTTGGGCAAGATGCTCGAAACAAAATATTAAAAGGTGTAAACACTCTTGCTGATGCAGTAAAAATTACACTCGGTCCTAAAGGTAGAAATGTAGCAATAGAAAAATCTTTTGGTTCTCCAACCATTACCAAAGATGGTGTAAGTGTAGCAAAAGAGATCGAATTAAAAGATAAATTTGAAAATATGGGCGCTCAGATGGTTCGTGAGGTTGCATCAAAGACTGCAGATGTAGCAGGTGATGGAACGACAACAGCAACAGTTTTGGCTCAAGCAATTTATCGTGAAGGTATGAAAAATACTACGGCCGGTGCCAACCCTATGGATATTAAACGTGGTATTGACATTGCAGTTAAAAAAGTTGTAGATGAAATTGGCAAAATTTCGGTTCCTGTAAAAGATAAATCTGAAATAGCTCAAGTTGCAACAATTTCTGCAAATTCAGATTCCGATATTGGAGATCTTATTGCAAATGCAATGGATAAAGTTGGCAGACATGGTGTAATAACTGTTGAAGAAGCAAAGGGTATGGAATCTGAACTTGAAGTTGTTGAAGGTATGCAATTTGATAGAGGTTATCTATCTCCATACTTCGTAACAAATTCTGAAAAAATGGAAGTTCTTTTAGATAATCCTGCGATTTTAATTTATGATAAAAAAATTAATAGCATGAAAGATATCTTGCATATCTTGGAAAAGATAGTAAAACAAGGTAAATCGCTATTAATAATAGCTGAAGATATTGAGGGCGAAGCTTTAGCAACTTTAGTCGTTAATAAAATGCGTGGATCATTAAATGTAGCTGCTGTAAAGGCTCCGGGTTTTGGTGATAGACGAAAAGCTATGCTTGAAGACATTGCAGTCCTTACAAACGGTAAACTTATCTCGGATGATTTTGGTGTTAAATTGGAAAGTGTATCTTTTGATTATTTAGGTTCTGCAAAAAGTGTAAAAATTACAAAAGATAACTGCACGATAGTTGATGGTGCCGGATCTCAAAAGGATATAAAAGCCAGAGTTGCACAAATTAAAGCTGAAATGGATGTAACAACATCTGAATATGATAAAGAAAAATTACAAGAACGTTTGGCAAAACTTTCAGACGGTGTTGCAATTATTAAAGTTGGTGCTGCAACTGAATCTGAAATGAAAGAAAAAAAGGATAGAGTTGATGACGCTTTACACGCAACAAGAGCTGCGGTTGAAGAAGGTATTGTTGCAGGCGGTGGCGTAACACTTCTAAGAGCACAACATGTTCTTGATTCTATAAAATTAATAGGTGATGAAGCTTTAGGTGTTACAATTGTTAAAAAAGCTTTAGAGGAGCCTTTAAGAATTATAGTTGAAAATGCCGGATATGAAGGTTCGGTAGTTGTTAATACAATTAAAAATTCAAAAGATCAAAATTTTGGATTTGATGCTAAAAATGAGATTTATAC
>LDIX01000013.1 GCA_001468925.1 candidate division TM6 bacterium UASB340 | reverse complement strand
TTGTTTTTGTTTTTTTTTTTCAAAGAAGAAGACGGAATCCGAGTTCGTATGTTGACGGGAGTCCAGACGTTTCCTTTTCGAATCAAAGTTTAAATCCCCCCACCACAACCGGCACAGTTTTTTTTATTTACTAAAAATTTAATTAAACTTTTTTTATTTTCCATCTTTTTGTTCTTCCAATTTCTTTTTAATAAATGGGCAGTTTGTTTCCAATTTTTTATTATCTAAAACAGCTCTAATGAATTCATTGCAAGATTTTAAACCACATTTGCCACAATTTAAATTAGGAACCAATTCTTTTAATTTTTTTCCATTCAAAAATCGATTTCTTTCAAGTGCAGGGTCAAGGATTTTGCAACCATAACAATAACCACAAATAGCTGAAGGCATTGAATGTTTTAATGTTAGTTTTTGATCTGTTGATATGGCTAAATTTTCTTTAATGTAATCAGCAAGATCAAAAGAACCTTCGCCTGAAAGACCATTAACTTCTACTATGTTGGTTTTTGAATTTACATCTAAAATATTTACTCTAAAAATTTCTCTTTCTGCTTGAGAAATTAAATCTGATTTACTTATTGCAATAATATCTGCCTGAGTCAAAATTGGACCATATCTGTCGGGGCTGCCTGCGGTTATATCAAGAACATTTATACCTAAACCTTCTTTTACATATGGAGAACAACGAAGACATAAACCCGCAGTTTCTATAATTAATAAATCTCTATCGGCATATTCTTTGACCATACGTGACAATTCTAAAGCTGTATAATGATCAGGGCATAATTCTTCCGATAATCTTTTTTCAGCTTCAACACCACATTTTTGATAAATAAATTCATCATCATTAGTTTTTAAACAATCAAATTTTATGAATAAAATATTAAATTCATGTTTTAATTTATTAATTACATGTTTTATAATACTGGTTTTTCCACATCCTGGAGTTCCCGCAAATATAACCAATTTCATTTATTTTCCCCAAAATTATCTTTATCATATGGCTGACAAAATATTTTCACTTCATCAATTATTTTTCCCTGTCTTATATCTTCACGAATTTTCAAATTAAAGTTATCAACCCAATTTAAATAATATGATATACCTTTTTCTTTTACACTTGTTTCTATGACTAAAATTATTCCACCGGACTTTATTACCAAACGTTTATCAGCCTTAAGAGCTAACGCCGGATCATGAGTAACAAGAAAAACAATTTTGCCTTCATTTATTAAAATATCTATAGCATGCTCTTTTTTTATTCCGGCATTTTCAATTTCATCGATCAAAATTATTGGCGAATCACTTATAAAAGCCACATCTGCAACCATTAAAGCTCGCGTTTGGCCTCCGGATAAATTTAATAAATTCATATCTCTTGTTATCGGCTCACCGGTTATATTATTTGTGTTTTCTATAATTTTTGAAATAATATCTTCACTTAAATTTTTGCCCCTTGCTTTTATGTGAAGTTTTAAAAAATTCTCTACGGACATATCTGTTAAAAAATTCATCGACTGAGCAAGATAGGCAATCAGTTTAAATCTAGGATCAGAACGCCACTCACGTTTAGGTTTTTGATCATTTATAAATATTTTTCGCTTACTTACTGTATCGCCTTGTGTTAATTTTTCGATATCATATAAAAGTTGGCTTTTGCCTGCACCTGTAGGCCCTACAATAGAAACAATCTGACCTTTTTTGATATCTATTTTATCAAAATTTTCGGTTTGACCAAACTTATTAATTCCGGAAAAAATTGTTATTTTTTCTATAATATTATTCATTTAAACCCTATTTTTTAGTTATTATTAAGATAGTAAACTATCTTATTTTTAACGTCAAAAGCGTCAAAAGTGACAATATTATTGAAATAATCCAAAATCTGACAGTGATTTTGGCTTCATTCCAACCCATTAATTCATAGTGATGGTGAATTGGCGCCATTTTAAAAACTCTTCGTCCTAACAATTTGTAAGATATAACTTGAATTATTACAGATGCAGCTTCTAAAACAAAAATTCCACCGGATATAGGCAACAATAATTCTTGTTTTGTCATAAGTGCAACAAATGCAAGCGCTGCGCCCATAGCAATAGATCCAACATCACCCATAAAAATTTGCGCAGGATAAGTGTTGTACCACAAAAACCCCAATAAAGCACCGATCAAAGTTGCTACCAAAACAGAAAGATCCGAACTTCCAACATATGGAATATATAAATATTGAGCAAAATATTTATGACCTGCAAGATATGCTATTATTGCATATGTTGCAAAATTAAACATTAATGGTCCCGCTGCAAGTCCATCAAGGCCATCTGTCAAATTAACAGCATTACTTGTTCCAATAATTATAAAAATAGCCCAAGGTATAATTAAGAAACCTAAATCCGGATTAATTTTTTTAAAAAACGGCACACATAAATGTGTATCCGGTTTTAAAAAAAAATACCAACCTAAAGAAAATAGTGTTGCAACCAACAGTTGTAACCTAAATTTTAGTTTCGCAGAAATTCCCTTATTAAACTTTATCTTTTTCCAATCATCTAAAAAACCTATCAACCCAAAACCAAGAGTACCTAAAGAAAATAACCATACAACAGGACTTGTAAGATCACACCACAAAAGTAAATTAATAACAAAAACCATTAAAATAAAAAGCCCACCCATAGTTGGCGTATCATTTTTAGATTGATGTGAATCCGGAATCCATTCTCTTACTTTCGATCGAAAACTCTTTTTTGACTTATCTATAAACCAATCACCAAACATAAATGACAATATTATTGAAGTTAATAGAGCTGCAATAACTCGCACACTAACATAGTGAAATATGTTTAAAAAGCCATACTTAAACTTTAACAAATTACTCAAATGATAAAGCATAAAAAATTCCTTAAAATATTTAACAATTTTGCAAAATATATTTATCATTATAAAACAACAAATAAATAAAATAAGGATTTTAATAAAATGAATAATTTTCAACTTTCAGTATTAAATAAAATAGAAGAGTTAGTGAAAAATAAATTCCAAAATGAAAGTTCAGGGCATGATTGGTGGCATATTTATAGAGTTTGGAAAATAAGCACAAAAATAGCTGAATTTGAAAATGCAGACATATTTATAGTTCAACTCTCAGCTTTATTACATGATATAGCAGATTGGAAATTTCACGATGGCAATCAAGATATTGGTTATCAAACGGCAGAAAAAATTTTAAAAGATCTAAATATTGAAGAAGATATAATTGAAAAAGTAAAATATATCGTAAAAAATATATCGTTTAAAGGTGCAAAAGTTAATCATCCAAAAATGGAAACAATTGAGGGTATGATAGTTCAAGACGCAGATAGACTTGATGCAATAGGAGCTCTTGGAATAGCTAGAGCATTTGCCTGTGGCGCACACAAAAATCAAGTAATTTACGATCCAAATATAAAACCAATTTTACATGATAATATTGATGCATATTTTAAGAGTCAAAATCCTACAATAAATCACTTTTATGAAAAATTACTTTTATTAAAAGATATGATGAATACACAAACCGGAAAAAAATTAGCTCAAGAACGACATGATTTTATGCAAATTTATCTTAATCAGTTTTATAAAGAATGGAATCAAGAAGTTTAATTTTTTAAAAAAAATTTCAGGTAAAAATATGTATATTAAAAAAATAAAAATATTAATATTATTTAGTTTTTTAACTTTAAATATTTCAGCTTGCAGTCCACTTTTGGCACTTGAAGAACTTGTAAAAAATAATAAAACAGATGTTTCGCAAATATCACTTTTTATAACTTATCACATTAAAAATAATGGAATAGCATTTATAAAATATTTAAAAGATGCAGGCTTTAAAGATATAACAGTTATAGGAAGACCATATTCAACAAGCCCACAAGCTAAAGCTGAAATGGAAAAATATTGCAAAATTTTAACCCCATCAAGTGAAGAATTGGAATCCTTAAATATTATAAATCAAGTGCTTACACCGGTAATAGAAAATCCAAACAAAAAATTTGTATGTTTGGATTTGGGTGGATATTTTAGTAAATATTTTGAAAGTAAAAAAATAAGTCCTAAGAACTGCCTTGGAATAGTTGAAGGCACCATGAATGGAATCTGGTTTAATATTTATGAATATACTCCAAGAGTTCCATTGTTATCAATTGCAAGTTCAAATATAAAAGAAAATGTGGAACATTACCTAATAGCAAAAGCAATAATTAGAAATTCTGAATATCTATTAATCAACGAATTTCAACAATCATTTATTGGTAAAAATATTTTAGTTTGCGGATATGGAAGAATCGGTGAAAAAATTGCATCACTTCTAAAAAGAGATGCAACTATATATATTTTAGATAAAGATCCACTAAAACTTGTAAAAGCTGCCATAGATGGGTTAAAAATATTTCAAAAACAAGATCAACAAAATATAGATATAATAATAGGAGTTACAGGCAATATTGTCTTTTCTGAAGAACTTATAAATTTAAAAAATAATGTAGTTCTTATAAATGGATCAACAAGACAAAAAGAATTTGCTTTTTCAACAATAAAAGATCAAATTATAACTCAAGAAAATTTTGATGGTCACACTACATATAGACTTAACAATAATAAAGAAATTCATGTTCTTGCAGACGGTTTTCCAGTAAATTTTTGGCGAACAGAATCAACTCCAGAATTTTGTCTAGATGCATTATTTTCAATTGAATTTGAACTATTAATTGAATTATTAAGACGTTTTAATGAAAATCAATCCCTTACACCCGGATATTACCCTAGCGAGCATTTTTTCATAAATAAAGAACGTAAAGTTGCCACAATCTGGTTAAAAAAATACTTAAATATAGATTTAGCTATATAAAAGCCGTTTGAAGCGTTCTATCTTTTTGTTTATAGTAATTATCTATTAATTATTGGTATCTGTAACTTGGATTATTTTTAAATATGAATTACAAATTTGACGTTATAGTTGTCGGAGCAGGGCATGCAGGAATAGAAGCGGCATATGCTGCAGCCAAAATGGGCTCAAAAACTCTTTTATTAACAATAGATATAAACAAAATAGCTTTAATGCCATGTAACCCGTCAATTGGCGGTCTTGGAAAAGGACATATTGTCTACGAAATAGAAGCTCTTGGCGGTATAATGCCAAAACTTTGTACACTATCTTATTTACAAGCAAGGATGCTTAATACAAGTAAAGGTCCTGCCGTTCAAGGCTTAAGACTTCAAATTAATAAATTTGAATATTCTAAAAAAGCCAAAGAGTTGCTTTTAAAGGTTCAAAATTTAGAAATAAAACAGGGCTTAGTAACAAAAGTTATTACACAAGAAGAAAATAATATTAAAAAAATTATAGGTGTTCAAACAAATAATAGCTCACAGTATTTTGCCAATGCCGTAATTATAACTTCAGGAACATTTCTAAACGGAGTAACCCACATTGGATTTAATACAGAAAAAGCAGGGCGTAGGGGTGAACAGGCTGTTCCGGAACTTACAGAATCATTGGAATTAGCAACAGGAATAAAATTTAAAAGATTAAAAACAGGAACTCCGCCAAGATTATTAAAAAACTCTATAGACTTTTCAAAAATGGAAAAACAGGAGGCATCAAAACTTGATTATCTTTATGAATTCGAACCAATCAATGTAGAAGAAAAAGTTGCTTGTTTTATAACGGCAACAAACGAGCAAACGCATAAAATAATTAGAGAAAATTTAGAAAAATCTGCTCTTTACGGCGGTAAAATAACCGGAATAGGACCGCGATATTGTCCATCGATAGAAGATAAAATCAAAAGACATCCGGACAGAAATTCTCATCATGTTTTTGTTGAACCTGATGGAGAAAATTTAGAAAAAATTTATCCTGCAGGTATTTCAACATCACTGCCATTGGACGTACAAGAGAAATACGTTAGATCAATTATTGGATTCGAAAATGCAATTTTTACAGACCCTGGATATGCAATAGAATATGATTTTATTGAACCAAATAATTTAAAGCACACTCTTGAAGTTAAAACAGTTGACGGTTTATATTTTGCCGGCCAAGTTAACGGCACAACCGGATATGAAGAAGCTGCGGGACAAGGTATTATTGCCGGAATTAACGCTCACTTAAAAATAAATAATCAAGAACCATTTATATTAAGTAGAAATGAAAGCTATATAGCTGTAATGATAGATGATATTATTACAATAGGTGTAGATGAACCATATCGAATGTTTACATCAAGAGCAGAAAGACGATTATTATTACGCCAAGATAATGTATTTTTACGTCTAATGCCTTACGGTAAAAAACTAAATTTAATAGACGATAATTTATATAATAAATTTTTAAAAGAAAAAGATATTATAGAAAAATCTATAAAACTTATTAAAAAACTTGGCACACAAAGTGAAATTTTTAAATTATTTCATTCAATAGATTGGACTGAAGAAATACAAAATGCAGCAAAAATAATTTTGCATGAAAATTTAAATCAAGAAATAAAAAATTATATTGAATTAAATAATTTAACATCAAGAGTTTTACTTTGTATTCATGCTGAAATTCGATATGCCGGATATATTGAAAAAGAAAAAATTGAGGCAGAAAAATTAGTAAAATATCAGACATTAAAAATACCAAGCGAAATTAGCTATTCACAAATGCCCGGTTTATCTGTAGAATTACAAAATAAGTTGAAATTTTATAAGCCTGAAACAATTGCGGCTGCTCAGATTATACCAGGTATGACACCGGCAGCAGTTTCTATTTTGATCTTTCAAACAAAAGTCTTGGAAAAACAAATTAAATAAATTTTTTATATTATAAAGGGTTAATATGTTCAAAAGAATTTTTTTTATTTTTATATTTTTTGCAGCATCTCACAATTTAAATCTTAATAGCATGATGGTTATTGACCAGGCTACACCAAACGAACCTAATAATACAATCCCTAAAATTGATCAAATTTATTCTGAAATTATGATGGAATTTTTCAACTGGAACATGTCCTTTTGCGATGGAGATGAAGAATCTTTTAAAAAAATAATTTCAGAAATTATCGAAAAATACCCAAATGAAACACAAAAAAAATTAGTCAAAAAGTCTATAGAAAAATATCTTGGTTGTTAATATAAAAAAGTTTTAATATTTATTTTTAATATTTAGGTATTTAATGATAAAAGAAAATAAAATAAGTTTAATAACTGCGATATTAATAAATATAAATATAATGATAGGTGTAGGAGTTTTTATAAATCCTTCACCTATAACTATTTTTTTGGAAACATTTGGTTTTTTATCATATTTAATAAGCGCATTTTTATTGTTGCCAATAGTTTTAACAATTGCAAAATTAACTGAAAAAAAAGCTGTAGCCGGTGGTCTTTATATTTATAACAAAGAAACTCTTGGCAACTCATTAGGTTTTTTAAGCGGTTGGAGTTATTTTTTAGGTAAAGCAACTTCTGCCGGTCTTTTGGTAAATACATTTGTAACATTTTTTCATGGAAGAATTTCAATATTACAAAATTTTTCCATCTTAACTTTAGACGCAATTTTAATTTTCGTTTTAATGTTTTTAAATATTTTGGGTTTAAATTTGGGCGGAAAAATACAATATATCTTTGCTAGCACAAAATTTATACCTCTATTTTTTATTATATTTACAAGTTTTTCGATTTTTAATACGAATTTTTTTATATTAACACAAACTGATTTTAAAAATTTATTTTTCGCGATTCCTGTTGCAATATATACTTTAATAAGTTTTGAAATAATTTGTTCAATTGGTCATATGGTAAAAAATCCGGAAAAAAATATTAAGCGAGCAATTTTATATTCTTTTTTTATAGTTGTCACAATAACTACGCTTGTACAAATTGCACTTTTTTTTGCATTGGGCAAAGAATTAACAACGGTTTCTATTCCGGTATTTTTACTTTGTTCAAAAATATTTAGTATAAATTCTATCATACCTTCAATAATAAATTCTTTGGTATTTGCATCAATTCTTGGTGGAGCATTCAGCCTTATTTCCAGTAATTGTTGGAATTTATATGCACTTTCAAATGATAATAATTTTCCATTTAAAAAATTTATTACAAAAATTAACAAAAATAACGTTCCTTATATAAGTATGTTTATTCAGGGAATTTTAGCTTTAATATTGTTGGCAATAAGCCAAAATCAGGTAAATCTTCAATATATGGTTGTATTCGGTGTAACCATAGCATATTTATTAAGCAGTATTTCTTTATTTAAAATATTAAAAGAAAGTAGTTTTAGTAATAAAATAATACCAATACTTGCAATATTAAGTAGCTCTTATTTAATATTTATATGTATAAGCAATATATCAAGAGTTGGTATATCAATACCATTTTTAACAATTTTTTTAATTGGAATATCTTTAGCAATTTTTAAAAAATTATATCATTCTACCAAAATTTGAAGATATAATTTTTTACTAAGATCAACTATGGATCCAGCAATTGGTTTTTGATCAAAAACAAATATTTCATCTTCAGATTTATATGAATAATCTGTGTTTTTATAAAATAATTCTAAAGTTACATTACTATCGTCGATAGCTTCTCTTAAATTACTCAAGCTGCAACCTTTGAAATTTGGTACTATAAAAAAATTACAGCTACCTTTAGATAAATATAAAATCAATTTTTTATTATCTAAAGAATCTCCGGGTAATGGATACTGTGCAATAAGATTTTTTGATGGTAAATAACTTTCAAGCCAATGTATTTCAGTTTTTAAATTTTGCTTTGAAATTATTTTATTTATCTTTGAATAACTTACATTAAAAAAATTTGGTGTTATTTGAGTAGTAGGTTTTTTAGAAACAGTTACAAAGACAGACTGCCCACTTTTAATCTTAAAATCTTTTGCAGGATTCTGACTTAATATAGTACCTTGCGGTAAATCCAAAACATCAATTTCTTTTAATAACGTTAATTTTAATGAATTTTGAGATAAAATTCTTAAAGACTCTTGAATAGTTTTACCGGTAATATTTGGAACTAAAACATCCTTTTTACCGAAAAATCCGGATAAAATAAAATACCCAAGTAAAAAACCTAAAAATGGTGTAATCCAGGCTAAATTTGTAATATTTGTTTTAATATTCATGATTATTAAAAATCGATTTTAAATAAAAAATTCTTTTGGGTTCACTTGTAAGCCGGATTTTGTATCTTTAGTAAACTAAAGCGATAACCATCTATCTAAGCGACATACCCGCAAGTGTTAAAGAACAAGAAACATATAACTTGCTTACTTTGTCTTGCTCCGGATGGGGTTTACCTGATAAATAAATTACTTTATCCATCCGTGTGCTCTTACCACACATTTTCACCCTTACCTAAAAAAATAGGCGGTTTTCTTTTCTGTGGCACTTTCCATGGGCTTACGCCCCCCTTACTTGAAACCTTGTAAGGCATCCATCTTGTTAGGAGTCCGGACTTTCCTCTCCTGATATTATCAAGAGTGATTATCCCGCGAACCCAAAAGAATTAAACATCCTATTAACATACTATTAAAAATATTTAAAAACGTCGAATGGAAACCCATATATTTATTGAAAAACAAAATATCTAAAAATATAATTTTGGCTAAAAAAACAATGCCTATAAACGGTATAAATACAAAAAAAGAGCTAAAATTTAACATTTTTATCAATTTTTGATTAAAAAACAATATTGGTAAAATATAAAAAAGAGAAACACCGACTGTACCATATATGATATAATCTTGAATAAAAAATAAGCAAATTGCCAAAATTTTTATCGAAATATTTACTTTTTTTTTAAAAAAAATCACGCTAAAAAAATAAACCAATAAACTTGATATCAACCATTCTTTTAATAAAACAAAACATAATAAATCAAAAACAAAAAAAATAATAAAATTTAGTATTATCATAAGTTGATTGTAAAAGAATTATAGAAAATATAAAGAAAAAAATAAGCACCCAACTTTTCAATCAGATGCTTATTTTTTATAACCTGTTTTTATTACTTTTTTGCAGCAGGTCTTAAAGCCATTCTTTGTTTGCCTTTTTTAGGTTGCTTTGCTACTTTTTTCTTTGCAACCTTTTTTTTAGCTACTTTTTTTTTTGCTACTTTTTTCTTAGCTATTTTTTTTTTTGAAGCCTTCTTTGCGACTTTTTTCTTTGCTACTTTTTTCTTTGCTACTTTTTTCTTAGCAACTTTTTTTGCAACTTTTTTTGCAACTTTCTTTGCTACTTTTTTCTTTACAGCCATTTTTTCTCCTTTTTTATGCTCCGAATTGGAACAAATTAATTGGCCCTAACAATACACTAACACTTCACTCAACTTTAAATTACTACTACAATTTTATTATAGACAAAAATACACATGCTTTGTCAAATAAAATAATATTTTTTTTAAAAAAAATTATTAACTATAAAAATATCCTAATGCTAAAATAGTTTTTATTAAAAATATTTAAGGCCAATAAAATGTACATATTAGTAAGACTTTTAAAGGGTTTTCCAAAACCTCTTTTTTATAAAATTCCACAAAACTTTTCCCAAAATGATCTTGAAGGAAAAGTTGTAAATGTTCCAATAAAAAATTACGACGTACCTGCACTTGTACTTAAAACATATGATGAAAAACCTAAAAAAATAACTTTTAAAATCAAAGAAATAAATGAATTACAAAAATTCCCGGACGATTTATTATTTCACGAATTTATAAAAAAAATTTCAAAGTTTTATTTTGTAAATCCATTATATTTTTATCAAAGAATAAGAGGCTTTATACTTAAAAACGAATTTGTAAAACAAGAATTATTTACTCAAAACAATCAAGAACTTACAAATGAAATATATTTAACAAAAGAACAAACTCAAATAATAAATAATTTAAAAGATTATATTGATAAAAATAAATATAAACCTGTATTGTTACATGGGGTAACCGGATCGGGAAAAACAGAAATTTATAAAAATTTAATTTTAGAATCTATAAAAAAAAACAAGTCTGTTATTTTATTGTTACCGGAAGTAACTTTAGCTCTACAATTTGAAGATATTTTAAAAAAACAATTACCAAATTTTGTAAATATAATAGGATTTCATTCAGCTTCAAACAATTCAGACAAAAAAAATTTATGGCAGATGCTTTTAGATAAAAAACCAATTTTAATCATAGGTGTACATTTGCCAATTTTACTTCCAATAAGTAATTTGGGCTTAATTATAGTAGACGAAGAACATGAAACCGGCTTTCAAGAAAAAAAATATCCTAAAATAAACAGTAAAGAATTAGCTTTATGGAGAGCACAATTTTATAAAATTCCAATAATACTTGGCTCAGCCACACCCAGCCTAAATTCACTTTATAATGTAAAAAATAAAAATTGGGACTTACAAAAATTAGAATACAGATTTTCCGGAGCTTTTCCAAAGATAGAATTGGTTTTCTTAAAAAATAAAGAAAATAAAAACAAAAAATCCTTTTGGATCTCAAAGCAACTTGAAGAGGCTATTTCAGACAAACTTACAAAAAAAGAACAAATAATAATTTATATAAACAGACGAGGTTTTAGTTTTTTTATACAATGCAAAAATTGCGGTCATATTTTTGAATGCCCAAACTGCTCGGTAAGCTTAACTTTACACAAGAATAATAATTTAAATAATGAAAAATTAGTTTGTCACTATTGCGATTATACAAAAGACTTACCAAAATTTTGTCCTGAGTGTAACCCTACAAAAGATAGCTATCTAAGAAAAGGAATAGGAACACAACAAGCTGTTCAAATATTAAGTGAGCTTTTCCCAAAAGCAATAATAGAACGCGCAGATTTGGACACAACAAGTAAGAAAAAAAAATGGGGAAAAACTGTAGAAAGATTTGAACGTGGCGAAATAGATATTTTGGTGGGCACCCAAGTAGTAACTAAAGGCTATCACTTTCCAAATGTAACTCTTGTTGGAATCATTTGGTCCGATTTAAATTTACACTTTCCTATTTTTAATGCTGCAGAAACAACGTTACAAAAGCTTATTCAAGTTGCAGGCCGAGCCGGTAGATCTAAAGAAGATAGTAAAGTTATCGTTCAAGCTATAAATGAACACGATATTTTTAATTATCTTAATGAAAAAGATTATTTAAATTTTGTAAAAGAAGAACTTTCATTCAGACAATTAATTCAATATCCACCATATACAAGACTTGTACAAATAGAAATCAAAAATTCAAACACGGAACAATTGGAACTTGATACAAATAATTTATTTAAAAAATTAAATTTAGAAATAAAAAAAATAAATTCAAATATTACGCTTCTTGGTCCCGCAAAACCAATTGTTTATAAAATACAAAAAGTTGAATACCGCCATATTTTTGTAAAAACTTGCAGTTTTAGCAGCTTTTATGAAATCATGAAAAATATAAATTTAAAAGAGTTTAAAAGTAATATTTTTATAACACCAACATAACTAAAGGAGAAATTTATGAAAAAAATGTTGGCCCTACTTTTTTGTTTGTTTTCTATTTTTGAATTAGGTGCTTGGGATTATTTTTATATAGAAAACGATACTCAAAATAAAATAGAATTAAAGTATTCCAAAGGTACAGTTTCTATATTGCCTAATAAAAAACAATATGTTGTAAATTACAATGTATCACAAAACGATCTAATGAAATTTGACGATAGAGTAGTTGCAAAAAAAAATGAAAACGAATTTACTATAACAGAAACTATTGCATCAAATGAAAGATCTTATATTATTGCACCTAAAATAATTGTTGATAAAAGCGCAGGTAACGTAAGATTACTTGCAAGCAAATTATTTGCAGGTGCAGACCTTCCTGCCGGATATAGTCGAAAAACATATCCAACAGGATTAAGTACTTCAGAAATTAATATTATTCCAATAATTAAATTTGATATAGAAAATGACACAATTTTTAGTGTAAAAATAATTAGTACGGATGGTAAAAATAAATTTGATATACCAAATATAAGACAAAATAGTTCAAATAAAATAGTTAATATCTTTACTGTAAATCCAATATCTTATAAAAATTATAAATTACCGGCAGGCGCAGTTGGATTACCAAGATTTAAATATGTTGATGAAAAAAATCAATTAAAAATAGAAGTCGAAATAAATAAAAATATTTATAATTACCTAATAACAATAAACCCTGAGATTTTAGAAAATACTGTATTAAAAATTAGTAATATTATTGGTTTTACTGCAATTTCAGATAAATAATAATTTTTAATATAATTATTACTCAAAGAGGCCAAATTAAAATTTGGCCTCTTTATTTTTTAACTATTTAAATAAAAATGAAATAACAACAGATGTATACATATTTATTATATTACTAAACAACATCGATATTTTGCACAAATAACATCATTGCATAATTTTTTAAATAATTACTCTTTAAGTAATCTATAATTTTGGAGCAAATATCAACAGAGCAAATAACTTCTAATTTAATATTAGAACTATGTTCCCAAAGATCTTTTCTAAGACCATGTTCCCCTTTCCCACGTACTTCTGTTACTGTATATCCAGTTGCCCCAGCTTTTTTAATATCTTTTATAATAAGCGACTCTAAACCAACTTCTGTAATAATAGTTAACAACTTTTCTTTTTTAAAATTCATAATCACCTTCCCAAAAAAACAAATATTTTTTGAGCCAACTTATAATATAATGTTATGCCAAATAAAACATTAAACGTAAAAGTAATTCCAAGTGAAGAAGCTAGAGATAAAGTAGGATTAGCTTCTGGAATAGATAATCTCATTGCCGCCGGAACAGCAATATATGAAGCACTAGCAGCCAAAGTCATAAAAAGAGTAACCCCACCCAAAGAAAAACCTAAAATTAGACCTAAAATAGATCCAATAAATGCAAATAAAATAGGAATAAGGATACCAAAGAACAATAAAAAAAATCCTTTTCTCTTTAATGAACTCAATTGCGAAGATGCAATAATACCCATTTCAAAAAGAAAAATAGATAACATACCTTTAAATAACCCAAAAAACATTGGTGATATTGGTTCAAGACCTGTAGGCCCTACAATCCAACCAATAAACAATCCTCCAAGCATTAAAATTATACCTTTATCAAAAAAGGCATCGTGTAAAACTTCAATCCATTCAACACCTCCGGTTAATCCTTTTGCTAAAATAATTCCAGCTATAATTGCTGGTGACTCCAATAAAACTAAAAACAATGCCATATATTCTTCAAAATATACATTTTTTGATATTAAAAATGAAATTGCTACTGCAAAAGTTCCAACACTAACTGATCCATAATGAGCAGCAATAGAAGCTGAATCAAATCTACTAAGTTTACCTAAATATCTTAAAATAGGATAAGCTAAAAAAGGAAGAAAAAAACCCAATAATAATGTTACTACGACCTGCGGAAATAATAAAAAAAGAGATTGTTTAGCTAATTCAAAACCGCCTTTTAATCCAATAGAAATCAATAGTAAAAATACTAAAACATCATAAATTGCTTTAGGTAAAGATAAATTTATTTTTAATACTCCAACGGTTATACCAAATATAAAAAATAAAATAATTACATCGATCATAATATTAATCCTTGAAAACTCAATATTTTTAAAATCTTAATTATGACAATTTAATATAAACACCATTAAAAATCTAATATTTTTAAAGATATTCATAAATAGCCTACTCAAAAACAAACAAATCTAAATTTATTGATCTTTTAAATTTTAAAGCGTTATTATATCTTAGTAAAAATAATTTTATTTATTTTTTAAGGGGGAGAATATCATGAAAAAAATTTCATCAATAATATTAGCTTTATTATTTATAATTCAGTCAAATTATATTTTTACAATGAATCCTGATACTCAGGACGAGATAAATAAAGAACAAAAAAAAGATACTGAAATAGATTCGGAAGTTTTATATCAAATGGGACTAGAGTTTCTTAATAAAGATCAAAATGAGCAAGCTTTCAAATTAATAGAATCTGCCGCTAAAAAAAATCACCTTAAAGCTCAAATAGAATTAACATATATGCTCTTTGATGGGAGGGGCTGCAAAATAAACTTAGTCGGAGCCCTAAATATATGTCAACTTGTAAGAGAATCATCTGATGAACTAGCCAATAAAGCATACCAAAATTATGATGATAAAAAAGAAAAAAAATATAACGATATTTATATGGAATTTGATAATTTATGGAAAAAAATAATGACAAAATTATTAACTGAAGATATGAAAATAGCAAACTTAATATCCAAATTAGATCTATCGGAAAAAAAAGTTACGGAAGAAAAACCGATGTCTGATGAAGTAAAAAGAATGTATTGTTAACTATCTTTTATTATTTAATTCAAATTCGTTTGCAATAATATTTTGTTGTTCAAGATTTCTACGATTTCGAGTATTAGCTAAAAGCTCAAAAACATTTTCCCAAATTTCTCTATCACTCATAGCTTCTTGATCATTAATTTGATTTGGCTG
>LDIX01000012.1 GCA_001468925.1 candidate division TM6 bacterium UASB340 | reverse complement strand
TAGCAAATGATTTATCATTGAATGACGAAGGCGATATTCCTTTTTAGAGATACTTATTGTAGCAAAGGTATAAACACTAGGGAAAAATTTCCCTAGTGTTTATTATAAAAGATATGGAAAAAATAATTGATTTTGCCATATTCTATGCAAAAAAAGGATGGTATGTTTTTCCTTGCAGAGAAAAAGAAGGATTTCCTTATAAAGACAGAAACGGAAAAGAAAAAATACCATCTACTAAATCTCCCTATATTTCTGGTGGTTTGAAAGCATCTACTATAGATATTAATATAATAAAATCATGGTGGACAAAATGGCCAAATGCTTGCATTGGTATTTCTTGTGAGCAATCAAATTTGTTTGTTATTGATATTGATGTAAAAAATGGCAAAAATGGTATTAATAATTTTATGCAATTAGGAATATATGACGGCGATGCTTTACACAGCAGAACACCGTCTATGGGCATTCATGTCATTTTCAAAGGGCAAGGCAAAACTACTACTAATCCGTATTCGGGAATAGATACAAGAGGAAAAGGCGGTTATTTCATTGCCCCACCATCCTTTATAATAAAAAACGGAGAAACAAGAAAATATGTTTCTTTGGATGATTGGTCAAAAGAACCTGGAAATATAACAGATAATATATTAGATAAATTAGGATGCAATAAGCAACCTAAACAAAAAAGATATCCGACTTTAAAATTACAAAATGTTTCACAATCAGAACAAATTCTAAAAGCAAAATCAGCATTAAATAAATTGCCAATTTGGATGTGTGATTCATACCAAAATTGGATAGAAATAGGAATGAGTTTATATAAATTAGGTCAAGACGGACTTGATCTATGGATTGAATGGAGTAAAAAATCACAAAAATATTCTGATGGAGAATGTGAAAACAAATGGGAAACATTTTCTCCATCAGAAATAACAATAGGTTCTTTATTCTATTATTCTAACAAGGAAGGTGACATTGGGAAATAATACATATTCTTCTGAAATGGAAGAAAGTGTTATTAGCTGTGTATTAAAAAATGAAAATTCTTTTTCTGTATTGAAGGATATTTGCGATCATACAGATTTTTGGTTTCAACCATATTCGTGGATATGGAAAGCATTTGAAAAATTATATGACAAAAATTCAAATATAGATATTATTACATTACAAGATGAATTACAAAGAAGCAATTATTTAGATAATTTTTCTATATTTAGTGGTAAGGTAACGGGATTAGACGGAATAAAATATCTTCAAGAAAAAGAAGATGTCATAATAGAAAATTGTGAAACTTATGGATTACAAGTAAAAGACGATTCCGCAAAAAGAAAAATACAAGAATTATTCAATAAAGGTACAGATTGGATTAATAGAGGAAATTCTTCTATTAATGTATTAACTAACTTGGAAATGGAGCTTGGAAAAATATCTACTTTTGCAGGCATAAATGCAAAAAGCATTGTAACTATTGAAGATGCTGTATCAATTGCAGAAGCAGAAATAGAATTTGCAAATAAAAGCAATAAACGATATATAGAATCTGGAATAAAATCACTCGATGAAAAAATAGGCGGATTTTTTCCGCAACAGTTAACAATTGTTGCAGGTCGCACAGGCCAGGGGAAATCATCGCTTGTGCAAACTATTGCAATGAACGCATCAATATTTAACAAATTTACAAAAAAGGTGGGAATATTCACTCTTGAAATGAGCAATACAGAATATGTTGAACGCATGATTGCTACAATTTCTGGTATTCCAGCATTAAGATTGAAAATGGGAAAAATTTATGAGAACGAATGGGATACATATAATTCCGCTGTTTCAAGAATAAAAAATTCAAATAGAATTGTGTTAGATGATACACCCGGAATTGTACTACCAGTAATAAGAAACAAACTAAGAAAAATAAAAGAATGGGGCGCTAATTTAGCAATTATAGATCAATTATCTCTCATATCAGATAGATTTCCGAGCGAAAGTGAATTTTCAAGAATTGATAGAATTGCATATCAATTAAAAAACTTTGCTAGAGAATTTGATATGCCAATTATAGCGGTTCATCAAATGAATAGATCTATTGAAAGTAGCCAACGTGCATCAGACAGAGAACCAAGAGCAAGTGATTTGGATCAGGCAGGAGAGAAGGCAGCAAATCTTATTTTGATGATTACTCACAAAACTAAAGATAAAATAATTCTTGAAACAAAAATTTGGATAGCAAAAAATCGTGATGGAACTACCGGTTGTGTAGATGTTAAATTTGAAGGTGCTAGAAATAATTTTAGAGATTTAACACAAGAAGAAAAAGATGCACTAGTTCCTGATATGATGAAGGATTAATATGGTTGAAAATTCGCAAGAAATATTGCAAAAAATGGTATTTAGTAATTCAAGTATAAATACTTATCTTACTTGCCCTTATAGTTTTAAATTAAATTACTTAGAGAAAAAGAGGGGAGTTGGATCGATATTCTCTGAATATGGTATATTTTGTCATTCCGTATTAGAAAGGTATTTTAAAGGGCAACTAGATATCTTTGACTTGTCGTCTTATTATGAAGAAAATTACTATAAAGAAATAACACAGCCTTTTCCTGGTTTTATGCAAAATTCTGCCGAAACATATTATCAAGACGGATTAAGTTTTTTTGAAACATTTTCCTTCAACAAAGAAAAATATGAAATAAAAATAACAGAAGATAAGATAAATCGCAAAGAAAAAGACTTTTCTTGGGTTGTAAAACCTGATTTAGTGCTTTTTGACCGCCAAAATAAAAAATACATTTTATATGACTATAAGACCGAAAAACTAACTGGTAACAAAAAACAAGATGAAGAAAAAATAGAAAGACATAAAAATCAATTTTATCTTTATGCATATTCTTTGCTACTAGAAAGAAAAATAACTATAGAAGAAATTATTATTCTCTATATACGCAATAAAAAAGAAGTATCAATTCCGATATCACGAGATAATCTCTTAGAAACTTTTGAGTGGTTTTCTGATGTTATTGCAAAAATAAGATTAGAAAAAGATTGGCAACCAAATTTAAGTAAGGAAAATAAATTTTTTTGTGATAATATCTGTAGTTTTAGAAAAGATATTTGTGAATATAGGAAATAAATAAAATGACTGAGAAATGGTTATATGATATCGAAACTTTTCCAAATTTTTCATCTTTCACATTTAAAAATCCAGATACAGAAGAAATAAAAGTATTTGCTATCTTTAAACATAGAGATGATAGAATAGAATTATGCAAATTTATTGATAGAGAAATATTACTCATCGGATATAATAACATAAGTTTCGATGGCGCAATTTTAGTTTATTTACTAGAAAATATATCAAATTTAAATATAACAAAAGAATTATTTGATCTATCCCAAAGACTTATCTCTGATGATAGTAGATGTGATGGCAGAATTACAAAATTAAGGTATCCTAAAAATGTAAAATTTAAGCAAATGGATTTGCTTAAAATTATGGCGTTTGACAAAGTTGGTGTTAGTCTAAAACAGATTGCAATTAATTTGAAATGGCATAAAATTCAAGATTTGCCTTTTGCTTATGACAAAAAAATAAAAGATGAAAAAGAAGCATCAATTGTATTAAAATATAACCTGAACGATGTATTGATTAGCGAGAAACTATATAAAAGAATTCAAGCCGAAATAGAACTACGAAAAGATCTTTCAGAAATTTATGGAGTAGATTTTACAAATGCATCTGATAGTAAAATAGCCAATCTTATTTTAGAGGATATTTATGCAAAAGAAACAAAGCAAGATATACGAGAAATAAGAGATCTGAGAACAGAGAGAGACAATGTATCTTTAAAAGACTGTATTGGACAAAATATTGAATTTCAAACAAAAGAATTAAATCACCTTAAACAGTATATTGAAAATATTGTTGTTAGAAAAGAAAATGGATTTAAATATAAAAAGAAATTAATTTTTGGCAATAGAGAATATGAAATCGGCATTGGCGGATTACATTCTGTTGATGATGCAAGACTTTATAAATCAAATGAAAATTATATAGTACTAGATCAAGATGTTAGTTCTTTTTACCCAAATATTATTATTAACAATAAAATATGTCCCGAACACCTAGGAAAAACATCTGTTGATATTCTTGAAAAAATAACCAAAGAAAGAATAAATGCAAAAAAATCTGGAGATAAAATAAAAGCGGCAGGACTTAAAATCAGTGCCAACGCATACTATGGAAAGTTCGGATTTGATAGTTATTGGTTATATGATCCAAAAGCATTATTGACTGTTACTGTTTCAGGACAATTATATTTACTAATGCTCATTGAAGCATTAAATTTAGCAGGAATAGAAGTAATATCTGCCAATACAGATGGTGTAATTGCAAAAATTCCAAATCATCTAAAAGAAAAGCATAAAGAAATTTGTGATTGGTGGCAAAAGAAAACCAATTTTGAATTGGAATTTACTGAATATGAAACTTACGCAAGAAGTGATGTCAATAATTATGTTACTAAAAAAACAACAGGAGAAATAAAGTCAAAAGGGCGTTATGTTACAGAAGTTGACTTGAAAAAAGGATACAATCATCCAGTAGTAGCAAAATGCCTTTACGAATATTTTATTAACAATAAACCAGTAAAACAAACCTTATCTGAAAATAAGGATATCCTAGATTATTGCATGTCCCAAAAAATGGGAAAAGATTTTATGCTAGAATATCATTATGATGATAAAATTGAAAATCTACAAAAAACAAATCGATTCTATGTAAGTACAAAAGGCGGGACATTAATCAAGCATCACACAATTCGGGACAATAACATTGGTATTTTGGTAGGAAAAAAAGTACAAATACTAAATAATTATTCTGAAGATTTTCCTTTTGAATCATACGATATTGACTTTGATTTTTATGAAGAAGAAGCAAATAAATACATTCAGGAAGTTATTCCAGACAATACAGAATATAACTATATTTTTTCAGAAAACGATGAATCAAATTATATAGAAAATCCAGAAACAGAAGAGGATAATGCAGCAAGAAACGAATTATTACTATCTCTTGAAGGTATTAAAAATCTAAATACAGATATTGTAGGAAATCTTATCCGATTAAATAAAGAATTTACCGAAAATGATTTTCTTGATATGCTAATATATGCAGAAGAAAACCATCTAATTTCTGCAAAATTTTCTGATCTGATAAAAATAGGTTATTTTTCAAAATATGGCAAAAACAAAAAGTTATTAGCAATTTTTGATGAGTTTAGAAATGGTCCCAACAAATATACCTCAAAATTGTCTGAAAAAAGCAAAGCAAAAAGATTATTAGCACTAAAAGAAACTTGGAAAAATATTCCCGATAAATCACTTTCTATATCGGAACAAATAAATGCAGACATAAAAATATTGGGAAAACTAAAATCTAATTTTGACGGACTAAACAAGAGATATTGCTATGTAGAAGATATAGGAAATGCTTATGGGTCAAAAAGAACAAATATCAAATTATATTGTTTAGCAAATACTAAAAGTCAAGAATTTAAAATTTGGGTTGCATCATTAAGATATAATGATATTGACAATGAAACAGGAAAAAAAGTTTCCAAATCGTTGAATATTGGTGATGTAATTTATTGTGAAAATTTTAGTGAAGAATATGCGATCAAATATATCAACGGAGAAAAAACAAAAACAGATAAAAAAGAATGGTGGCTAAATAAATATACAAGATTGTCTGAAAAAGATATTGACAAAATAGATATTTTGTGATAGAATAAGGAAAATAATATGAAATGTGTGAGAACTAGATTTATATATGACCCAAATACAAAAGAATATTTATCTTTTGAAAATGATGTAAAATTATCACGCTATACAAAAGATATAAATGCTGCCCTAGAATGCTCTGAAATAGGAATAAAGCAAAACATTCTAATGTGGTTGGCAAAATATATGTCAAAAAGAAATCTCGTGTTCAGAAACTTTATAAAATTCTTTCCAAATAATATTGCCGGAGAATAGCATGGAAATGATTTATTTATATGCTGATGGTGCTGTTAGAAACAATCAATCCAAAAATAATGTCGGTGCATGGGCATGTATTTTAGAATACAAAGGAAAGACTAAAGAATTTTCTGATATAATAGAAAATACCACAAATAACATTTGCGAATTAACAGCAGTAATAAGCGGACTATCTAAAATCAAGGATAAAACAATTCCAGTGGCAGTTTATTCAGATAGTCAATATGTAATATCTGGAGTTAATCAATGGTCAAAAAATTGGATTAAAAATGGTTGGCAAACATCAGAGAAGAAACCAGTAGAAAATATCGGATTATGGAGATGGTTGCTTGATTTAGTTGGGCAATTTGAAACTGTGAGTTTTAACAAATGCAAAGGCCATTCTAATGATATAATGAATAATAAGGTTGATGCGTTGTGCAATTTAACAATTGATGCGTTTTTGGATTATAATTAATTGTGGAAAACAAAAATAAATTTACAGCAATTCATTCGAGTTGCGTACAAATCGGGACAGAAACTTGGAAACAAGTATATGATACAAAAGTTTTTGATAACAGTAATTCTATTCAAGATGTTTTAGATTGGGCAAGAAATATTACCAACAATCAAAATATAGGAATAAGCGATATAATATTTGCTGTATACTATGAATAAAACTGTGTAGACACATTGAATTAAATGTAGACATCTTGTAGACATTTATTGTTAATATGTAGACACAATATAACAAATGTAGACATTCAGACAAAAAATTTATTTTATAGGAGACAGTATGTCCGAAGAAAAAATTCCATCATTAGAAGAAATTGCAAAGTTTATTCAAGAAGAAGAAAATAAAGGTAATATTTGTTTAACTTTTGAAGAATATGTTGATTCTTATAGCCTTGATGAATTTCTCAATCAACCAATAGTAGGTATTTTATATGATTTAGATTTGTTGCCAGAGCAAGTTTTAAGTTGCTGCAAAAGTAACCATAGATTAATATGGGAGTATGGGCTTTATGTTACAATCAAAAAGTTAAAAGAATTATATGATTCATATCGTTCTTTAGATGTTAGAAAAGAATTATCAGGCGAATGCAAAACCTGTGATCTTATGCCAGGAGATTGCTGGAATTGTAAATATAGGAATAAATAAAATGAAACCTTGCCCTAAATGTAATGATAATGAAAAAGGATTTATTGTTAATGGGTTTTTGAGAGGTTCAGCGGAATCTTGGTTTGATTCAAATGGAGATTTTGAAGAAATAGTATCAAGTGATTTATATTGGAACAATTCATCAAATATAGTTAAATGCGGAAATTGTCATGCAATAAGAAAAGATTTAATCTTTGTTGAAGGCGAAAAAGGTAGAAAAATTGTTGAATTAACAAAATAAAAACAACGTTTTATAAGAAAGGAAAAAATGCTAGGTAAATTTAAAACAGATGATTTTGATATTCGTTGGTATTTTATACCATTAGATAAGGTAGATGAATTTGATACAATGCTTTCTGAATTAGGATTGCTTGAATTTTTTGATGAAGAATGGGAGACAACAAGAAATGTTTTCAATGATAAATTTGGAAAATATAGAGTAGGTGAATCTATTCAAAATTATGTAGTAGATTTTAAAGGTGAATAATGTATATTCAAATTGATATAGATGACGTATGCGCCAATACTATGGAAATTTGGTTAAATAAATACAATAAATATTACAAAGATAATTTAACTAAAGAACAAATTTCAGACTGGAATATTTCAATGTTTGTTAAACCAGAATGTGGTAATAAAATTTATGATTTTTTGAAATATCCATCTCTATACAAGCACGTTGAACCAATACCTGATGCATTAGAAGGAGTAAATTCTTTTAGAAGTTTTAAAGATATTAAAATTATTTATTGTACAGATTCATCAATGTCTCCAAAATTTACAAAATTAAAATGGCTACAAGATCATGGGTTTTGGCAATATGGAGATTATTATATAGAAACACCGTATAAATTTCTTTTAAGAGGAGACATTATTATTGATGATAATCCAAAGAATATCGCAGAATCTAATTGTCATTTAAAAATACTTTTCAACCGACCTTGGAATAAATATTTTGAATGGACTCATAGAGTAGATGGTTGGAAACAAATTATCAATTTAGTAAACGAATACAAGGAGAAAATGAAAGAACAATAAATGTTTAAAACCATTTTGCTAATTAGTGGTAGAGCACAGGCAGGAAAAGATAGCACGGCAAACATTCTAAAAGAAAAATTATTACCAGAAAAATGTTTAATTATACATAATGCAGATTATCTAAAATTTATAGCATCTAAATATATGAGTTGGAATGGAGTTAAAGATGAAGCATCACGAACGATGCTACAAGAATTAGGCACAGAAAAAACAAAATTTAAATTAAATAAACCTTTATTTTGGACGCACATTGTTTGTGATACTATAGAAATTTTGCAAAATGATTTTGATTATTTTTTAGTACCGGATACACGTTTTAAATCAGAAATTTATTATCCTATGGCAAGATTTCCCGATAAAGTAAAAACAGTCAGAGTTCATAGATTGAATTTTGACAATGGTCTTACTGTAGCACAAAAAAATCATATCTCAGAAAAGGAGTTAGAAAATTTTAAGCATGACATAGATATTTACTCAGAAAGCGGATTAGATAAATTAGAAATAGAAATTAACAAATTATTAGAGGAGAAAAAGTGGAAACAGTAAAATATTTACAACTAGATTTTGGGCAAGCATTATATCATTTAAAAGCAGGTAAAAGAGTAACAAGGGAGGGGTGGAATGGAAAAGATATGTTTATCGTCTTGGCATATCAAATTTATGGTAATGCTAAGAACGCAAAGATTAAATTTAATAAGGAATATGCAGGAATTGATAATTACTTAGAAAATTTTATTGTTATGAAAACTGTTGATAATAAATTAGTGCCTTGGCTTGCCAGTCAGACCGATATATTGGCAGAAGACTGGATGCTAGTAGAATAATACCCCTATATATGGGGTACTAAGTTGTTATACCGCTATATATGGCGGTTTTATTTACTATAAAATATGAGTTTTATTTGAGAGGAGAAAGATTGGAAAAAACAAAAGTATATAAATTTTATAAGCCAAATTGTCCTCCTTGTTATGCTTTAGGAAGAATTTTAAATATAATTGAAATACCAGAAAATATTGAAATAATAAACTTAAACGTAGAATTGAATGAAAATAAAATTTTAGCAAAAAATAATTCAATTGAAAAAGTACCAGCACTATTATCGGAAAAAGGAATAAAAATAGTAGGCAATAATACAAAAGAAGAGATTTTATTATTCTTTAAAGAGTGTTCTGAAATATGAAATTTCCCATAAAAGAATCATTTAAATTAACAGATAATTTTGTTGAAAAATATAAAAACAAAACACCTCCTTTCGGTTTTAATGGATTAGGAGAGTTTGTTTTTATGAGAACTTATAGTAGAATAAAACCAGACGGAAAAAATGAATCCTGGTGGGAAACTACAAGACGTGTTGTCGAAGGAATTTATTCAATACAAAAGCAGCATATTGAAGATTATAATCTTGGCTGGAATCAAATGAAAGCTCAAAAATCAGCACAAGAAATGTACGATAGAATTTTCAATATTAAATTTTTGCCTGCGGGAAGATCTTTATGGGCAATGGGGACAGATCTTGTTATGAAAAAAGGATTAACGGCTGCCCTCTATAATTGCGCCTTTTTATCAACAGAAAATATTCAGGAAGATCCATCAAAATCATTCTGTGTAGCTATGGACATGCTAATGTGTGGGGTAGGAGTTGGTTTTGATGTAATAGGTGCAGGAAAAATAATAGTAAAAAACAAAACAAATAAATCGGCAACTTATATAATTTCAGATGACAGAGAAGGATGGATAAAAAGTTTAGAATATAAAATAATGTCTTTTTTTGGCGGAATAAATTATGAATTTGATTATTCTCTTATTCGGCCTAAAGGATCTTTAATTAAAACTTTTGGAGGTGTTTCTGCTGGTTTTGAACCGTTAATGCAATTACATAAAGAAATAGATGATATATTATCTAACAACATAAATAAATTAATTTCTATTACAACAATAGTTAATATTTTTAATGTAATAGGAAAAGCTGTAGTTGCAGGAAATGTTAGAAGATCTGCTGAAGCAGCAATAGGAAATTATTCGGACGAATTTCTCAACCTAAAAAATTATGATTTAAATCCAAAACGAGAAAGTTATGGATGGGTATCCAATAACTCTATAATTTGTGAAATAGGAGATGATTATTCTTCTATTGCAAAAAGAATTAAAGACAACGCAGAACCGGGAATTATTTGGCTAGAAAATATAAGAAAATTTGGTAGAATTAGAGATACAGAAAATAATAATCTTGATCATAAAATTTCAGGATTAAATCCTTGTGTAGTCGGAAATACTGAAATATTAACAAAAAATGGATATAAAAAAATAAAAGATCTAATTGATACTCCCGTTGAAATTTGGAATGGCTTTGAATGGAGTATAGTAATTCCTAAAATTACAGGAAAAAACCTTCCCACTTTATCAATTACATTTAGCGACGGAAGATCTATAACTTGTACAAAATATCACAAGTTTTATATTGCTGATGGATACGCCGGAAAATATAATATCATAGAAGCCAAAGATCTACAAATCGGAATGAAATTAATAAAGCATGAATTTCCAATTCTTGAATCAGATAAAGAACTTACTCATGCTTACACAAACGGGTTTGTTGCCGCTGATGGTATGGAAAAAAACAGATTATTATATGTTTATTATCCAAAAAAAATGTGCTTAGATAAAATAAGCGGAAAAAAAATAGTTAAAGAAGAAATCAATAATAATAGATTTAAAGTAATTTTAGATTTTATCCCAGAATCAAAAGAATTCGTGCCTTTAGATTATAGTATAAAATCAAAATTAGAATGGTTATCCGGATTATTTGACGGCGATGGAACAGAATTAAAAGAAGGCGGACTCCAATTAGTTTCAACTAATTCTGAATTTTTGAAAAAACTTCAAAAATTACTTTCTGAACTAGGAATAAACAGTAAAATTACTCATGCTCAAATTGCTGGTTTTAGAGCACTTCCAAATCACAAAGGAAGTAACGAATTATATAAATGTAGAGAAACTCAAAGAATTTGTATTGGCGCTATTCAAATACAAAAATTATTGAAATTAGGATTAAAATGTCAAAGATTAATATTCAATAAAAGACCACAAAGAGATGCGTCACAATTTACTAAAATTACAAAGATTACAGAAACAGAATTTGCAAATGAAGTTTATTGTTTCAACGAACCAAAAAATCATACAGCAATTTTTAATGGTGTCATTACAGGCCAATGCTTTGAAATAGGGCTTGAATCATCTGAACTCTGCAATTTAGTAGAAACATTTCCTACAAATGCCGAATCACTTGATGACTTTGTAAAAACAATAAAATACGCTTACTTGTATGCCAAATCAATAACTTTATTGGGAACACATTGGCCTGATACTAATCGAGTATTATTAAGAAACAGAAGAATCGGATTATCTATGACAGGCATAACAATGTTTATAGATAGTTTCGGAATTAAAGAATTAGAAAAATGGGCCGAGGAAGGATACAAGTCTATCAAATATTATGATAAAATATATAGTGATTGGTTTGCTATACCTTTATCTATTAAAACCACAACTATTAAACCTAGCGGGACTCTTTCTTTATTAGCGGGAGTTACGCCCGGAATGCATTATGCGGAAAGTAATTACTATATACGTAGAGTTAGAATAAGTTCTAATTCTCCTTTCATTGAAATAATGAAAAACGCAGGATATAATATAGAATCTGTACTTGGTCAAGAAGAAAGTACTGTAGTAATAGATTTTCCCATTTCAATAGGAGAAAAAAGTAAAACATTAAAAGATGTAAGCATGTGGGAACAATTATCTTTAGCATCTTTTTTGCAAGAACATTGGAGCGATAATTCTGTAAGTGTTACTATATCTTTTGATCCAAAAAACGAAGGTAATTTTATTGTAAATGCTTTAAATTATTTCCAATATAAATTAAAATCTGTATCATTTTTACCTAGAAAAGAAAACGGCGCATATAAACAAATGCCATACGAAGAAATAAGCAAAGAAAAGTATGAAAGTTTAATTAAGAATTTAAAACCATTAGATTTTTCAATGTTTTTCTCTGAAGAATCTATTGGAGAAAAATATTGCTCCAATGATGGATGTACTTTTTAATATGAAAAAAATATGTGAAATTTGCCAAAGTACTTACAAAGCATCTTATTATAAAAAATATAAATTAACTGTATGTAATAAGCATAGATTACAATTGTATTTTCATGGCGAAATTAAAGAAAATAAAGTTCCCCTAAAAGATCAACCCTGTGCAATATGTGGAAAAATATTAAAATCTATGAATTCTAAAAATGGAATATCTTATTGCCATAGACATTATTATCAGATTAGTAAATATGGTATTCCGCTTGTAGACAAAAACAAAATTGATATAAAAGAAGACCATGCAGAGATAATATTATATGAAAATAGATTGACTGAAATCGGAAGAGTATTAATAGATATAGATGATATAGATAAAATAAAACGATTTTATTGGGCATTAAGTGCAGAAAATTATGCTGTTACGAGATTTCATGGATCAACTGTTTTTATGCACAACTTAATTCTAAAAATCGGTACTGAAAATCATCTAACAATGGTTCCTGATCACATAAATAGAAATCGTTTAGATAATCGTAAAATCAATTTGAGAATTGTTGATAGAAAAACAAACGGCTTCAATAAAGGAACTCAGTCCAACAATACATCCGGTTATCCAGGTGTTTCTTTTTCAAAAAGATCACGTAAATACAGAAGTTATATAAAAATCAACAATAAGCAAATTCATCTCGGATATTTTCATAATATAGAAGATGCAATTAATGCAAGAAAAGAAGCAGAAATAATATACTTCGGAGAAATAATCAATCGAGAATATGATTGTAATACTGTTTTTAAATATAAGGGCAATATTGAAAATGCAAATTAAAATAAAATACATAGATAAAGAAATAGACAAAATTAAAAAACTTGATCAAGGAACATGGTTAGATTTAAGATCAGCAATTACTGTTGAATTAAAGCAAGGAGAATACAAACTTATTCCATTAGGAATAGCAATAGAATTACCCAAAAATTATGAAGCTCATGTTGCTCCTCGTTCATCCACATTCAAAAATTATGGAGTTCTTCAAGTTAATTCTGTAGCAGTAATTGATGAAAGTTATTGTGGAAACAATGATCAATGGTTCTGGCCTATATTTGCAACAAGAGATATCACAATAAACAAAAATGATAGAATATGCCAATTTAGAATTATAAAAAAACAACCGGAAATAGAATTTTTAGAAGTTGACAACTTAGAAAATCCAGATAGAAATGGATTTGGTAGCACAGGAATAAAATAATTTCTATTCTCAAAACAGTAAAAAATTAACCCCTCAATTGAGGGGTTAATTTTATCTACGAATAAGTTACAGAGCCTAATAAATTATCAAAAGTAACATTTACTTGAGTTGCAGAAGCAGGCCAAATTCTAAATCTTAAATATATAAAAGTATTATTCCAATCTTCTCCTCCAGTATTACTCCAATCTGCTTGCTTTATTGTCCAAGAATTCCATCCAGTTTGCAAATATTGTTTTGTTATTGTGTAACTAAAATATTTTGATAAATTTGATACAGAAGTAAAATAAATTGTGATTGTATTACTTGCACTTAAATTATCAATGTTATCTATATACAAATCAAAACTCATTACTGTTGATAAAGTTGCCAGATTAGAAATACTAATAGATTTGGTCATTGTACCATTAGAAGAACTTGAATTTGTAATTTTTATTCCTTGTGTACCCTGGGTATAATGAACAGCATCATTAGCAACACTTGCAGAAGTAACAGTCCAATCATTTTTGTTTTCAAATCCTTCTACTAGAGTCCCACTAGATACAATTGCCGATGGAACCCAACTTCCTGAAACATGTCCAAATGAAGAGATATTCCTTTCTGTTAAACTAAAAATGTTTGCTGCTTTTATTAATGCCGTGCTATCTGCATACCAGCAACTCATGCCTCCAGCATCTAACGTTTTTCCAACCAAAGTCCTCAAATCCGAATATACGCTTGATGCCGAAACATTGGCGTCTGGACGCTCAGTAGAAACTTGAAATTTTAAAGGTATTTTTGTAGAGTAAGTTCTAATAGTATCTATAACGCTGTCTATAGTTGTAGTATAATCAGCATTAGACTGATGAGCCTGTGTTTGTATTAATATAGCGTCAGAAACGGCTAATAGTCTACTTAGATATGATGTTTGCCCGACAATTGTTTGTAATTTTAATAAAGTTGGAGCGGCCAATAAATAAAGTCCATTTGAATGAATCGTTGGAGCATCTTCTTCAATTTGTTGTAAAAAAATTAATGCCGTTGACGGATCTTCATAATTCAGTCCAATCCATGTCGCTCCTCTATTTATAGCAGCACTAACAACATCTGCTATGGCATTATCATGAGTTCCAGTATATCCCATTTTAACACATGGGCGAATTACATTTCCCAATAAAGCAAAGTCACCGCCACTAATAAATTGTGATACTATATCTTTAGATGTAAAATGATTATTTACCCATACAACAGCAGAAGCACCTCCCTCTCCTAAATCTAAAGAAAAAGGATATTGTCTATGTCTCCTGTTTATTACTATAGGAAAATTTTTTAATAAAAAATCGCTTGAATACATGATTTACACCTGTAATACTGCCCATGCGACCTTATCTCCATTTACAGAAGAATTAATATATATATCAGACAAATTCCCAACAAAAGAATATACCATCGCCTCTCCAGAAGAAAGAGGCATTCCGTTAGTTGCAGTAACACTTCCAGAAACATTTCCAACATATATAGTTCCAGTATTTCCAGGAAAAGCTTTTAACATTACAGGACAATTTACTTGTCTATAATCCGCAAGTGCTACAGAAACTCCAGACGCACTAACCGTCATTGATCCACTCGTTGGAGAACCCAAAGAAATATAAGCAAGACTCATTATTTTCTCCTTTCAATCATTAAATAAAATTACCATTTTATCCTACACCAAGTAACATTAGACCGTGCCAAGTTACTGCGCTTGCTGACACATAATATTCATAAGCACCCATATCTGGATATGTTCCTTGTGGTACTGCTATTCCATCGTAATCTACATAAGGGGATATTGCTAATGTGCTACCACTGTTTACAGCGCAGCTACTTGTTGTTAAATGTAAATTTCTTCCTACTCTATCTACCCACGCCGGGTCTTTATCTGCCTCTGTAGCATCTAGCGTGCCTCTATCACCTGTTGCAGTACCGTCATTAAAACAATATTTTGTTGAACTACCATTTGCACGATACCAAATATTATTTGTATGAACAACATTAGTATTGTCTACGTTATCTTTAAGTATATAATAAAATTGTCCTACATAAAAAATGTTATTTTTATACTCTAACTGACCAGCAGACGGTGCTACATACCATGAAAATACATTTACTAGCCATCCTCCAAAATCTGTTGTATAGTCTCTATCGTCCAGATAAGTATTTTGCCAAAACTTTACATTAGATATTGTTGCCTTTTCTGTATCTGTGCCACCATTGTGCAAGGATAAACATTTTCCCTGAATAATTATGTTATAATAGAAATACAAATTGGTAATATTAGCATTTGTACCAGATGTCGCAGCTATTTCTGAGAGATTATCACAGCGATACACATAATTATGATGGAATAATAAGGTATCAATTCCTGCTGCCGAAGCATATACTTCTATAGCACTACCATCATGACTAAAATCATAACTGAATTCCTGCATATTCTGAATTGTATTATAAGAAATCTCAGTATGATTACTATGAACTTCCACCCCATATGCCCCTACATCATTGTAGGCGGTAGAATCGGAAATCCATAACCTTCCGTCGTGTATATTGTTATGTGTAACTGTAGTATAATCTTCTTCCGATTTTACTCCAGCACCACAATAACGCATTTCAGAATATTGTACTGTGACAGAACTACCAGTTATATAAAGCGCCTCTTTATCACTAGAATCAAAGCATAGACTATCAAGTACTACATGATCTCCACTAACCGTAATAAATCTGGTTTGTGTAATTGCCCATATTTCTAATCCCAATGTATCTGGATCACCACTATCACTTCTTAAATAAACTGTATTAAATACTCCAGTACTAGCCCATGCCCATTCATGATTATTTAAACTACCTACTGAACCATTCAAAGGCCATCGCTGTTGATCACTACCAACCTGTATTTGTTTTGGCTGTGATATTCCGGGAGTACCGCCTGCGGCTGCTTCGAGATAATATTCATTATTGCTTCCCGTTGCAGTCCACTTATAACTAGCACCATATATAGCAAATCTACCTAAAAATATCGGATCATCTCCTGTATCATAAGATGTAATTGTAATAGGATTTGCTAAAGTACCATTTGATGAAAAAGTTTTTCCCCCTTCATACCAAGAACCACTGCATTTAAAAGAAATTGTATCTCCAGCAGAAAATGAACTAGAGCAAACTTTATTCAATGTCAACCAAGGTATAGTAGTTAAACTACCGCTGTTACTATCGCTCCCCGTTGGACTTACGTAGTAATTAGCCACTATACCTCCAAATAGGTCAGATGGCCGCCCACTGATGCAGATGTTGACAAATATACATCTAATGCTTCCCCAGAAACAGTTTCAAAGTGACCAAAAGGACTATTTCCAACAGAAATACCACCATTAGCAGAAAATACCATGTTTCCGGTTGCACTAGCGGTTGTAGTATGAGATCTCCACCTAAAACCTGTACTACCACTACACACTATAGAATATGATAATATTCGTAATTTTTTTCCTGTCACAGCAGAGATAATAGTAGTAGAGCCACTAACCCAGGCAGTAATAGGAGAAAACTTCGGCGTTAAAACAGAACTACCGCTCAATATTCCATCTGTTGATTCATATATTTTTATATAACTATTGGTTATTGATCCTGCTGTAACCATAGTTGATTGATCCGGCGCAATCGTTACAGGTAAACTTTGTGCTCGATTAGCCGAACCAGTTGTAAGTAGATATTCGGCAGTTGTACTTCCTACATCTACTGTGATCATTTGCCGATGTAAACCACTTTTCTCAAGAGTACGTACAGTAGTACCTACACCGGCAGTAATGGTAAAATTATCAGTCATTTATCTGCTCCTTTAAATTTTTATTATTTATATGTATGTAATAAAAATATTTCTCTATAATCATGACATTTTATAAATTGCACCAACATTTAAATATCTTGTGGTTCCTAAACCCCAATTTGCACCATCATATCGTCTAACATTTAATAAATTTTCTCCAATTAACACTTGACCCGTAAGATTAGCATTATCATAAATACTACCATATCCTGACGGCAATATATCTCCTGTTATAGAAGCACTTATAGGAATAGTTGCATAGATAATTGGAGTCGCAGTTCCTCCAGTAGTTCCTCGACATCTAATCAATACTGTCACTGTACGACCATTTATTTTATACATCGCTATTTCTGTTACTACAGATGTATATGTCATTGGAGACATGGCTGAATATGTTGGCGTATAATTAAACCAATCTGGCCAATTTTGAGGATATTCAGAATAACTATAATAAGGATTAGATATAACGGCATTATCAACAACATAATCTTTATTTACAGGAATATATATTAATGTATTTGGTGCGACGTAATCGGACGATAAAACGTTAGCATATTTAATTGTTGTTTGTGTAAATTTTAATTTTGTTCCTTTTTGAAATATCCCTACTTGACAACCGCTTGTAGTTATTGCTGAAGCAGTTACATAAACAAATGATCCAGTATATGTTGTCCAACCATCAATTCCAATTAAAGTAATTGTTGATGCGCTTATTCCACTAGAAACCAATCCGCTTCCAGCAGTAATCATAGGAATCATACTGGCAGAACCATTTATACTTATTTGATCAGAAGAAGTAGCATTTATCCATACCCACTCCGTTCCGTCATAATAAAACATATAATGTCTACCAACTACCAAATCATTTACCGCTATCGCTGTAAGAGTTCCAACAGAATTAACTTTATATACGTTTTTTACCCCCAAATAACTAATATTTAAAGTAACTCCCGCTCCAGAACTTCTACTTAAAACTAAATCTATTATTAATCCAGCACTAAGCGATGTTATGCTATCTACTGACGCTGTATATAGGGTGCCACTTGAGTATGTAGCATAAACATAAATAGCACCTCGTTGAGCCTGTAATGTAGTAATTTGTGAATTTATTGTTCCTGCCCAACTGTCTATGATTGACATATTGGACGATAGTCCGTCAAGAGCCAATCGCCAATCTAAAAATAAGACCAGAGACCCTGACGGACCATCTACAACTGTTAAACCTAAATTTGTAGTTTGTGACCCTATTGACATTTATTATATCCTTTAACCTGCATATGTTAAACCTAATACACCCATTGCACAACCGCTGATAGGTGTTGGTATTAGAGCATCTGAATAAGTCAATCCTAAGACACCCATTGCTGCTCCTGCGTTACTACTATCACTGGCAATAGACCTGCTCAATGCAGCCAAGTAATAACCATCCATAAGACTAAGAAGCCAGTTATCATAATAACTAAGCATATAATATCTATAATATTCAGGACTACTTGTTGATTGTATAGATGAAATCTTTACATTAGTCATTGTAAAATATTCAAATAAACTAATGTAAGTTTTTGATTTTATTGTACCAAAAATAATATTGGCCTCAAACAAGACTCCCATTTGCATTGTTTCTAGTATCTCAAAAGTTCCATGCCTCAATTTAATATAAAATCTCTGAATCAATTTTGTTCCAGATTCGCTATTACTTATTAAAATTGGATCTATTAAAGTTGATAAAGCAAGTTTCATTAAAGTAGTCATTGATGTTTGTGATTTTACAGAACTTATTAAAATATTTATTAACCATCCAATATATATTGCAACACCATCAGCAATTAAATTAAAATATTTATAATTATTAGTTATTAAAGAAAAGCTTTTATTACCAACAGCACTACCAGAAAAATTGTTTACAATAAGAGAAAAATTATGTGGTACATCCGTAATTAGTGTAAAAAATTTGGTTGACATTGTTCATTTTTTTATTCCAAATAAAAGACTAATGCCCCAATACCAAAAGTTACAGTTGTATATGCCTGAACCACTTTAGGGGTGCTTAATGCTGCATAAAACCACATAGTTCCTCCAGTAAGATCAGATGATAAAAATACATGTGTAATAGTCCCCCATGATCCTGTAGATTCTGTAAAAGATATTTGCTGAGAATTACTTAAGGACAAACCACTAGCAACAGTAAAATATGATTTAGTATTTGGAATACCAACTCTAGCATAAGCATAACCACTTGGTTCAGTAGCACCCGTACCATTTTGAGAAATTGTCGTTGTACTCAATCCTAAATAATATGTTCCTGGTACAGATATTGCTGTAGCACCAAATAACTGATCTAGTATCCCGTTTCCCGCAAAAATTGTTTGCATTTTTCCTCCTTTAACTTGTAGACGCAAAAGCTGTTATATATACTTCGCCTTGACCGGGATGAAAAGAACTGCCAGAAATATCCACAATACTCGGCTGTTGTATAAAAACACCCTCTAAGGCAACGGTATCATCTTTTGTCAATGTGACAATAAATCTATTTGTAGGATCTCCTGCTAAAACACCGTCTTTTACTAATCTTACTGAAAGAGGATTTCCGTAGTCAGATAATGTCCATTTAGTAGTTGCTCCTGTTAAATTTACTGCAACACAAGCACTCGTATATACATCAAAAGTATAAATTTGTTTATCTCCAGCAACAAAAGAAATTGTTTCAAGGTTATTCGCAACAACTACATCAAAAGGTGATGTTGCCATAAAACACTCCTTTCATTTGAATTATTTTGTATTATCAATCTCAATTGATTTATTCTCCTT
>LDIX01000011.1 GCA_001468925.1 candidate division TM6 bacterium UASB340 | reverse complement strand
ATTGATAATGCTCCGGAAGAAAAAGCCAGAGGTATTACAATTGCAGTATCTCACGTTGAATATGAAACTGATAAACGTCACTATGCGCACGTAGACTGTCCAGGTCACGCAGACTATGTAAAAAATATGATTACCGGTGCTGCTCAGATGGATGGTGCAATATTGGTTGTTTCTGCTGCTGACGGACCAATGCCTCAGACCAGAGAACACATTTTATTAGCCGGACAGGTTGGTGTTCCCGCAATAGTAGTATTCATGAATAAAGTGGATATGGTTGATGATGAAGGTTTGATTGAATTGGTTGAAGAAGAAATTAGAGAACTTTTAACACAATATGGTTTTCCTGGAAAAGATATTCCTATTATTAGAGGTTCAGCATTAAAAGTTTTAGAAGGTGATACATCTGAAATAGGTAGTCAATCAATTCAGCGTTTGATGGATGCTGTTGATAGTTATATTCCAACACCTATAAGAGATACTGAAAAAGCATTTTTAATGCCAATAGAAGACGTATTCTCAATTTCAGGAAGAGGTACTGTTGTTACGGGTCGTGTAGAAAGAGGTGTAGCAAAAATTGGTGAAGACATAGAAATAGTTGGTTTTAGAGATACACAAAGATCTACAATAACCGGTATTGAAATGTTTAATAAAGAGTTAAAAGAGACTCAGCCAGGTGATAACGTTGGTATACTTCTTCGTGGTACAAAGAAAGAAGATGTAGAGCGTGGCCAAGTTGTTGCAAAAGTTGGTTCTATAACTCCACACAAAAAATTTAAAGCAAAGATTGTTACATTGAAAAAAGAAGAAGGTGGAAGACACACACCATTTTTCAATGGATATAGACCTCAGTTTTATTTTAGAACAACAGACGTAACCGGAAATATTACACTTCCAGCTGGTCGCGAGATGGTAATGCCTGGCGACGAAGTTGAAGTAGTAGTTGAACTTGTAAGTAAAATAGCTATGGATAAAGAGCTTAAATTTGCAGTTCGTGAAGGTGGTAGAACTGTTGGTGCTGGTATTGTTACTGAAATTATTGAATAAGAATTGTGAGTTTTTGAATGAAAAAACAGAAGATACGTTTGACATTAAAGTCTTATGATCATCGTTTATTAGATGGTGCTGTAAAACAGATAGTATTGACTGTAAAAAGAACAGGTTCCCTTTTATTGGGACCTGTTCCACTTCCAAATAGGAAGCAGTGTTTTACCGTATTAAGGTCGCCGCATATAGATAAAAAATCAAGAGAGCAATTTGAGTTAACAACTCACAAAAGAATCTTGGACATAATTGCGCCGTCTGAGCAAACTATGGATGCCTTAATGAAGTTGAACATTTCTGCTGGTGTTGATGTTGAAATTAAGTAGGGATTAGAAACAAGAGGCTGTATAATGCTAAGTAGTTTTTTTGGCAAAAAAATAGGAATGACTCAAATTTTTACAGAAGATGGTGTGGTTATACCTGTCACTGTGATTAATGCTGCAAATTGGTTTGTTACTCAAATTAAGACATCTGATAATGATGGTTATAGTGCTGTGCAGCTTGGGTTGTTAAGAAAACGGTTCGATTCGTCTTTAATGGAAATGGATTGGTTGAAAAATAAAAATAATTATTTTTCCATTTATAGAGAAATTCGGGTAGATGCCGCAGATTTAAATAATTTTAAATTGGGACAAAAAGTTGGTTTAGATAAAACCGCTTTGTCTGAAAATGATAATGTTAAAGTAACCGGTAAGAGTAAGGGATTGGGTTATCAAGGTGTAGTAAAGCGTTGGGGATTTTCAGGCGGCCCTGATACTCACGGTTCTACATTTCATAGAATTCCTGGTTCTGTTGGTAATATGCGTTCACAGGGAGAAGTTCTTAAAGGTAAAAAACTACCTGGTCATGCTGGTCTTAGAACATTTACCACAAAAAATTTAAAAATAGTTAAAGTTGATAAAAATGGTGATGTTTTATTTGTTAAGGGTGCTATTCCTGGCAAAAAAGAATCACTTATTTGTATTAGCAAGCAAGGGTAAGACATATGAAACAAATAATTGTTTATGATGCAGCAGGTAAAGAACAAGAAAAAATCAATCTTGATCTTGCCATATCAAAAAAGGATGAAAGTCCAAGAACTTTTTCTTATGTGGTAAAATCTCTGTTGTTGAATTGGCGACAAGGTACCGTTTCTTCGAAATCTCGAGGAGAAGTGTCTTTTTCAAATAAAAAGCCATGGAAACAAAAGGGAACAGGTAGGGCTAGAGCAGGATCTTTAAGATCTCCTATATGGAGAAAAGGTGGTACGGTATTTGGACCACAACCAAGAACAAGAACAACTTCTGTAAATAAAAAACAGACAAAACTTGTTTTTAATAATATACTAAGCACTTTCTTAAATGAAAATAAATTATTTTGTTTAGATTATAATATTTCAAAAGAAAGCAGACCTAGCACTAAAAATGTGTTTAATTCTTTGAAAAATCTTGAACTAAATAATAAAAAAGCAGTTTTATTTTTGTCATTTGAAGATGACTTTAATTTTGTTTCTTTTAGAAACATTCCTAATTTAAATGTCATTAGTTACAGCCAGCCAAATGTTTATGACATAACAAATTGCGATTGTTGGATTGTATTGAAAAAAGATTTGGATTTATTTAAAAATATGGTTTTGTCATGGAATTAAGTAATTACGATATAATAAAAAAAAGAATAGTGACTCCTAAGAGTACTGACTTGTTTAAAAAAGAAGGTAAAATAACTTTTGAGGTGCACAAAAACTCTAATAAAATAATGATAAGAACAGCTGTTGAAAAAATTTGGGATGTTAAAGTTGATAACGTTAGAGTAATAAGTGTACCGGGAAAAACAAAATCTTTTGGCAGACGTCCGTTTGTTTCTTCAGATAGAAAGAAAGCTATTGTAACTCTTAAAAAAGGTTACAAAATAGATCTACCTGGAAATGTTGAAACAATGGGAATGTCTTCAAAATCTACAAAAGAAAAAAGTATGCCTCTAGAGGGAAAATAAAATGGCTATTATAACTAGAAGACCTGTTACGTCTTCATTAAGAGGACAACAGTTTTTGTCTCATAAAGATCTTTCTAAAAAAAGACCTGAAAAAGGACTTACTGTTTCTTTGTCTAAATCCGGTGGTCGTAATGCTTACGGTCGAATTACGGTAAGACATATTGGCGGTGGCGCTAAAAGAAAGTATAGAATTGTTGATTTTAATAGATTATTCAAAGAAGTTCCTGGAAAAGTTGTAGCTTTTGAATATGATCCAAATAGAAATGTTCATTTGGCTTTGATAGTTTATTCAAATGGAGCAAAAGGTTATATTTTGAGACCGGATAGTTTGAATATTGGCGATGTTATTTTGTCTGGACTTAAAGCTGAAGCTAAAGTCGGAAATAGTTTGCCATTAAAAAGTATACCTGTTGGTTTCTTTGTTCATAATGTTGAATTATTTCCAGGCCAAGGTGGAAAGTTTGCAAGAAGTGCGGGTAGTGCAGTTCAACTTTTGGGTAAAGAAGGTGATTTGGCTATTTTAAAAATGCCTTCAGGTGAAACTCGTACAGTATGCCTTGATTGTTGGGCTTCTGTTGGAATGTTATCAAATGCGGAATATAGAAATATTACTTTAGGTAAGGCAGGAAGAACTCGTCATAGAGGTATTAGACCAACCGTTAGAGGTATGGCTATGAATCCAATAGATCATCCACACGGTGGTGGTGAAGGAAGATCTAAATCAGGATCTCATCCGGTAACTCCTTGGGGTAAGGGTTGTAAGGGAACTAGAACGAGAACAAGAAAAAATGCCGCTATTTTAAAAAGACGTAAGTAGTGTAAACTAGTATGTTGACAAATAAATATAGAAAATTTTATAGCGAATAATTGAGGACTTAGATGGCCAGATCGACTAAAAAGGGTCCTTTTGTAGATCCTTCATTGTTAAAAAAAATTGCCGCAGCAAAAGAGTCTGATTCTAGGCAGACTATTAAAACATGGAAAAGAAATAGTATGGTCACTCCTGATTTTGTTGGATTGACTTTGGCTGTGCATGATGGGCGTAAATTTATTTCGGTTTTTATAACTGAAAATATGGTTGGACACTATTTAGGTGAATTTGCTCCAACTCGAACATTTAGAGTGCATAGCGGACAGCGAAAAACTGGAAGTGAAGATGCAGCTGCAAAGTAATTGTTTAAAAGATTGTTAATTTGTTTAATAAAACCAAAGGTTAAAAGATGCTTGTAAAAGCCAATACTAAATACATAAGAGTTTCTCCATACAAGTTGCGTCCAGTTGTAGACGTTATAAGAGGCTACTCGGTGGATAAAGCTCTTGCATGGTTGCAGACAAATTCTTTAAGAAAGGTTATGCCTGTAAGAAAAACTCTTTTGTCTGCATATGCAAATGGTAAAAATATTTTGGCATTGGATGTCCCTATGGATCAGTTTTTTATAAAAGAAATAAAAGTTGATCAGGGACCAACGGTTAAATATTTTAAACCTGGTGCAATGGGTAGAGCTTCAATTCAACGTAGAAGACTTAGCCATTTACAGATAATTTTAGAAAAAAAAGAAGTAAAAAAATAGTTTATAAATAAGATTTTAGAGGTGTTTTGTGGGACAGAAGGTTCATCCAGTAGGATTTAGATTAGGGGTTTTTGAGGATTGGAGAGCTCGCTGGTTTTCTAAAAAATCTTACGGTAAAGAGTTGTTGGAAGACTTAGAAATAAGAAAATACTTAAAAAGTGTTTTAAATTTTGAAGATATAGAGAAAATTATTATAGAAAAAGCTGGGGATAATATTCGTATTATTCTGCATTCCTCAAGACCTGGATTTATTATTGGTAAAAAAGGAATGGGAATAGAAAAGCTAAAAAGCGATTTTTATAATAAATTTAAGAAAAATGTGGAATTTTCTGTTCAGGAAGTAAAGAATCCTGATTTGAGCGCTGCTATATTGGCTAAATCTATAGCTGATCAGTTACTAAAACGTGTCAGTTTTAAACGCGCTATGAAAAAGGCTGGGTTTGCTGCTATGAAAAGTGGAGCCAAAGGAATTAAGGTTTGTTGCGCCGGACGCCTTGGAGGTGCTGAAATTGCAAGAACTGAATGGTTAAGATTAGGTTCAGTTCCATTACACACACTGCGCTCCAATATTGATTATTCTTTGGCTGAGGCAAAAACTACTTACGGAATAATTGGTATTAAGGTTTGGGTTTGTAAGGGTTCTTATTGATTTTTGCCGGAAAAATTTTAATTTAGATATTTAAGATTAAGATAGAAAGATTAATAAAATGTTAATGCCGAAAAAGACTAAATACAGAAAAATTCAAAGAGGACGCTTAAAAGGAAAATCTAAGGCTAGTGATTTAGCTTTTGGTGATTTTGGATTGGCTGCAGTTGATCCGGGATGGTTAACAGCAAGGCAAATAGAATCGGCTAGAGTCGCTGTTAATCGACATTTAAAAAAAGGCGGAACACTTTTTTTAAGAGTATTTCCTGATAAACCTATTACGAAGAAACCTGCAGAAACTCGAATGGGTAAGGGTAAAGGTAATCCTGAGTTTTGGGTTGCAGTTGTTAAGCGCGGCAAAATGCTCATGGAAGTAAAAGATGTTTCATCAGCTGATGCAAAGGCAATATTTAAGGCTGCTGCTTATAAAATTCCAATGAAAACAAAATTGGTTTTTAAAGAAAATGTTACTGGTACTGTTAATAACACAAAAGTGTAGTTAATCTTAGAGACAGATTATGAATAAAGAAGATTTGAAAAAGTTAAGTGAGTCCGAATTGAATAAAGAATTGATGCAATTAAAAAAAGAATTGTTTGATTTGAAGTTCGGACTTGAAAATGGGGAAGTTAAAGATCTTTCACAGTTTGGAAAGATTCGTAAAGATATAGCAAGATGCTTAACTTTTTTAAAACAAAAACAAGCATAAAAGCTAATATTTTTTTTAAAATATGTTAAAGTAATACTTGATGTTTCTGCTTGGGATTGTTAAAAGGTTGCAATTTAAGGTATAAAAATGACAAAAAGCGAAAAAGATAATAAAGCGAAATCACCGACAGGAATGGTACTTGAGGGTGAAGTACTTTCATGCGAAATGCAAAAAACCATTGTTGTTAAGGTTTCAAGAATGTTTAAACATTCATTGCTTGGAAAAACTATAAATTCAGTAAAAAAATATAAAGCTCATGATGAAGATGGTGTTGCAAAAGTTGGTGACTGGGTTGAAATTGTCGAATGTAGACCAATTTCTAAAACCAAGCATATGAGATTAAATGGCGTTTTAAGAAAAGCTGGTTAAGAAAGGTTTATCATGATACAAAAGCAAACAATGTTAAATGTTGCTGATAATTCAGGCGCAAAGAAGGCTATGGTGATTCATATAGTAGGAAGCACTCGTAAACGCTATGCATATATAGGTGATATAGTTAAAGTTGCTGTTAAAAAAGCTATTCCCGGCGGCACTGTAAAAAAAAGTGATGTAGTAACAGCTGTGATTGTAAGGACAAAAAAAGAAACAAGACGTATGGACGGAAGTTATATTCGTTTTAGTGACAATGCTGCTGTGATATTAGATAAGGAAAAACAGCCGGTTGGAACTCGTATATTTGGTCCGATTGCAAGAGAATTGAGAGCTGAGGGATACTTGAAAATTATATCTTTGGCACCGGAAGTTTTGTAGGATAGATATGTTAAGTCGAATTAAAAAAAATGATAATGTAATCGTTATTGCAGGAAAAGATAAAGGCAAACAGGGAACGGTAATTAAGGTTTCCCCAAAAGATGATGAAGTTTTGGTAAAAGGTGTTGCGATTGTAACAAGACATGCTAAAGCTAAAAAATCTGGAGAAACCAGTCGAATTGTAAAAGAAGAGACATATATTCCGTTATCTAAAATTATGCCTATCTGTAAGTCTTGTAATAAGGCCTGCAGAGTAAGAACAAAATTATTGGAAGATAATAAAAAAGTAAGAGTTTGTCATCGCTGTCAAGAGGCCTTTTAGGTAGGATTTTTTGTTTATGGAATCACGTTTAGAAGTTTTATACAAAAAAGAAATTCGTAAAAAATTAAAAAAAGATTTGGGCTTGGGAAATATTATGCAGGTTCCTAAAGTTACAAAAATTGTTTTGAATATGGGTGTAAAGGATGCAATTGCTGACAGTAAAGTTTTAAATCTTGTAAAAGAAGTTGTTACAAGAATATCTGGACAAGCTGCGGTGAAAACATATGCAAAAAAATCCATTGCAGGTTTTAAATTGCGTGAAGGAATGGCTATAGGTGTTATGGTTACACTTAGAGGTCATAAAATGTATGATTTTTTAGATAGGCTCGTTAATATTGCAGTTCCACGAATCAAGGATTTTCATGGTTTAAAGCCTAAACTTGATGGTGATGGAAATTATAATTTAGGCATAAAGGATTGGATGGTTTTTCCTGAAGTTGATTATGACTCTGTAGATAAGTCAAGAGGCTTGAATGTTACAATTCATACATCTGCAAGGGAAGATGATCATGCAATTGCATTGTTGAAAAGTTTTAATATGCCATTTAAACAAAATTAAAGTTTTGATAAAGGTAATTGGATTATGGCAAAAAAATCGTCAATAGAAAAAGCAAACAAAACTCCTAAGTTTTCTACAAGACAAAGAAATAGATGTAAATCTTGTGGTAGGCCAAGAGGTTTTATGCGTGAGTTTATGTTGTGTAGACTTTGTTTTAGAAAATATGCATTGGAAGGTTTACTTCCCGGTGTTAAGAAAACTAGCTGGTAGGATTTAGAAGGACAATAAGTATGTCAATTGATGTTGTTGGAGATTTTTTAACAGTCATTCGTAACGCTTTAATGGTTTATAAGCGCTCTGTAAGCGTTCCTTATTCAAATCTAAAATTTGGTATAGCCAAAGTTTTAAAAGATGAAGGCTATATTAAAGATTTTCGTAAAGAAGAAGATGAAAGAGGAAAATCAACTTTAGTTTTAGTATTGAAATATGTTGATGGTCAATCAGCTATTAATGAAATAACTAGAGTAAGTAAACCCGGTAGACGTTTTTACGAAAGATCAAGCAAAATTACTCCTGTAGTCGGTGGTTTAGGTGTTGCAATATTGACAACAAGTTCTGGCATTATGACTGACCAACAAGCAAGAAGGCTTTCTGTTGGTGGAGAAGTCATTTGTCACGTTTGGTAAGGATAAAAGTATGTCAAAGATAGGAAGAAAACCAATAGAACTTTTAGCTGCCAAGATTGAATTAAAAGGTCAAGAACTTACAATAAGTGGTTCAAAAGCTAAATTTACGCATATTTTGCCTAATATTTTATCGGCAAAAATAGAAGATGGATATTTGTATATTAATTTATCAAAAGACACAAAAGAAAATAGAGCTGTTTGGGGTCTTAATAGAGCATTGGTTGCAAATAAAGTATCTGGATGCCAAAAATTATTTGAAAAAAAAGTTACTATTGTTGGATTGGGTTTTAAGGCACAGCTTTCGGGTAAAAAGATGACATTAACTTTAGGTTATAGTCATAAAATAGATTATATTTTACCAAATGATGTTGAAGTAGATATTGATAAAACCGGTCAATTATTAGTTTTTAAATCTATCGATAAATTATCGTTGGGTAATGTTTGTGATAAAATAAAAAGTTTTAGATTTCCAGAACCATATAAAGGAACCGGAATTATTGTTGAAGGCGATATTTTAATTCGTAAGGCTGGAAAAGCTAAGGCTAGTGCTTAGAGCTGTTGTTAGATAGAAGGATTTAGCAAGTGAGTTATCAAAAGAAAAGTACAAAAAGAGTACAAAAAAGAACGGTAAGAAGAACCTTTAGAGTTAAAAATAAGCAGATGAGCCGTGGTATATTACCAAGAATTTCTGTATTTAGAAGCTTAAATCAAATTTATGCTCAAATTATTGATGATTCTAATGGAACAACGATTGTAAGTTTTTCTTCTTTATTATTAAAAGATGAAAAGACCAATAAAGTTGCAAAAGCTAAAAAAGTAGGATTGCAATTAGGTAAGCTTGCTTTGGATAAGTCTTTGGATAAGGTATTTTTTGACCGTGGGCAATATTTGTATCACGGAAGAGTTAAGGCATTGGCTGAAGGCTTACGTGAAAGTGGATTGAAATTTTAATACAAATTTAGTTAAAGAGTTATTAGGAAAGATTAAGTATGGCAGAATTAAAAGGGAAAAAAAATTCTCCCGTAGCAGCAGAAGAGTTTGTAGAAAGCGTCTTAAATGTTAGACGTGTTGCAAAAGTTATAAAAGGTGGCCGAAGATTTGCTTTTTCTGCATTGGTAGCTGTTGGCGACAAAAATGGCAGGGTTGGCGTGGCTTTGGGAAAAGGTCGTGAAGTTTCTGCTGCAATATCAAAAGCACTTAAAAGAGCTCAAAAAAATATGTTTACAGTTCCGTTGTACAAAACAACAATACCTTTTACGGTAAAGGGTAAACATGGATCGAGCTTAGTGCTTATTCGTTCTGCTTCAAAAGGTACCGGTGTTATTGCCGGTGGTGCAGTTCGTTCCATAATGGAAGTTTTAGGCGTTAAGGATGTATTGGCAAAATCATTAGGTTCAGGAAATCCGCAAAACGTCGTAAAAGCTACATTTAATGCATTAAAAAAATTGAAAACAGCAAGTAAAATAGCTGCAGTAAGAAACAAAAAGTTAAGTGAAATTATTAGTACTAAAACAACTAAGGAAAAAGATGTTGTCGCTTAATAATTTAGAATCTACATCTAAAAAAAGAAAAAGAATTGGAAGAGGTGGTGACAAGGGTGGTACTTCCGGAAGGGGCCATAAAGGACAATTGGCTAGAACCGGTGGTTCTCATAAATTAGGCGCATCCTTTGAGGGTGGCCAAATGCCTTTGGTTAGACGTTCACCAAAAAAAGGTTTTAATAATAGTAGATTTAAAAAAGAATATAGAATTGTAAATTTACAAGAATTGGAAGAAAAATTTTCTGCTGATGAAATTGTTAATATTGAAAGTTTAACAAAAAAAGGCATTGTAAAGGGTAAGGGCGAATTTTTTGTTAAAATTTTAGGAAATGGAAATTTGAGCAAAAAGTTAATTGTACAAGTTCACAAAATTAGTGAAACGGCAAAGGGACAGGTAGAGAAAGTTGGAGGTAAGGTAGAGTTAGTTAGCGAGGCATAAAGTGATTGTATTACTAAAAAATTTTAAAAACATTTTTTTAGTTCCTGAATTAAGAAAAAAGTTGGCATTTACGTTAGGTGTTTTGGCTGTGTATAGATTTGGTTCTCATATACCAATTCCCGGTGTAAATATTAATGCTTTGCAAGCATTAATAAATCCAAAATTTGCAGGAGGTTTGTTAGCATATTTGGATCTTTTTTCCGGCGGAGCATTAAAACAGTTTGCAATATTTGCTTTAGGTATGATTCCTTATATAAATGCTTCGATTATGATGCAATTATTGACTATAATGCTTCCTTCTTTAGAACAACTTTCTAAAGAGGGTGAGTATGGTCGAAAAATAATAAACCAATATACAAGATACTTGGCATTGGGACTTAGTGTGATTCAGGGTTTTATGCTTGCGATTTTTATAGAAAATCAACCGGGCGTTGTTTTAAATCCGGGATTTGCATTTAAGTTTACAACTGTTTTGATCTTAGCTGTTGGTGCTTTGTTTATTATGTGGTTAGGTGAACAAATAAATGCTCATGGTATTGGAAATGGTAGCTCGGTGATAATTTTTGCAGGTATTGTTGTTAATTTGCCGGCCGCTATTTTGAAAGTCTTAAATCTTGTTAAGATGGGACAAACTGATCCGTTAATAGGTTTATTGTTAGTATTGGTATCTGTTGGGATAATTGGTTTGATTGTATTCTTGGAAAAAGGTGAACGACGAGTTGCTGTTCAATATGCAAAACGAGTTGTTGGAAATAAGGTTTATGGTGGACAAAGTTCATATATTCCTTTTAAGATTAATCCATCAGGTGTTATTCCTGTAATATTTGCAAGTACATTGATACAATTTCCAATGATGCTTTTTAGAGCTATTGCTTCAAAATTTCCGGCAATGACATTTTTAGCTGATTGGTTTAATTACAATGCGCCTATTTATTATGTTCTACAATCAGGATTGATAATATTTTTTGCATTCTTTTATACTGCAATAATATTTAATCCGGTTGAGCTTGCGGATAATATTAGAAAATCCGGTGGTTTTATTCCGGGTATTAGACCAGGTAAACAAACTTCAGAATTTTTTGATTATCTTTTAACAAGAATAGGATTGCCTGGCGCTATTTATCTTGCATCATTGGCGCTGGTTCCAAATATATTGCAAAATATATTTAATTTTCCGGTTATGTTTAGCGGTATAAGCTTATTGATCGTTATTGGTGTTGCAATGGATACATCTTCTCAAATAGAAGCTTATTTGATAGAACGAAGATATGAAGGATTTTTAGCATCCGGAAGACTAAAGGGAAGATACGGTCGTTAATGCAACTTGATAAGCTTATTAAATGGTGGTTATGTGATAGTTATTAAAAATAAAAGTGCTATTGAAAAGATGCGAAAAGCTGGACATTCTTTAGCACAAATAATGCAAGATGTGAGATATCTATTAAAACCGGGTATTTCAACTTTAGAGATTGATAGTTTTATAGAAAAAAAAATTCTTGAATTTGGTTTAAAACCTGAATGCAAGGGTTATGCTGGTTATAAACATGCAACATGTATATCTTTAAATGATGGATTAGTTCATGGAATTCCATCCGATAAAGTTATTTTAAAATCCGGAGATTTTGTTAAAATAGATGTTGTTGCGTCTTATGCCGGTTATTGTGCCGATATGACAAGATATTTTTTTATTGAAAATGTTGATATTGAAATTAAAAGAATTGCACAAGTTGCCCAATTTGCATTGGATTCTGCTATTAAATTGGCTGTTGAGGGTAATAGAATTTCGGATATTTCAGCTTGTGTACAAAAAATTGTAGAAGAGAATGGGTTTGGGGTAGTAAGAAGTTTTGCAGGGCATGGAATAGGGCGAAACCTTCATGAAGAACCTGAGATTCCTAATTTTGGAAAGCCCGGTTTAGGTCCTGTGCTTCGCAGTGGGATGACATTGGCCATAGAGCCTATGATTACCCAGGGCGGCTTTGATGTGCGTGTTATGGCTGATGGTTGGACAGTCAAAACTGTTGATGGCGGCATTGCGGCTCATGTTGAGGATACAGTTTTGGTTACAACCGGGATGCCGGAAATATTAACTAGACTTCCGGATTCGGTGGTTGAAGGATAATATGAAAAATAAAAAAGATGTGATAGTTGTTGATGGCGTTGTTGAAAAAGCTTTACCAAATGCAATGTTTCAGGTAAAAATAGAGGGTGGGCATTTGGTTCTTGCGCATGTTTCTGGTAAAATGAGAATGTATTACATTAAGCTTTTACCTGGAGACAAGGTAGCAGTTGAATTATCTCCTTATGATTTGACTAAGGGGAGAATTATTTCACGATATAAAGCTTAAGATGTTAGTCTTCTTGAATGGCATTTTTAAAGATTGAAAGATTACAATGAAAGTTAGAACGTCTGTTAAAAAGATTTGTATGTATTGTAAGATAATTAAACGTGGTAGAATTGTAAGAGTTGTTTGTGATAAAAATCCAAGACATAAGCAGCGTCAAGGTTAACTTATAGAGAGGTTTTTAAATGGCTCGTATTGAGGGTGTAAATTTACCTGGAAATAAACGTGTTGAGGTTGGCCTTACATACCTTTTTGGTATTGGTCTTAAACGTTCTCAAGATATATTAAAGGCAACCAAAATAAGTCCGGATGTAAGAATAAAAGATTTATCGCATGAACAAGTTGGTTTGATTCAAAGATTCATTTCTGAAAACTACACTGTAGAAGGCGATTTACGTAAGGATATAACCTTAAATATTAAACGTCTTCAAGAGATTGGTTCATACAGAGGGCTAAGACATAAAAAATCTTTACCCGTTCGTGGTCAACGCACCAAGACAAATGCAAGAACACGTAAGGGACCAAGAAAAGATGGTGCACAAATTGCTTTGAAAAAGACAATAACTAAGAAATAATTAATAGAATGAATCTGAGGTAAAGATGGCTTATAAAAAGAGTAAAAAGCAGCAAGTAAAAAATATTGATACTGTTGTTGCTCACGTACAATCTACTTTTAATAACACGATTGTATCGATTACAACAACTGACGGAAATGTTCTTTTAAGGGGAAGTGCTGGGCAACTTGGATTTAAAGGTGCAAGAAAAGGAACTCCTTTTGCTGCAACTCAAATTGCAGGTAATTTAGCAAAAGAAATGTTGACTTTGGGAGTAAGGATGGTTGAAGTTAACATGAAGGGTCCTGGAGCTGGAAGAGATTCAGTCGTAAGAGCTTTACAGTCTTCAGGTTTAACTGTTTCTGTTCTAAGAGATGTGACTCCGCTTCCTCATAATGGTTGCCGTCCTCCAAAGAAAAGAAGAGTTTAGTTTATAGTTAGTTTTGAATTTTAAAATTATAATTTAAAGTGGGTTTAGCTATGGCAGGTAATTCAGCAATTTGCAGAAGATGTAGACGCGCCGGTGATAAATTGTTCTTAAAAGGCTTAAAATGTCGTACTGCAAAATGTCCTATGGAAAGAAGAGCTTCTACTCCGGGACAGCATCCAAAAAAACAGGGTGCTATCAAACTTTCAGAATATGGAAAACAATTAGCAGAAAAACAAAAAGTTAAATTAATGTATGGTGCTCTTGAAAGACAATTTAGTTTTGTTTTCAAAAAAGCAACAGCATTAAAAGGTGTTACCGGTGAAAATTTATTATTTTTACTTGAGCGCAGAATTGATAATGTTGTTTTTCGTTTAAAAATGGCTTATTCAAAAGAACAAGCAAGGCAGTTTGTTGTTCATGGACATGTAAATGTTAATGGTAAAAGAGTATCATCACCATCTTATATGGTAAAACAGGGTGATATTATTACAATAAACGATTCAACACTTAAAAACAAAGAATTTGTTGAAGGTGTTATAGATAAAAGAATGAATATTGGTATTAAATTGCCAGAATGGCTTGAGTTGGATAAAAAAGATCGTAAAGGTACGGTACTTCGTTTGCCTATTCGTTCTGATATAACTGCTCCAATCCAGGAACATTTAATTGTTGAGTTGTATTCTAAATAAGATTTAAGTAAAGAAAGACTGTGGAGGCCGAATGCTAGATAAGGTATATAAACCGCTGACATTACCAACTGTTAAGTGGGAAAAAAAGACAGTTACGGATACTTTTGGAGAATTGATTGCTCAGCCTTTAGAACCGGGATTTGGAATAACTTTAGGAAATGCTTTACGTCGAGTTATTCTTTCATCTGTTGAAGGTTGCGCAGTTACAAGCGTTATTATCAAGGGTGTGAATAACGAATTTTCTACACTCAAGGGTGTAATTGAAGATACGTTGCAAATTTTATTAAATATAAAGCAGATAGTTTTGAAAAATAATACAGGGTTACCTGGAAAAATGAATTTAAATATTTCAGGTGAAAATGTAGTTAGAGTTTCTGATATTGTTGCAGATGAACACTTAGAGTTAATCAATAAAGATCATGTAATTGCTCATTTGGCTCACGATGGTAAATTGGAAATTGAGTTTTTTGTAGAAATGGGACGAGGTTATCTTCCTGCTCAATGGCCAATGGGTACAGCTTTGCAAGAAGATGGTAAAATTTATTTGGATGCAATGTTTTCTCCAATTAGAAAAGTTGAAATTGCAGTTGAAAAAACTCGTGTTGGACAATCTATTGATTATGATAAATTGAAACTATCTATTGATACAAATGGTGCAGCCAACCCAACTGATGTTGTTCATTATGCTACTTCAGTACTAAGAACTCAGCTTGAACATTTCTTACACACAGAAGAAATTCCATTTAATGAAATTTCTGAAGATAAAGAAGAGTCAACTTCGGCAGAGATTACATTGGATGCACAAGGTCCAACAAAGGGTTTACCGGTTGATTTATTCTTAAAACCTATTGATGAATTGGAATTTTCCGTTAGAGCTCATAATTGTTTGGTCGTTGCCGGTATTAAGCGTGTTATCGATCTAGTCAACCTTACAGATGATGATCTATTAAAGATCAAAAACTTTGGTAGAAAATCTTTAAGAGAAGTAAAAGAGATTCTTACAGCATTCGGTTTACATCTTGGAATGAATGTTAAGGAATTGGATCTTAAAAAAGTTATAAAAAAACAAGAGGATAGCTTAAAATCATGAAGCATCAGAATGGAAAAAGAAAATTAAATGTAAAACCCGCACATAAAAGATCGCTAGTTAGAAATCAAGCGATTCATTTTATAAAAAACGGTGTTTTACAATCAACCAAACCTCGTGTAAAAGAAGTACAGAATTTTATTGAAAAAGCTGTGACTGTTGCACGAAAAGGTTATGATTTTAATACGATAAGAAGAATTAAACAAATTCTACCATATGATCAAGCAATGGTAGAAAAACTTATAAAAGAAATTGCTCCAAAATATGTTAATCGCCCAGGTGGATATACAAGAGTTATAAATCTTGGAACCAGACCTAGCGATGTTGCACCAATAGCACGTCTTGAGTGGGTTTAATTAAAGCTTAAATTAAAAAAAGGCCGGGAAAAAATCCGGCCTTTTTTTTGCTTATAAAAAAATTATTTATTTAGTAATTGTATTGGAGTTGCTCTACCTATTGCAATATAATCAAATTGAGGTGTGTCGCTTCTGGAATTCCATTTCCAATACTTAATTTCGCCTGCTTGATTGACACCAAAATACATATCACCTACACCTACACCTTCATGTGTAACATTTGAAGCTAGGTCTCTGGAATCTTGGTAGTGTGTACCACTTGATGAATCTATTACTCTAACTTTATATTCCCAGTATTTTATATTATTTACAGTAACTGACTCTGTAAATTTTGTAGTGATTCCGGAAATAATAACAACATGACCTGTGTTATCTTTTGTTTCATCAGCATATTTCCATGCAATTATGTCTCCCGGAAGTGCATTTCTCAAATAACTAATTTTCATCCATCCATATGGATTTTCTGTTGTTGGACACGAATTAAAGAATGTGTAAAAGTCTGCTGCAAGAGGTCTTGTTACACCCATGATTTTAGCGGCATTTATTGGCAAATAATGAGCATTTAGCGCATATCTCAAAATATATCCGACAAAGCTTGAGCAATCTAATTTATAAATTCCATTTATCTCGTCAACTGTTGTTGTATGTTCATAGTAAGATTCTTTTAAATTTAATAAAATTCTTGATGCTTCAAGGTTAACAATATGTGATGGATTTGTTAATGCATAATCTGTTGCAAATATATTATAAAAATCAGGTCTTATAACTTCATATTTTGTGATGAAACCCTCTTCCGGAAAAATATGTTTTGTAGTTTGTTGCATTGCAAATATATCTGCATTTATAAAAGTAAGTAGTAATAAAAAAAATTTTTTCATAACGTCTCCTTAAAAAATTGGTGAAAATATTTAGAAGAATTTAATTTAAAATTTTTGTTTTTGTTAAGTAAACTTTTTTGAAATTATTTAAAAATTATTGATTTTAAACAACTTTTATCTTTATAAGATTAAGTAATTTAAAATTAATGGGAGAAATAATGAAATCAAATTTAAATTTTTCAAATAAAGTGGCAATTATAGGTACAGGATTTGTTGGTAGTACGACAGCTTATTCGTTGATGCTTGATGGAATTGCGTCAGATATAGCATTGATAGACAAAGACTGTAAGATTGCTCGCGGGCATGCATTAGATTTGGAACACGGAATGCAATTTACAAACTCAGCAAATATTGTAGCCGGAGATTCTTTTGAATTGGTAGAAAATGCAAAAATTGTTATTGTTACTGCCGGATCTGCCCAAATTTCCGGACAACCCAGATCTGAATTATTAAAAACAAATGTTAATATTTTTAAGAAAATTATTCCTGAAATAGCAAAGTATAACAAAGATTGTATTTTGCTTATTGTTACTAATCCATTAGATGTTATGACCTATGTAGCATATAAATTATCCGGGTTTGAAAAGTGTAAAGTTTTTGGTTCCGGAACAGTTCTTGATACTTCAAGATTAAGATATCTTATGGGACAAGAATTTAAAATTAGTCCTAAAGATATAAATGCATATATTTTAGGTGAGCATGGAGATTCTCAATTTGTTTGGTGGAGTCATGCAAATATTGCCGGAATGCCTATTGCAAACTTTTCTAAAGATGAAAAAGAATTATTAAATAAACTTTATAAAAAAGTAAGAGATTCGGTATATGAAGTTATTGATAAAAAAGGTGCAACTTATTTTGCTATTGCTACTGTAATAACAAAAATGGTTAGAGCTATTTTAACAAATCAAGCAAGAGTTTTTACCGTGTCTTCCGTTATTTACGATAATGATGGAAAGGATTTGTGTGTAAGTATTCCAACGGTTTTGAGAACCGGTGGAATTTGTCAGGTTTAAAATGTAGATTTAGATAAGCAAGAAAAAATTTTTTGGGATAAAAGTTGTAATAAAATTAAATCTGAAATAGCGCAAGCTTTAGATATTATTTATTAAAAAATGTTTTCTTTACAAAAAAAGAGTCCAATATTAGACTCACTTTCAGATTTAAAAAATAGAGATAGTAAAAAGTGAGAAGGGGTTGTATGAAAAAAACAACGAATTTTATTATTTTGTTTGTTTTTTCTTTTTCAATTTTAATTTCTGAAACAAATAAAGATAAAAATAATTTATTTGAGAATAAAAAAATAACAGCATTGCAGTTGCAATATCAAAAAGATATAGAAAAATTCAATCTATTATCAAATAAAAAAAAATCCAAGTTAAATAATATTGCCCAAACAAAGAATATTAATCCGCCATTGTCTAGTGCGCAAATTAATCGATACACAAATATGAGTAATATTGATTTATCTCTTTCCGATGGCAATATAGTCCTATCATCAACTATAGCAGATAAATTTTCTGTAAATTCTGTTGGATCTTTAAATTTAACTATGCAAGATGTCTCAACTTTAAATGTTAAAAATGAAATCGTTACATTAAAATCCGGAGATATAATAAATATAATTGGAAAAAATAATGTAATTAACGTTTCAAATACATTTAATATAGACGGTAGTTTATTATTTGATGCAGATTCGCAGTTAACGGTAAATTTAACAACAGATTGTGCTCAAGTTGTTTTGGGTAGCAATTTGACTTTAGATTTGGAATCAAATGTTGAATTAAAATTTTCAGGCGCAGGATCTGTAATATTCGAAAATGGAGCCTCTATAAATTTAAAAGGAACAATTTCAAGCCCAACTCTTTATCCATCGTTTATTCTCGATAATTTTGCTTCATTTTCGCCGGATAGTTCTGCAACAGTAACAATTAAAGGGGTTGGAAATATTATTGTTCAAAATGGAGCAATATTGGATGTAAGAGGTTACGGAAATACTAAACATTTATACATTGGAAATGCTGAATCAGATGATATTGATGTTTTGGTAAAGGGTAAAGCAATGATTCGTGTTGATGGTGGAACTACACCATACCGTTCGGCAAATAGTTATGCGCCACCGTCAGGAAATTATGGAAGTATTTCTTTTGCTAAAGGAAAATACAGTCTTACTGCAAAACAGGGTGGTATTGTTTTTATAGGTAGCGGTGGGTGGATAGAGATTAATTCATTATTGGCAGATCCAACATTAAAAGGTCAAATGAAAAAAATGGATTTTGGACCCGATGGTAATTTTTGTTTATCATCCGGAGGTTTATTAAGTTTTTCTGAAAATAACTATGAAAGTTCAACACAATTAAAAACTATTTGGATTGGTGATGACGCTTTAATATTTGGAGATAATGCCGGACAGGTTGAATTTGTAGCGAAAGATCCAAAACCAAATTTTACATATCAAGGTTTTATTGGAACATTTAACCCTACAGGTTTTGCATTTAAAAATACTGCCGGATTGATTCCTGCAGAAATTGCCAGAGCTTTAATAAATTAGGAGAGTGTCAAATGATAAAAAGATTGGCTATTACAGGTTTTTTAATAATTTTTATTATTAGCCAAAATAATATTTTTGCAAAAGATGAAAAAAATAAAAAAAATAAAGTGCAAACTAAAAATATAACTTCAAGAAAAAATAATAATAAAAAAAATAAAGATAACTGGAAATTTAGCAATGTTATGTCTTTATTAAAAGTAAAAAAAGATAAACTTGGGGAAGATAGAGCATCTAAAAGAGCTTTGTGGCGACAAGATAGAGTTAGAAGAGAAAAAGAAGCGGATTTACAAAGAAAATTACGAAAAGATAAAGATATTGCCAAAAAAAATATGCAAGTTGTTGCACGACAAAAGGCTATGAAAAAATGGAAAATTATAAATAAAAATGAAGTTGCAAGTGATTATGTTGATGGAAGATATGCTGATTTATTTGTTAGACCAAATTGGCCTTTTTACATGTTATATTCAGAAAATACAAATTTATTAAATATTGATTCTGAATATAATTATGCAACAAATTGTTATAATTCCAAAGGCAGTACGCAAGATCTTTCAGCGCTTGCATTTGGTGAGCAGTCTTTCACATTTAGTGATATTTTACTTGCACTAAAATTAAGAAAAAGGTCTGTAGGTGTAAATAATGTTTTGACATCCGTAAGTGATGCCGTATATCCATGGAAAGATTTGGTAACAAATTTATATGATAAAAAACTAATTTTTCATGCCGAGTCAAATGAATTTAAAGTCAATTTTAATTATTCACGATATATAACTCAAAAAGATATTTTAATAGGGATTCAGATTCCGGTTGGGTATAAATCTAGAAAATTAAAATTTGATTCCGATATAACTACGCAGAGTAGCGCAAATATTACAGATGCTTACACAAGGACTTTTTTATATGAAGATTTTGATTATATTTTAAAAGCCAAGGGAATAAATTACAGCGAAAAAAATAGTATCACAGGTATTGGAGATATTTCTGCATTTATCAATTTTAATTTACATCCTAAATCTGTTGAAAAGTTTAATTTTGGAGCAAGAATAATTTTCCCAACATCAAAAGATGCGAGTGTAAACAAATTAATGGCGCCTGAATTGGGCGTTGGCTTTACTCAGATAAGTTTATTTGGCGCAACATTGTTCAATAAGCAAAAACAATGGTTTAATCCGCATGCATTTATTCAGGCTACATATTTATTGGCCGGGCATAAAGATAAAAGAGTTCCAAAAGTTATAACATATGATGGTGCAAGTCCTGCCGATGGCACTGTTGTTGGTTCAACTACTATGGCTCATGGTGATAGAGTTAAATATCATGCTATAGCTTTTAGTGAACCGGATGTTACAATTCCTGCATTTGCAGATAATGTAAAAACTATAAAAATTCGTCCGGGTGCAAAATTTGATTTGCGAATTGGAAATGTGTTTGAAAAATTTTTATCACGCAGGGGTTTTTTAGATTTATTTTATGATTTTAGTGCAAAATTAAAAGATGATATTTTAAATACTGGTCTTGATGAAGATGAATGGCAAACTTATAGACTTAATGAAAACACAATGAAGCTTGAACATACGCTGGGTTTAAGTTTTGAATACCAGTTTGATATACATTCAAGACTTGATTTGGGTTGCAAATATGTATTTGCAGGTATAAATGCACCACAAATATTTAATGTAAATTTAGGATTTAATGTTGAGTTTTAATGATTACACTTAAAAAATTAAAACTTATATTGGGTGTAGCGTAAAAACTACACCTTTTTTTAACTACATAGGAGATTTTAGCGTGAAAAAATATTTAATAATTTTATTTTTATTTTTTTTAAATAATTTAAGTGCAACAAATTATCCAAACTCATCACCGGAAACAGATCGGACTACAAACGTTTTTTATACAATTCAATCGTTTAGTGGAACAACTGCTGATAATATTGGTGATGCCATAGATGGCCTTTGTTGGTGCCGAGCCGGATTTTCATTGACCGGAACTGGAACGGTTACTATGTGCAATGAAATACCGGTTGATAGAGAAATATTTCTTTCAGATAGAGTGGCATTGGATCTTTTTAAAGATTTGATTTTATCCGGAAGTGTACGATTAGGAAAATCCGGTAATATTGTATCTGGAATCAGTACAAGGTTAGAAAGTTCTATAGTATTGACAGGTCCATTTGATTTGGGTGCAAATACTTTAAGATTTGTTAGTGGTCCGGGTTTTATAGATGGAAATTCCAATTTTATAGATTTTAGAAAGGGTGGAATTATCACAATTAATTCTCCCGGTTATGAATTGTTAATTAGAAATGCTGAATTACGTGCCGTAAGAACTTCTCGATTAACTCCGGCCAAAGGCGGCAGCTTAGGATTGAAAGATGCTCTAATTAGATTGGATGGCGATTATATGGCAACAACAGCAACAACATCATTAAATATTTATGGAGATGTTGTAGTAACCGGAACATATGTTTTTACAGTTGATGGTGCATGTAATATTTATGATGAATCTTGTTTATATTTTGATATTGGAACTACTTTAAAGATTGGATCAAATGCGACATTTAATTTTAAAGGAAGTAAAAGGGGTAGTATTTATTTTAATGGAAGCAATATAGATATTTCGAGTAAAAATTTTTCCATAAATTCCGGCGCAATATTTTTTGAAAATGAAGTTGTAATTGATGATAGTGATAATTATAAAGATTTTATTTGTGAGCGATATAACTCAGCTAACATTTTAGGCGGTGCAAGAGTTATTCTTGATGGAACTACAACTTTTAGCGTTTTGTGAAAATTTTATTTTGGAGATATAAAAGTGAAAAAAGTTATTTGGATTTTTTTATTTTTTGTGAAAAATATCATACCTACGGATTATCCAATTGCCGGAAATGATAGAAGAGTTAATGCGTTTGTTACGGCTGCAACAAGTACATTTAATGCAGGAGATACTATCAGTGTTGGCAATCCTTTAGATGATACAGGCTATCAAGGCCTTTGTTGGCTTAAGACTCGTTTGGATACTAATGCCACAGGTTCGGGTTATATTAAAGTATCTACACCATTGCCGGTATATACAGGTTTATATCTTTCCGATTGGAATGTTTTAGATATTCATAAAGATTTATTTTTATCTGCCGATTGTCAATTAAGACGATCAGGAAAAATTTCGTGTGGAGCTGAAACTAGATCTGAAAGCGCATTGATTTTGCTTGGTTCTTTTAATTTAAATGATAAAACACTGACATTTACTAACAGCGAATCTACTATTGATCAACCAGCATTTATAGACGGAAATGGAAATGTTATTGATTTTTCAAATGGAGGCCAAATAACTTTTGATACCGGCCCTAGAGGTGAGCTGAAAATAAGAAATGCAGTACTTAAAAATGTTGGACAAAATGGCATAAATATTGCAACAGGAAGTCTTGCATTGGACAATGTTACGTTAGAACTTAGAGAGAGCATTCCATTTATGAATTCCGGAGCTACACTGAATTTATATGGAGATGTTGTTGTTACCGGATCATATGTTTTTACGATAGGTGGGTCTTGTAATTTTTATAATGATGCAAAGTTATATATAGACAAGGGTGTAACATTTAATATCGGTTCAGGCGCGAATTTTAATTTTTATGGTACTAAAACCGGTGGAATACATTTTAACGGATGTAATATTTATATTGCCAATAACGATTTAATTCTTAACGAGGGATCTATTTTTTTTGAAAATGGTATTCGAGTAATTGATAACAATAGTTATAATGCAATTGTAATTGGCTCTAATTGTAATGCACAATGTTTGGCAACCGCCAGAATTAGTCTGGAAACGGCGGCAACGTTTAGTGTTTTGTAAAAGATTTTAAAAATGGGAGAAATTAAGGTGAGAAAAATATTCTTGTTTTTATTTTTATTTTTATTAGACACTATTTATTGTGCAAATTATCCCAAAGATGGTACCGATAGGCTTGTAAATGTGTTTACAACATTAAAAACATTAAATGCAGGAGATTATGTAAGTTCAGTAGGGGCTACACAGGGATTGTGTTGGTTTAGAGGCGGAATAAGAATCGCTGGAACATCAGGACTTGTTAATTTTGCTTCTCCTATGCCGGTGGATAGAGAAATATTTTTAGATCCTGATGTGTCTTTGAATTTACAAAAAGATTTAATTTTGAGCGGAAGTGTAAGGATAGCATCTTCCGGTTATATAAGCTGTGGAACCGGGGCTTTTGCAGGAAGCAAAATAATTTTGACAGGACCATTAAGTCTTGAAACTAGTACAATTACTTGCTCGTTTGGAGCTCTTGATATTCAGGGTAATGGAAATATCATAGATTTTTCAAAAGGAGGTAGGCTTGATATAACAGCAACTGCGAGTTTATATATGAGCAATTGTATACTTGAAGGAATGGATGTTAACAGTTTATTTTTTGCAGATAAAGGAACATATTTTTTTGACAATGTTGTTTTTAAAATAACAAGTGGTTCAGGAGGTTATATAGATGCTTCCAGGCCTGCAAAAAGTATTAATCTACTTGGGGATTTATATATAACCGGTACAACAACTTTTATTATGGGATGTGATTTTAATTTTTTTAATGGTGCAAAATTATATTTGGGTTCTGAAACTAGATTTAGGCCATATGGCTCAAGTTTTACAATTAAACATTTTGGAAATAAAACAGGAGGGTTTCATTTTAATGGATCAATTATAGAGCTTTATTCACTTGGGTCCGGAATTGATTTTACAGTTCAAGATGGAACTATAATTTTTGAAAATGATGTAACTATTTTTGATAACTCTTTAAATAAAAGATTTGTTGCCGGTCCAAATTGTTCTGTAGAAATGCTTGGAAATGCTCGTGTGTTATTGGAAGATACTGTAACTTTTAGTATATTGTAATCTTTGGGGAAAAATTTTATGAATTATAAAAGATTTTATTTAGTTTTATTTTTGTTTTGTTTTTCTAGCATGCCAAATATTTTATCTATGGGTAAACGAGAAAAACCTGTAGGTAGAATAAGTCAAACTATTGAAATAGATTTTGAGCAAAATTTTTTGGCACAGGCTTTAGAGCAAAATGGAAATAAATTTTGTGAAGAATTGGAAGAATTTGTTTGGAATCACTTTAGTTATTATGATTTTCCGGATTCAAAAAATATCATTCGAGCTAAACAAAGAAGTATTATATTTTTTTTATTAGGCTTTTTAAATCGGCTTGATGATTCGAAATATCAAATAAGAGTTTCTGAAGATAGTATTTTAATAAAAAAAAATATAAATAGAGAGCTTAGAGATATATTGGAATTTAAAATTATTTCTCCAGATCAAAATATTGATATTGATGATATAAATTCTGAAAAAATTAAAAAGCTTTGTGAATTCAATGAACCGGCTGATTTCAATAGAATTGGTATAATCTGTTTTGGTAAAAGAATTAAGTGTAATTATTTCGATGCACAAAATATAAATATTAACGATATTGAAAACTTAAAAATAAAATTTAATGACTTTAAATTGTTTGATTCTCCGGATTCTGTTATATCTTTTTTAAAACAAAAAAATTGGTTTAAATTTAAAAATTATATAAATTTTGAATTGGAGAAAGACTTTCACACATTCTTTTTGGGACTGCTTGCCAATACAGAAAAAATTGTATCGCTATCATCAAATCATGAAAATGGAAATGGGCGACCTGATATTGTTATAAAAACTTTAAAATTTGCGCAGATTATTGATGGTAAAGTTAAATTATTTTTTGATAAATATGTTTTTGAATTTAAAGTTTCTTTCGATGATAATAATTTATCTAATAAAATGCGTGAAGCAATTAATCAGATTTCAGATAAAGGCTATGGTGTAGCTTCTGTATCTAGAAATATTTTAAAATCTTCAACTTCAACCGGATATGGAATTGCCTTGAGTCTTGAATCATTAAAGGTTTCTATTGGTAAAAAAGATTTAAAAAAAGATTAAAGTATTAAAATATTTATGCTTTGGGCTGATAGTAAATTTTGACTAGATCCTGAAACAAGTTCAGGATGACAAATGCCTGCGGCGCGATTTGAGCCATTAAGATAATTTTTTGTTAAAAATTAATTTTACGTTTTAATTAAAGTTTCAGAAGAAGTCTGTTATAGAGTTCTCGTTAATTTTAATTTTATAATCACCACTTTTTGACAACATCAAACACAACTTTACTTTTTTTTTCATTTTCATTAGCTTTAAACAAGTTATGAAATAAAAAAAGAGAAGAGAGATCTGTAATGAAAATTCTAAGCAATATTTTTTTATTGTTTTTCTTTTTGTTGTCAAACGTATCATTTAATTACATAAAACCAAAAAATTTTGCATTAGTTAAAAAGGGTGTGGCCTGTAAAAATGATAGAATAGATATAACAAATACATCTCAAGAAATAATTTTGGATTTAAATGATGAAATTAGAAGTGATATCTATTTAAACGACGGAAAAATAAAACTTGAAGACGACTCTGAATTTGTTGGCAACAAATTTTTAAAAGGATCCGGATCTGTAAATTTACAAAATTATCAACTAAGATTTGGTCGAACGTCAAATACTATTACCAGTACAATTTATTGGGATGGAACAAAAGGTTCCGTTGCTTTAAATGGCCGAACATATTTAACATCAGCTTGGACATTTAGTGGCTATTGTATGATAAACGGTAATGGCAATATTTTGGATTTAACAAATACCGGAAGTTTGATAATTGAACGTGGTTCAACATTAAAATTAAAAAATCTTAGAATTAATAATTTGCATGGCGAAAATATAAACAATCTTGATGAAAATTGTACGGTAATGCTGGAAGATGTTACATGTGATCTTTCAGGTGATTTTGATTTTAATTGCGGTAAGTGTGAAATATATAAATTTGTAGATTTAAACGGATCATATACATTTTTTTATGACAGTAAACAAACAATAACAGTTCATAGTAATACAATCTGCGAAATATCCAAAGATCTCACTTGGGCGATAAGAACAAAAGATTGGTCTGCCGGAAATAAACCGTTTTATTTTACAGATAAAACTTCAGAAATTAGAATTGATAGTTCAAAAATAAAAGTTGGACCTGCCGGTATAATTTTTAGCCGTGGATGGATGGGTATTCATGGTAAAGTTGATCTGCAGGTAACATATACCGATCCGGATCATGGATTAAAAATTGGTGACGGAACTAGTGATGGTGATTTTGAAATTTTATTTTATCCGGCTTCAACAGTTGTTGCTCATGCTGGAAGCTTTGTAATAGATTGTATAAACCCAACTTCTATAAAATCATTATCCGGTTTTTCTAAATTACACAGATTATCAAATAATAATTTTTATGTTCAAAAAGATTTTACCATGAGCAATCTTTCCGTTTATATACAATCTCCAACCGAAATGATAGTAACTCCTGGCGCTACTGCATATTATGATGATTGTAAATTTATGTTTGACGGTGTTAAATTTGCAACGACATCTTCTAGGTATCTTGATTCTGTATTATTACTTTCCGGCAATCAAGAAATTTTTATAGAAGAAGGTAAATTGCCATTGTATGCTATTATTGCAGATACAGGAAATAAACTACATGGCTCCGGCAGTATGCAGGGTAAGGTGATTTTAAGCGGTCCCGATACGGAATTAATATATGGTCTTGATGGTCAAATGCTTAATGATATTGATCTTAACTATGGCTCTGTAAAGTTAGACAGAGATTTAAATTTTGCAAGAAGTTATTGTTTTAAAACATCGGGAATAGTAAATTTGCAATACAATGATTGTAATTTTGGAACGAAAGATAATATTATTACATCTACAATTTATTGGGCTGGTGAAAGTGGATCTGTAAATATAAAATCAAAAGTTTGGCTAACATCTCAATGGACATTTAGCGGCAATTGCACTTTAAATGGCAATGGTAATATTTTGGATCTTACAAATACCGGTAGCTTGATAATTGAACGTGGATCAACTTTAAAACTCAAAAATTTGCATATAATGAATATGCATGGCGAAAATATAAATAATTTGGATGATAATTGTACTATAATTTTGGAAAATGTAACATGTGATTTATCAAACGATTTTGATTTTAATTGCGGTAAGTGTGAAATATATAAATTTGTAGATTTAAA
>LDIX01000010.1:30895-42886 GCA_001468925.1 candidate division TM6 bacterium UASB340 | reverse complement strand
GATAATGATCTCGGTTACGTAAGCAACGCTACTATATTTAATAATAAACAAATAAGTTGGAACAGCTCTGCAATTTTAAATCTTGAAGTTGGCGCCCTTGACCAAAAAATAACTAATAACAGCAATGCTATAATTAAATTAGATAATGATCTCGGTTATGTAAGCAACGCTACTATATTTAATAATAAACAAATCAGATGGAACAGCTCCGCAATTTTAATCAATAATAAAAACATTCATTATAATTCACAAGCAATATTAACATCATTAAATGCAACCGGGTTACAAGCTCAAATAGATGCAAACAAACTTGGAATAAGATATAACTCTAATGCAATATTAACAAATTTAAATAATCAACAAGACACAATCTTAACTCAAGGTCCAATAACAACAGATATTACTCTAAGAGATAGTATATTTGTTCATACAAACCAAAGAATATTTATCGATGATAATGTAACAATAGATGGTAATGGTGCAGTAGTAATATTTTCTAATCCAAACCATTCACAATTTATAGTCTCAAAAGGAAAAACAGTTACTTTGAAAAATATTCAATTTTTACGTATAAATCAAAAAACATTTGATCTAAGATTTGCATTAAGATTTGATAATACAAAACCAACAAAATATGCTATCGATGACTCTCATATAATAATAGGTGAAAATGTTTTATTTGGTCTTTCAGAAAATATAACAATGTCTCAAGGATTAATAGAAATTACAAATAATACAAATAACGAAACTCAAATTTTTTCGTTAAAGGGTATTGAAGGACAAAAACAATTTAGAATTGCTCCAACTGAGCAATATTCAGATGCACTTTCAAAGGCAGATAATGGATTAAGTTGGTTACAAAGAAAATCCGGAATAGTAAGTAAATTAGCTTCTATATATTCAGATAGATTTACACAAAATGGAACAGTTCCGGTTCTTATAAAATGCAATGATAATACGCTTGGTTTACAATCTATCAATTTATCCGGATTTGAACATGTATCAAAATCCGATTCAGCAAATTATCAAGGTACAATAAGTTTATTTGGCAATTCGGATATTGATATTGGAAATGAATCTTTCACTGAATTTGAGAAAAATAAAAATATACAAGAATCCTATAATATGATTTTTGTGATCCAAAATATTGGAAATAATTTAAGATTGCTAAAAGATGATATTAAATTTACAGGCAAGCTACAATTTGCAGATTTTGGTGAAAATGAACTTTGTATTGATAGTGCAATAAGTGAACCAATAACCCCAAAATTAGGCTCTAATGATCCATTAAGATTAATTCCTCAAGTAAATTTTGGAACAGATTTTGTTCAACTAAAATCAACATATGGTCTTGCAAAATTAATATTCAACGATAAAGCGATAAGAATCAATAATGATAATAATGGTTTTAATATATATGAAAATTCATATGTATATGGAAAAACAATAGAAATTTCAGGAAGTCCTATTTCAAATGCTTATAATCCAACATCGCTTGGAAACCAACCTATTTTAGATATTGAAAAATTAATAGGTAAGGACGATATAAATAACAAACCAATAAAATCAAATTATCTTTTATACTTTGATAATAAAAATTGGGAATTAAAAACAGCTGTTAATCTAGCTTATGAAAAAGAATTAAATAATATTTTAAATAGTTAACTGTTAAGAGGGAAATATATTCCGTTTCCCTCTTAAATAACTCTTTTATACTTATAAATTAAAATTTATTTAACAACTCTTTACATATCAAAATTCATTATATTATATATATAAAAAAATAAGTAAGATCTAAAAGGAGAGTAATTTGAGGAATTATTTAAATAAAATAATAATTTTCCTATTTTTTTTTATTTGTAAAAATAACATTTTTACAACAATTAATTTTCATAGCCCTCACAGTAAAATTGTTTTAGCATACAGTAATACTAAATTTTCAGCACCAGGTAGTTCAAGCATCACCGGATGGTTTAATCAAAACCTAGTGGTTCCGGCAGGAAATGAAAATATCAAAACGTTTGATTCAACAGCATATTACTCAAATTTGGCAGAACAACAGGTGCCAAATCGTATATCAAATTATCAAATTCAAGAAAAAAATATCTTAAATCCTGATAACAAAACTATAGTTTTTAATGACGATATATATATTCCGGATAATAAAGTATATACGGTTGAATCAAATGGTATAATTGATGGACAATATAAAAACTTAACTTTAGGTAAAAATTCTCAATTATTAATTGACAGTAATGTAAGTGTGACATTTAGAAATTTAATATTTAAAGATACTTCAAATACAACAATATCACAAATTAAATGTCATGATAATTCCGGAATAATAACGTTTGACAATTCGATATTATCATTTAACGATACATTTACATTTGAGCGAGGACATCTTTTTATAAATAATGATGTAAAATTTACCGGCTCAGGTGAATTTATTTATAATTCAATAAATTCAAGTTATATATTACCACACTCTTCGTTAAATTTTGGCCCACAATCATCTTTTTTATATGCACCATATTCTACAAACAATAATCTTTTAATATTAAGTGATAAAACATCTTGTTTAAAATTTGATAACAGTTCTCTAAAAATCACACATACAGGACTAAAACTTACTCATGGTTCATTATATTTTGATAATAAAGTTACAATAAGTTCAACTCATCAAACATTTAATAATGCTTTAATTTTAGGTGATTTAAATGCCGGCTTAAATTATGACCTATCAACCTATATTCTATCCGGAGCAAGAATATTTTTAGACGGACGACTTGTTTTATACAATACCGTTAATGAAGAGAACAGCTTAGATTTTGCATCAAGAAGTTCTTCGATTGTACTTAAAAATTCAAGATCAAAATTTTTAGTTGTAAATAATAACGGAATAAATGGTTTTTCTGAGCAATCAATCACATATGCAGACGGTAGCGATAACAATTGGATAACTGACAACACGACATACGGTTTTGATTTAGGTGAAACTGATCCTACAACAAATTTAATTTACAATAACAGTAATGCAATAGTTTCTCAGGAAAAAGAAATTTCTTGGAATTCCAATGCCATAGCGAATCTTAATGTAGATAAATTAGGAAAAGAAATAGAAAATAACTCAAATGCAATTATTAATTTAGATTTAAAAGTCTATTATAACTCACAATCTATAATTAATGATTATGAAATAAAACAAGATCTACAAAATCAAATAAATTATAATAATCACACATTTGCAACAACCGAAATTAAAATTACAAATAATTCTAATGCTATTTTAAATGATATTAATCAAATAAAATACAATTCAGACGCACTTTTAAATTCAACAAACAATATTCATTATAATTCGCAGGCAATAATAAATGATTATTCAATTAAAAACAATCTATATAATCAAATTGAAAATAACTCCAATGCAATACTTGAGGATAGTAAATATATAACTGCAAACTCCAACGCTATATTAAGCATAGATACAACCGGTCTTGAAGATCAAATACGGCACAATTCAGATGCAATAATAAATCTTGATTCAGACCTCTTGCAGGAAGCAATTAAAAATAATTCTAATGCTATTGTAAATTTGGATAACAATGTTCATTATAATTCTCAAGCAATTGTTCATGATTACGAAATCAAAACCGATTTTCAAAATCAAATTAATTATAATTCAAGCGCAATACTAAGTATTGATAACACTATACTGGAAGAAGAAATAAAACATAATTCAGATGCCATACTAAATCTTGACAACACAGTTTTGTTAATGAAAATAAATAATAACTCAAACGCCATTCTTTATCTCAATACCCAAATACACTATAACTCTCAAGCGATATTGCACGATTATGAAATTAAAACGGATCTACAAAATCAAATAAAGTATAATTCTAATGCTATTTTAAATATACCATCACAACCACTTTTACATGATGCTGTAAATAACAACTCAAATGCAATAATAAAACAAAATAAAGATATAGAAAATAATTCTAATGCTATTGTAAAATTAAGCTTTGCAACTGCAGGCACATTGCAAGCTCAAATTGATGCTATAAACACCTCGCTAATACCACTACCGGATGATGTAACAGACCTGGAACAAGATGTAGCCGCAGCAAAAGCCACAGCAGAACTGGCAAAATCAACAGCTGAAGCAAATGAATCGGAAATAACGAGCTTACAAAATAATGTTGCCTTAATAACCATTGATGTTAAGAATAATTCTAATGCCATAGTCACACATGAATATGAAATTATTAATAATTCAAATGCAATTGTTTCATATATTCCGGAAATTCCTGTAAATACAGCGGATATAGCTACAAACTCAAATGCCATAATTACCAACACAGCAAATATAGATCAAAACATGATAAACATGCGACACAATTCTAATGCTTTAATAATTCAAGACATAAAAATAAAAGCAAATTCTGCAAGCATAGTAATTTTAGCAACTAACGATTTAAATATAACAACGAGCAATTTAATTATTTTATTAACAAACGAATTGCCTTATATAAGCTCTGCAGCAGTAAATAATAATAATTTGGCAAAATATAATTCAAATGCCATCATAAACTTACCAACTCAATTTTTAGCCAATCAAATAAAATACAATTCCGACGCTATTATAAATTTAGATGCAACATTATTGCAAAAAGAAATTGAAAATAATTCAAACGCCATTATAAATCTGGATAATAATGTTCATTATAATTCTCAGGCAATTGTTCACGATTATGAAATTAAACAAGATCTTTATAATCAAGTTGAAAATAATTCAAATGCCATACTAAGTATTGATGTAAGTACACTTTTAGATCCAATAAAATATAATTCCGATGCTATATTAAATATAAAGGTAACTCCACAAGAAACAATTTTAACACAGTCTCCAATAACAACAGATATCACATTGGAAAAAAGTGTATTTATTCATCCCAATGAAAAAATTTTAATAAATGGAAATGTAACAATCGACGGTAATGGCGCTATAATTATATTTGGAAATCCAAACCATTCACAATTTATAGTAGAAAAAAATAAAACTGTCACGCTTAAAAATATACAATTATTAAGAATTAATCAAAAAACGTTTAATTTAAAATATGCACTCAGCTTTGACAATACAAAAGAAACAAAATATTCTTTGGAAAATTCTTGTATAAAAATAGGTGAAAATGTCTTATTTGGTTTATCTGAAAATGTAACTTTATCACAAGGCTTAATCGAAATTATAAATAATGACAATAACCAAGCCCAAACATTTTATTTAAAAGGCATTGAGGGACAAAAAGAATTTAAATTAGCACCATCTGACAATTATGCCGATGCTCTTTCAAAAGCTGATAATGGTTTAAGTTGGCTACAAAGAAAAGGCGGAAAAGTAAGTAAATTAATTCCAAATTATACCGATATGTTCACTCAAAATGCATCAATTCCGGTTTTACTAAAATGCAATGATAATACATTTGCCATGCAAAATATAATTTTGTCAGGTTTTGAACACATTACTAAAACAAATTCCACAAATTATTTAGGTGCAATAGCTCTTATAGGCGAAACAAACATCAGTATTGGCGATGATACATTTACTGAATTTGAAAAAAATAAAAACATACAAGAGACATATGATATGAATTTCATAGTTCAAGACATTAATAATAAATTAATATTAATAAAAGATGATCTTAAATTTACAGGACGATTAAATTTTTCAGATTTTGGCGAAAATGAATTATATATTCAAACCGCTTTAACTGAAAAAATCACACCTAAACTTGGATCAAATGATTTTTCAAGAACAATACCCCAAATAAATTTTGGAACAAATTTTATGAATCTTAATTCGATTTTTGGTACAGCAAAATTAATTTTTAAAGATAAAGAAATAAGAATTAATAACGCAATAAATGGTTTTATTGCTTATGAAAATTCAATACTTTCCGGAAATACAATAGAAATAACTGGCGACCCAATTCATAATATGTACAATATAAATATTAACGAGAAAAATTTCATGCTTAATATCGATAAATTAATTGGATTAAATGATATAAATAATAAACCAATAATTACAGAAAATTATTTATATGAAATAAAACAAATATATGCTTTAGATTTAATTTATGATCAAGAATTGAGTAATTTTTCAAAAATAAAACAGTAAAAAAAAAGGGAGCGAATTTTGAATTATAGAATTTTTAACAAAATAATATTTTTTATAGTTTTATTTTTTTTATTTTTAACAAAAAATGTTTATTCAACAATTAAATTTTATACGCCATATTCTTCAATCGTTTTAAATAGTGAATTTTCAAAATTTGCAGCACCAAACACATCAACAATTAACGGTTGGTTTAATCAAAATTTAATTCGAGAGAACTGGAAAACCAATTTAAAAGATTTTGATATTTATGACACATTAAATCAATATAATGCACCTTCTGAAAAATTTAATGATTTTATATATAACGATCTTATTAATAAAACAAATTCACTAAATATAAATAATAAAACTTTATTTTTTGATACCGACATTTCAATTCCCGACAATACTATATTTACACTTACATCAAATGGAGTTATTAACGGCTGTTATAAAAATTTAATTTTAGGTAAAAATTCTCAAATTTTATTAGATAATAATGTAAGTGTGACTTTCAAAAACATAATTTTTAAAAATAATTCAAATACAATAAGACCAACAATAAAATGTAATAATAACTCGGGAATAATAACCTTTGATAATTCTACATTTTCATTTAATGAAACATTCACTTTTGAACGCGGGCATATGTTTATAAACAATGAAGTAAATTTTACCGGCACATCTGAATTCATTTATAATTCAATAAATACCAGTTATATCTTACCGCATTCTTCACTAAATTTTAAACCTCAAACAACTTTTATATATGCTCCATATTCTACAAATAATAATTTGATAATTATGAACGACAAGAGCTCTTGTCTAAAATTTGATAATAGCTCTTTAAAAATTACACATACGGGATTACGCTTGACACATGGTTCATTATATTTCGATAATAAAATAACAATAAGTTCTACACATGAAACCTTTAATAATGCATTAATATTTGGCAATCTAACACTTGGATCTGATTATGATTTATCTACATATATTTTATCAGGCTCAAGAATTAATCTTGATGGTAGAATTGTTTTAGAAAACACATTAAATGCTCAAAACAGTTTGGATTTTGCATCAAGAAATAGCTCTATAATATTGGCAAATTCAAGATCCAAGTTAAAAATTACAAATAACGAAGGTATTTATGGTTATCAAGAACAATCAATTATAAAAACAGATGGAAATAATAATACATGGATATCGGATAACACTATTTATGGTTTTGACTCCGGAGAAATCGACCCGGTAACATATTTAGTTTATAACAACAGCAATGCAATAGTATCTCAAAGCAATAGAATACGCTGGAATTCTAATGCCATAATAAGCAATGATTTATTGGATTATGAACAACAAATAATATACAATTCTAATGCTATAATAAATCTTGAGCCCAAAATTATTAATAATTCAAATGCCATAATACACGATTATGAAATTAAAACGGATTTACAAAACCAAATAAAACATAATTCCGATGCAATTATAAATAATAATCAAAATATAAATCAACATTCCAATGCAATTATAAATCAAAACAATCAAATAAATCAGAATTCAAATACAATTATCAACAATAGTTACAATATTCATTACAATTCTCAGGCCATATTACATGATTATGAAATAAAAACAGATCTACAAAATCAAATAAAATATAATTCCGATGCCATACTAAAAAATAATAAAATGATAAATTGGAACTCAGATGTAATACTCAGTATACAAACAGCTGAACTTCAAAAAGCTATAAAATATAATTCCGATGCCATAATTAATCAAGAATCTGCAACATTGCTTCAAGATATAAAAAACAATTCAAATGCCATAATAAATATTGAACCTAAAGTGCATAATAATTCACAAGCTATAATACATGACTATGAAATAAAACAAAATTTACAAGAACAAATAAGACACAACTCTGAGGCAATTGTAAACAGCGATTCTGCAATAGTTCAAGAAAAAATTAGGCATAATTCTGAAGCTATTATAAATTACGAACCATTAAAACGTATCAAATATAATTCAAATTCAATTATAAAATCTAACATAGATGTTAAATATAACTCGCAAGCTATATTACATGATTATGAAATCACAGATTCAATTCAAAATATAATAACATATAACTCAAATGCAATTTTAAATGCATTAAATACACCAAATTTGGAGGATCAAATTAGACATAATTCCGATGCCATATTGGAACACGACAAAAAAATATATTATAATTCAAACGGTATTATAAAAATATCACAAGGTTCAACTGCAGCTGGATTACAATCACAAATAGATACAATAAATTCGAATATATCTGGGCTTGAAGATGAAATTGCATTATTACAAGCAGAAGTTATTCAAGCTGAAGATGATGCAGAAAACTCAAGTACAAGAGCCAACACACAATCAAGTACGTTAGATACATTATCAGACGACATAGATGCATTAGCAGAAAAAGTAATAAATAATTCAAATGCCATAGTAACTCATGAGCGAGAAATTACGCAAAATTCCAATAGCATTGTAAAAAATAGAGCCGATATAGATACAACAACATTAAATATTGCCGCTAATACGGCTAATATAAACACAAATACATTAAATATTAATCAAAATACTGAAACTATAAAAAACAATTCTAATGCAATAGTAACACATGAAAGAGAAAATAATTGGAATATAAGTGCAACCGCAAATATTGAAATAAGTTATTTGAGCAAACAAAACAATAGTGCAATTATTGTAGAAATGCAAAAAGCATCATACTTAAGTTCTGCAACAATAAATAATAATATTTTTATATCATACAATTCAAATGCAATAATAAACAAACAATTGCTTCTCGAACCATTACAAGAAAAGATAAAACATAATTCCGATGCAATTATAAATCTGGACGCAACATCGTTGCAAGAAGAGATAAAACATAACTCTGATGCAATTATAAATATAGCACTCAAAACATCTTATAATTCACAGGCTATTTTGCATGATTATGAAATTAAACAAAATTTGCAAGATCAAATAAGATATAATTCAAATTTCATAATAAACAATACAAAAGATGCTCTTGAACTTAAGATAAAACATAACTCCGATGCAATAATAAATTTCAATCCAACAGAACAAGAAACAATTTTAACGCAAGCCCCAATAACAACAGATCTAAATTTAAATGACAGTGTATTTATACATCCAAATCAAAGAATTTTTATTAATGGCAATGTCACAATAAATGGTAATGGTGCTGTTATTATTTTTGGAGGTACAAATCATTCTCAATTTGTTGTAGCACCAAACAAAACCGTAACACTTAAAAATATACAGTTATTAAGAATTAACCAGAACAGTTTTGATTTAAGATATAGATCATTTTTTGATAATACAAAAGCAACAAAATATTCTTTAGAAAATTCTTGTGTAAAAATAGAAGAAAATGTTCTATTTGGCTTGTCTGAAAATATAACTGTATCTCAAGGCTTAATCGAAATTATAAATAACATTAACAATCAAGCTCAAACATTTTATTTAAAGGGTATAGAAGGACAAAAAGAATTTAAATTAGCTCCAACAGATGATTACGCAAATGCACTTTCAAAAGCTGATAATGGATTAACATGGATTCAGCGTAAAGCCGGAATTACGGGCAAGCTTGCGTCTGTTTATCCGGATTTGTTTACACAAAATGCAACAATTCCGGTTTTACTAAAATGCAATGATAATACTTTTGCAATTCAAAATATAATTTTATCGGGCTTTGAACATATAACAAAAACAAATTCTACGAATTATTCAGGAGCTACAGCCTTGTTAGGTGAAACAAATATAAATATAGGAGATGAAACTTTTACAGAATTTGAAAAAAATAAAAATGTTCAAGAATCATATAATATGAATTTTATAATTCAGGATCTCAATAATAAATTAATTTTAATAAAAGATGATCTTAAATTTACAGGACAATTAAATTTTTCAGATTTTGGAGAAAATGAACTATATATTCAAACAGCTTTAACAGAAAAAATCGCCCCTAAACTTGGATCAAATGATTATTCAAGAACAATACCTCAAATAAACTTTGGTACCAATTTTATGAATATCAATTCGGATTTCGGTACGGCAAAACTTATTTTTGAAGACCTTATAATACGAGTTAATAATGCCATTAATGGTTTTACAACAAACAAAAATTCAAAAATTATTGGAGATATCATAGAAATTACCGGAGATCCAATTCGCAATAATTATGAAATAACATCAAACGCCAAATATCTTGAAATCTTCGCAAATAAATTAATAGGATTGGATGATATAAACGATAAGCCAATTATAAAAGAAGATCTTTTATGTTTAAAAGATCTTTCAAAAACAGGAAAAAACTCACTTGATTTAATTTATGAACAAGAATTAAGTAAATTTTTGAAAATAAAATAGTATGAAAAGGGAGAAAATTTTGAATTGTAAATTTTTTAACAAAATAATAATTTTTATATTGTTTTTGTTTTTCGAAAATTTCTATTGTTCTACTTTAAATTTTCACAGTCCTCAATCCGCTATTGTACTTGAAAATAGTAGAACATATTTTGCAACACCAAGTATGTCAATAATAACCGGTTGGTATCAACAAAACATTATCAAAGAAGGTGGTTATCAAAATATTAGAACATTTGGAAACACACTTACTTATTCTTGTGCACCTGAACAAGAGATTAATAATTATCTTTATAATACACAAGTTCAAAGAAATTTAGATCTCTCACTTGATGGTAAAACAATTTACCTTAATGATAATATTGCTACTGCAAACAACATAGCATTAACAATTACCTCAAGTGGCATAATTGATGGATTGGGAAAAAGTTTAACACTAGGAAAATATTCTCAAATTTTGCTGGACTATGATGTAAGCTTAACTTTAAAAAATATAACTTTAAAAAATATTTTCAATAATTTAAGTACACCACAAATAAAAAATTCAAGTTGGTATAATTGGATAACTTTGGATAACTGCAACATTTCACTAAATAATGATTTCAGCTTTGGAAAAGGACAACTTTTTATAAATAATGATGTGAATTTTACAGGAACAAGTTCTTTCATCTATAGCTCGGCACAACCAAGTTATATTTTACCAAATTCTTCGCTTAATTTTAGTCAATTATCCAACTTCTCTTATATACCAAGCTCAACAAATAACTCTCTAATAATAATGCAAGATAAATCCTCAAAGATAAAAATAAACGGCAGCAAATTGCAAACAGCTCATTCAGGATTTAACATAACAAAAGGCTCCTTATATTTTGACAATAAAATAACATTGAGCACTTATGGTGAAAATAAAATTCTTGATTTTAATAGTTCTTACACTAACCAGCATTTTGGTCAATCTCCGTATTCATGTGCTTGGTCTCCTGACGGAAAATATATTGCTATAGGAGGAGAAAATGCAAATGACAATCTAGAATTAAAAATATATTCGTTTGACGGTACCGGTCTAACCTTAATAGATTCAATAGATTATGGTACCGGAACCAATAGGATACTCACAGTCGCCTGGAGTAATAACGGTAATTATTTGGCAATTGGCGGATTTATAACAGGTGAAGAACTTTGTATTTATTATTTTAACAATGAAAGCCTATCTCTGGTAGACTCAATAGATTATGGCACTTCATCAATTTACTCACTTGACTGGAGCCCCGACGATAAATATATTGCAGTTGGTGGAAATTATCAACCGAATGATGATATTCAAATTTATAATTTTAATAATAATACTTTAACATTTGTAACAAATTATCCTTATGGTGGAA
>LDIX01000010.1:10111-29627 GCA_001468925.1 candidate division TM6 bacterium UASB340 | reverse complement strand
GCTACAATAGGGGATGAAATTCAGATTTATTATTTTAAAAACACTTCTTTAGATTTTATAACTTCACAAAATTACGGTAGCATTTGCTATTCAATAAAATGGAATCCGGATGGCAAACATATTGCTGTAGGTGGTACAACTACAGATTCCGGACATGATGAAATTGAAATATACTCATTCGACGGTGCATTACTAAATCAAATCAAAATAAAAAATTTTGGAACCAGTGTTTATGATATTGATTGGAATTTTAACGGTAAATATTTAGCTATTTGCGGAACCGGCCCAACATCGGGCAATGAACTTGAAATTTATCATTTTGATTATACACCTGATATCACAACTCAAGATATAACTAAGGGTATAATGTTTGGTAATTCATCACTTGAATCTGAATATGATTTAAATACATTTGTAAATTCAGATGCCAGAGTTTATCTTGACGGTAAATTATTCGTGGATAACTCAACAAGTGCTCAAAATAATTTAAATTTTGCAAATAGAGGTTCAAATATTAACCTTGATAAACCAATATCAAAAATAAAAGTTACAAATAATTCCGGTATTAATGGTTGGAGTGAACAATCAATTACACTGTCCGACGGTAATAATAATAACTGGATTTCAGATAATACAACATATGGTTTTGATTCGGGTGAGACTGAACCATCAACATATTTAATTTACAGCAACAGCAACGCAATTGTAAAACATGATAAAGAAATATCTTGGAATTCAAATGCTATACTAAATATGCATGATCCATCACTGCAAAATAGAATAGTAAATAATTCAAATGCCATTATTTCTTTGGTGCCAAAAATACACAACAACTCACAAGCAATAATAAATGATTATGAAATCACAGATAATTTACAAACTCAAATTGTAACAAATTCGAATTTTATAATTAATCAAAATAATAAAATAAAATATAATTCAAATGCCATTATACAAAATAGTAAAAATATAATTTATAACTCCAATGCTTTAATTAAAAATACAAAAGATATCCATTACAATTCTCAAGCTATAATTCGAGATAGTGAAATAACAACCGACATACAAGATAAAATAAAAAATAATTCAAATACTATTTTGACTCAAAACAAAAATATTTACTTTAACTCAAATGCCATAATTAATCATCCGGCAATTGAATTAAAGGAACAAATCAAACATAACTCAGATGCAATTGTAAGCCTTGACACTTCAATACTTGCAATTGCAGTAAAAAATAATTCAAATGCCATTTTATATTTAGATACAAAAATTCATTATAATTCACAAGCCATATTGCATGATTATGAAATAAACTCGGATCTTGAAGATCAAATAAGACATAACTCAGATGCCATTATAAATTCTGATCCATCAACATTGGAACCTTCAATAAAAAATAATTCAAATGCAATCGTTAGTCTTGATTGGACAGCAATCGCTCCAAATATAAATAACAACTCAAATGCAATTTTGAATTTAAATACAAAAATATACCACAACTCAAATGCCATAATTAATGATTATGAAATAAAGCAAGATTTACAAGATCAAACAAGATATAATTCAAATGCGATAATAAACAGTGACCCCGTAATTTTATCTAAAGAAATAAAATATAATTCGGATGCAATTATAGAACACGATAAAAAAATAAATAATAATTCAAACGCCATAATTAGATTAAGTAACGATCCAACATACCCTCTACTAGAAGCACAATTGGATACAATTACAACACAAGTTAATTCTCTTACAGGAAGAACAAATAATGCCGAAACAGATCTCGAGACAACAAATGATATAATAGATTCGGCTAATTCAATTTTAGATGACAACGATACAGATATAACTGATCTTGAAGATCAGGTGGAACAACTTGAAATAGACATAAAAAACAATTCAAATGCTATTGTAACTCAAGATCCAAAAATAGTTTGGAATTCAAATGCTATTGTAAAAAACAGTCAAGAAATAGATCAAAACACACTAAATACCGGTTACAATACCTCTGCAATAAATAAAAATACTAACGACATAAATTATATTACTCAAATAATTAACGGCAATTCAAATACAATTTTAACTCACGATGATTTAATAAGATGGAACTCTAGTGCAATTTTAAATATAGATACAGAAGAATTAGCCATTTACAATAGCAATGCGATAATAAAAATAGATAATGATATTAGACACATAAGTAACACAACTGTAAGCAATAATAACTTAATAAAATACAATTCCAATGCAATTGTACATAACTCTCCGGAATATTTATCAGATCAAATTAAGCACAATTCCGATGCAATTATAAATCTTGAAGTTACAGGACTTCAACAAAATATAATTAACAATTCAAATGCAATTATTTTTTTAGAACCCAAAATACATTACAATTCACAAGCAATAATTCACGATTATGAAATTACAGATGATATACAAAATCAAATAAATTATAATTCAAATACTATTATTAATAGCGATGCAATAATTGCAAGTCAAAATATCAAACACAATTCAGATGCAATAGTTACGCTACAAAGACGAAGTCAAAATAGTATTTTAACCAATGGACCAATTACAACCGACATATCTTTGGACAGCAGTGTTTTTATACACCCAAATCAAAGAATTTATATAAATGGCGATGTAACAATCAATGGCAACGGTGCAGTTATAATTTTTGCAAATTCAAATCATAGCCAATTTATTATAGAAAAAAATAAAACAGTTACATTGAAAAATATACAACTATTAAGAATCAACCAAAAAACTTTTGACTTTAGATACAATTCCTATTTCGATATTTCAAAACCAACACACTATGCACTGGATGACTCAAAAATAATTATAGGCCAAAATGTTTTATTTGGATTGTCGGAAAATATAACAATGTCACAAGGATTTATAGAAATTACAAATAACGATAATAATCAAGCTCAAAATTTTTATATAAAAGGCATGGAAGGTCAAAAAATATTTGAACTTTCACCAAACGATAATTATTCCGATGCTTTATCTAAAGCCGACAACGGTTTAACATGGATACAACGTAAAGATGGCCAAACAAGTTTGGTTCCATCACAACTTCCGGATCGTTTCACACAAAATGCAACCATTCCGGTATTGATAAAATGTAATGACAATACTCTGAGTATGCAAAGCATAATTTTATCAGGGTTTGAACATATAACAAAAACAGACTCTTTAAATTACTTAGGCTCAATTGGTCTTTTAGGTGAAACTGATATTAATATTGGAGATAAAACTTTTACGGAATTTGAGATAAATCAAAATGAACAAGAAACGTATAACATGAATTTTGTGGTTCAAGATATTAATAATAGTTTAAATTTAATAAAAGATGATATTAAATTTACCGGTAAATTAAGATTTTCAGATTTAGGCGACAATGAATTATCCATAAGTGCAAAATTAACTGAACCAATAGCACCAAAAGAAGGATCTTTGGATCCAAACAGAACTGTACCACAAATTAATTTTGGTACAAATTTCATGTTACTAAATTCAAACTTTGGCAGTGCAAAATTAATTTTTGAAGATAATGTTTTAAGAATTAATAATTCAATCGATGGTTTTGTTGCATATGAAAATTCAAATATTTCCGGCAATACTTTGGAAATTACAGGTGATCCAATTCACAATATGTACAATACAAATATTAATGAAAAGAATTTTACGATTAATATTGATAAATTAATAGGTTTGAATGATATAAACAACCAACCAATTATTACAGAAAATTATTTATATTTTTATAACAAAAACTTAGAACAAAAAAATGCTATTGATTTAATTTATAACAAAGAAATTGATAATATTTTAAATTCTTGAAATTAAAAAAATAAAAGATCAATCTTTTTTTAGTAATTTTTCAATTCTAAAAAAAGGGGTCTTATATGAAAAAAATTTTAATTTTACTTTTAGGAATATTGGTAGCAAAATCAAATTTAAACGCCATAGAATATAAAGATGCTACAGATGATCAGAAAAAAATTTTTGATTCTTTAGTTGAATCGGTAAATCAAAAAAAAGATTTAGAACTTTTCATAAATCTACTTGGAAGTTCAATATATTTACATATACCAGAAATAAGCTCCCCTAATTTAGTGGAAAAAATATCTAAAGATAAATATGAAAAATATATAGAAAAAAATTTTGATTATGTAAAAACAATATTAATTTATTCTATGCTTGAAGAGGTTATTCAACAAGTAAAAGCAAAAACTAAAATTAAAAGATTTGATAAAATAGTAAAAATTTTAGATAAAATTGATTTTGAAAAAAATAATTTAACACCTAAAGAAGTTAAAGAAATCTTAGCCATAAAACCAAAAACAAAAAATAGCAAAAAGCCAAAGCTAACAGCATTTTATTGGTATTTATATAAAAAAATAATATTAAAAGACAAAATAAAAACAGATTGCTTAAAATCTTCTTTAAAATATTTTTTAGACAGATTAAGATTATCAATACTTAATGAAAAAATTGAAGACATAAAAACAATCTTAAATGATGTTCCATTTTTAATAGGATTAAAAATAAACGATCTATATTTAAAAGCATTTATAGAAAAACATGTAAAAAATGAATCAACTCAAAAAGCAATCTTAATAGAAATAAATAATGTAAAAGAAAAATTAAATAAGCTTGAGCCATCAACTTTTACGGCTTTATTAAGATACAAATGGTTTTGATGCTATTTCAATCCTATTAGAAATTTATGGGGACCGAATACAAGTCCCCATTTAAAGCCAAAACGTCGTTGGCTATTCCAATTTCGCCAAAAAACCTTATACTCTCAGGTGTATATGAGTTTGCAAACCTAAAGGAATAAAGATGTCAACGAGTTTTTCATTATCACTTGAACTGGTTTTACTTATGAGCTGGCTTTTAAAGCATGAAAAAAAAGCTTTGAATGAGCTTATAAAAAAATCATTAAAAACCGGGCTCATAAAAGAAATAGAGCTTTTTGACACTTTTACACAAGAACAATTGTTAGACATGGATTCTGAAATGTCAGATGAATTTCACAATGCTATTTTAGATTTTTTAATGCATATGGAAAAAAGACTAATTGACGGACTAGGACCAAAAAGACAATTACTTGAGAACCAAAATCTTTTATCCATCTCACCTAAAATAAACACCGAAAAAAAGGATGTTTTATTTTATGAGCTTTTAAAAAATTGGAATCCAAAACAAAACGAACCAATCAATTAAAACTTAAAATTCATCTTTTTAAGCTCTTGAACGAGTTCAAATATTGGCAATCCCATTATATTAGAATATGAACCATTAATCGTCTTACAAAAACGCTGTCCATAATTTTCTATTATTCCACCACTTGCAGAGCTTAGTGCTTGAGGTAAATTTTTAAAATATTGTTCAAAATCAGGCTCTTCAACCTTAAATTCAACTTGTGATTTAGTTACCCAATAACTATGATCAACCTTTTGCCACTGCCTGTTTTTTAATATTTTCTTTTCAAGGCAACATCCGGTAACCACATCAACAGATTGAGTACTTACAATTTTTAACATTCTTTTAGCGTCTTGAATATCTTTGGGTTTTCCTAAAATTTCTTTAGAATCTTTTGTATAAACAAGAGTATCTGCAGTAAGAACAAAAATTGCTTGCCCCTCTTCTACTTTTGGCAATACTGCATCTTTCATTTTTACTTTTGCAATATCTAAAACATAAGAATCAAAATGGTCTGAAAAATTAATTTCCAATTCATTGGCAAAATGATCTAAAATTTTGAAATCTATTTTTGCATCTTCAAGTAATTTTTTACGAGGCATCGAACCTGATGCTAAATATAAAATGTCTTTATTCATAGTTTTTCCCAATATCCTGCTAAATTTTGTTTTACCTTGCCCTCCAATTCTAAGTCAAAAAGTTTTTCTTGCAAAGTAAAAATATCCAAATTTAATTTTGCACTTAAATCATCAATAGATGTAGCATAGGTCAAATTTTCCAAAAAGCTATCTTTAAGCTCTGTAGATTTTAATGCACTTTTATTAGCTTTAACACTTATTTTTTTTTCTTCAGCTATAACGTTAATACCATATTCTTCCAAAACATCATTTGTATTTAAAACAAGCTTTGCTCCTTGTTTTATAAGATTGTTTGTACCCAAACTCATTGGACTAAAAATATCTCCGGGAATTGCAAAAACAGATCGACCTTCATCAAGAGCAAATTGAGCAGTGATCAGTGCGCCACTTTTTTGAGCAGCTTCAACAACCAAACATCCGAAAGACATTCCGGCAATAATTCTATTTCTTGCCGGGAAATTACCACGTTCAGGATCTGAATTTAGCTTAAACGGAGAAACCAAAGTTCCACAACCATTGGAAATATTTTTAAAAAATTTAATATTTTCTTTAGGATATGGTTTTAACAATCCGGAACCAAGAACAACAATAGTCTTGCCTCCCGACTCAATTGCTTTTTTATGTGCAAATGTATCAACACCCAATGCCCCACCACTAACTATTGATATATTATTTTTTACAATTTCAGGAACAAGTAAATCTAACACTTGCTCTGAATAATTTGTAGATTTTCTAGCTCCGACAATAGATAATTTTTTATCATAACTACTTAATTTTTCACCTTTTGTATAAAGAACTATTGGCGGCAAATAGATAGACTTTAAAATTTCAGGATATTCGGCATCTAAAAATGTTAATAAATTAATTTGATATTTATTAATCAGATCAAGTTCTTTATCAAATAGCTCTCTATTAAGCAATCCAGAATAAATTATTTCTGACTGTTTTTGCGTAAATCCATAAATATTTATAAAATCCGATTGTCTTAAATTATAAACTTGAGATAAATCAAATTCTAAATCATGAATTCCCGGATGTCTTTGCTTTTTTACAAAATTATCAAATAAATTTTTTATAAACTTTAAAACTAATGCCGGTCCTATACCGTTAATTAATGACAAATGCAGCAATACCAGGTTGTTTTTGTTCACAAATCCCCCAATAAATTTGCCGGGCTATAAAAATTTAGCCCGGCATTTTAAATATTTTACTCTGTTACGGATTCATCTGAGCTAACAACTGTATCAATTTTTTTTATATCAACAGCTTCTTTTTCAGAATTCTCATCATTTGATTCCTCAAATGCTGCTATTGTAGATAAAAATTGATTTGTATCCAATCTTACAAGCCTTACACCTTTAGCTTGTCGGCCCATTGTTCTTATTTCTTTAGGTGAAAGTCTTATAATCTTTCCATTATTGTCTATCAACAAAATATTATGCTCAGGAGAAACTTGAATAAGACCTATTACAGATCCATTTCGCTTATCAGTCGGAATCGTTCTTACGCCAACGCCACCTCTATGAGCAACTCTAAAATCAGTTACACTTACCTGTTTTCCATAACCATTTTCAGTTGCAAATAATAAAGAATGTGTTTCTTCGTTTGTTGCAGGAACTATTTCCATTCCAACAACTTCGTCTGAAGGTCTTACCCTAATACCTCGAACACCACCGGCTTGTCTGCCCATTGGACGGACTTCAGATTCATTAAATCTGATACCTTGGCCCATCTTGGATGCAATAACGATTGTATCTTTTCCGGAACTCAATCCACAAAATACTAACTCATCATTTTCATTTAGACTAACAGCTCTAATACCGGTACTTCTTATTTTAGCAAAAGCTTTACCCGGAGTCTTTTTAATTACACCTTTCTTGGTGAGCATAACCAGGTATCTTTCGTCTATTTCTCGAGTACTCAAAAGTTTTACGACTTTTTCGCCTTCAGTTAACGGTAGCAAATTAATAACAGCCCGACCTTTTGAAGTTCTTGAACCTTCAGGAACTTGAAAGACTTTTAAATTATAAACTCTACCCAAGTTAGTAAAGAATAATAATTCGTCATGATTTTTAGCTACAAAAAGATCTTGTACTATATCTTCATTATCCGTTAAATCCGCCATACCCTTTTTGCCTTTACCGCCACGGTGCTGTACTGAATATGTATCAAGAATAACACGCTTTATATAACCCTTTTGAGTTAACGTTACAACAACATCTTCATCCGATATCAAATCAGCATCATCAAGAATATCAACAGCTCCTTGAATAACCGATTTTCTTGGATCCGAATATGTTTTTTTAATAATTTCAAATTCTTCTATAATTACACGTTTTAATTCTTCGGGATCACTTAAGATAAGTTCCAATTTTTGTATTATTACTTTAAGTTCTTCTATTTCTATTCTTATTTTTTCTTGCTCAAGCCCAGTTAATCTTTGCAACTTCATATCCAAAATTGCTTTTCCTTGAGCTTCCGTTAATTGAAATTTTTTATTAAGTAAATCAATTGCAATTTCAGCATCTTTAGCTTTTTTAATAAGTTCCACTACAGCATCTATATTATTAAGCGCTATAACAAGCCCATGCAACAAATGTTCTCTTGATTTATTTTTATCCAAATCAAATTGAGTTCTTCTAGTAACAATCTCTTTTCTATGAACCAAGAAGTGATCCAACATTTCTCTTAAAGTAAATACAGTTGGTTTATTATTATGTAAAGCCAATAATAATATTGAGATTGAACTTTGAAGCGCAGTATGTTTATAGAGTTGATTTAATATAATATTGGCAGATTCTCCACGTTTTAAATCAATAACAACTCTAATACCTTGTTTATTGGATTCATCTCTTATATTTGAAATACCTTCAATTATATGATCTTTTACAAGATCGGCAATTCGTTTAATTAAATCGGATTTATTTACTTGATAAGGTATTTGGGAAATAACCAATTTTTGATCTTTTTCTTCACCTTCAATATCAACAACACCACGTAAAATTACTTTTCCATGACCCGTTTGATATGCCTTTATAATTCCCGATCGACCACAAATTAATCCGCCTGTTGGAAAATCCGGAGCAAGAATTAATTCAAAAAGTCTATCTTCAGACATATTTGGATTTTTCAATAATTCTATTGCCGCATTTATAACTTCGCCCAAATTATGGGGTGGAACAGATGTCGCCATACCAACCGCAATTCCACTGGAACCGTTTACCAATAAATTTGGAATCTTGCTTGGTAATACGGTTGGCTCTAATTTTGATTCATCAAAGTTTGGCATAAAAAGTACTGTATCTTTTTCTATATCAGCCAAAATTTCTTTTGCTATTTTTGCCATTCGAACTTCAGAATATCTCATAGCAGCTGCATTGTCACCGTCAATAGAACCCCAGTTTCCCTGACCATCTAAAAGAGGATATCTTTTTGTAAAATCTTGAACCAAACCAACCATAGATTGATAAATTGCAGAATCACCATGAGGATGGTAATTACCCATAACTTCACCAACAACAGTTGCAGATTTCCTGTATGCTTTTTCATTATAAAGACCAAGTTTATGCATCGCATAAAGAATTCTCCTGTGAACCGGTTTTAAACCATCACGAACATCAGGCAATGCTCGACTTATAATAACCGACATTGCATAATCTAAAAAAGAAGTCTTTAACTCTTTTTCAATTGAAAGCGGTACAATTGCTCCTAAAAATTTATCTTTTTTTTGGGTTTCACTAGACATGTTTTTCAGTCCCCCTTCCTAGTTAACAAATTTTATTCAAATCAATAAAAATAATTTCTAAAAATTAAGTATATAATTTTACTACGCTTTGGCATCTTACACAAGTTTTTACGCTATTTTCAACTATTTTTAATATATTTTAAATATAAGGCAAATTAAGCTTTATTTAATTAAAAATAAGAGTTATGTTTTTTACATAATTTTATTAATTCGAAAGATAAATATGAAAATAATAAATCTTTTTTTTATAATTATTTCTGTAATTATTTTAGCATCTACAAATTATTTAAACCTTTTTTCCGGGAACAAACAAAGCTCTAAAAAAAAAACAAATGTTGTTGAACTCACAAAAGACGGCGATTTTTTAAAAACCGAAAATTCAAAATATACAAAAATTTTAATTAAAAATTATTTTGAAACAAAAAATTCAATAGAACTAAATAAATATTTAGAAGAAAAAGAGCTTTATTTAGTTCTTGATGGTAAAAATAAAAATTTTATTTTGATAAACGAAGATATAAGAGGTGAAATCTCTGCTGTTATAATTCAAGATATATATAATTTTAAAGTAAAACAAACAAGAGTTTATCAAGAGCAAAATTCTTCTTATAAAAAACTAAAAGATATTCTTACTAAACTTTATGAAAAAAATCTTGATTTAGAAAAAGAACTTGAAATTAAAAATATACTTAACATTTAAGAATAAATATGAAAAATAAGCCAAATATTTTAATAATTTGTACCTTTTCGGTTTTTGGCGGAATCGAAATGCATATATTGGCCAAATATAAAACTTTATTAAAAAATGGCTATAACGTATTTGTAATAATTCCAACAAATTCCGTGCTTGAACAAAGATTTATAAATGAAAATTTACCATATTACACATTTAAAAAATCTTTTTTTCTAAAAGCACACAGGCAGCCAAGTCTTAAAAGATTAATAAAACAAATAATTTACGACAAAAATATAAATATTGTTCATTGCAATCGGGCCAAAGAAATACTTTTATTTAATAAAAAAGATTTTCCAAATACAAAAATTATATTAACCAGACATGCCGGCAGCTTGATCAGAAAAAAATATGCTCAAATGTTTGATGCAATAATATCTGTAAATCAAGAATTCATTAATCTGGCAAAAAATAAGTATTCAAATATAAAAACAGTTGAAATACCGCCATTTTTTACAGATTATGAATCATTAAATTTTAAACCAAGCCTAAACAGAACTGATTTTTTTAAACAAGAATTCAATATAGAACTTAATGATTTACCAATAATCGCACAAGTAGCATCACTTTCCAATGTTAAAAATCATAAAATATTTTTTTATGCTGCAAGTGAACTAATAAATAAAAAAAATAAATTATTTAATATCGTTTTATGTGGGGATGGTTATAACAAAAAATATCTTTTAAAATTGGCTAAAAAATTAAATATAGAAAAATATGTTTATTTTTTAGGCTTTACGGAAAAAAGAATAGAAGTAATTTATCATTCAGATATAAAAATTTTAACCAGCAAAAATGAATCCTTTGGAATCGTTTTAATGGAAGCTGCTTTGCTTAAAAAACCATTAATAGGTCCAACAAAAACAGGCGTTACAAATACTATAAAAAATAAAAAAACAGGTTTATTATTCGAGAATAATAATATTTTAGATCTCACAAATCAAATAGAAACACTTTTAGATAATTCTCAGTTGAGAAAAAAATACGGCGAAAATGCATATAAACATGTAAAAGAAAATTTAATTTCAGATGTATTAATTAAAAAACTGGATCAATTTTATAAAGAAATTTAATAATTTATCGTAGATAATTTTTTAATTAAATCATCTACAACTTGACCTGAATAAAAATTTGGCACTTGTATTGTTTGTTTTTTATTTGCATTCGCAATATCCAAAATAAATGAATCAACAGATATAATTAAATCTGACAGAATAATCATCGATGCAAGCTGAAAAAAATTATGAGTCAAAACAAATAAAAATGTATTATGTTGAGCTAAATTTTTAAACACTTTCTCATATTTTTTATATGTCTTTAAATCTGAATTTATTACAAAAATTGTATTGAAAAAATTTTCATCAGAACTTAAATTATCTATAAAATCAAAAATTTTTGATATTGATATCGTTTTTTTAAAATTATTCGTATAAGTATTAATAAAAATAACTTTTCTATTTAGGCGAATATTATCATTAATGCCCCATTTCAAAAAGTTAAGTTTTGTAGCAATCATCCAATCTTTTGGAATATTCAACAATGGTGTTTCTTTTTGAATATCCAAATTTAAATCAAAAATAAAATCACCATAATTATTTATTCTTAATTCTTTTTTTAATTTTGAAAAAGAAAAGAATATTTTAGGTTTAAAATAAATTTTATCGAAAAGCTTGGTTGATAAAATCCAATCAAGTAAAAGAGTTTTTTCCTTTTTATCCAGATAATCTATAAGCAAATCTATTTTTATATTTTCATGTTTTTTAATAAATTCATAAAAATAACTTTGAGCATATATAAAATTGCTTAAATTCAATTTTGCTTTAAAAAAAGCTCTATTTACCGACTGATTTTCCATAAAATTAAACAATATTTTGGGCCTGTTCTCTAACTTTTTCAAGCTCAACTTTAATATCAACAGCCAAAGTACTTATTTCAAAGTCTGAACATTTTGCCAAAATAGTATTTGATTCACGTAAAAGCTCTTGCAATACAAAATCCAATCTTTTACCCTTTTCAATATCCGCATCTTTGGTAATATTTTTTGCATTTTTAAGATGACTTTCAAATCTTACAATTTCTTCATGTACATCAATTTTATTTAAAAGAGAATAAATTTCATCTAATTTTAATTTGGATTCTTCATTTGCCGATTCTTGATAAATAGACAATATTTTTTTCAATTCATCTTTCTTTTCTTTGACAAAAGAATCAAATCGTTTTTTTACACTTGTCATCTTTTTACCGCAAATATCAAAACGTTTTTCAAGATCTTTTTTCAATTGAACACCTTCAACAGATCTGCTTTTTATAAGTGATTCTATTAAATCATCTATTGTTTTTAATACAAAAGTTTGTGCTTTAATATCAAATTCAACAGGTTGTGAAGAAAAAATATTGGGTAAATTCAAAACATCCGAAATTGTTAAATCACCTGATATTTTAAATTTTTTCTTAATGTCAGACAATGCCGACAAATATTCTTCAAGTAATTTTATGGATGGTGTAACTTTAAGTAAAGCTCCATCATTTTCTAAAATTTTAACAGATAAAAAAACACGACCTCTTAAAAGTTTATCTTTTAATTTGTTAGTTATTTTTATTTCCAATGCACTTAAAGCATTAGGTAATTTACAGGTAACTTCAAAAAATCGAGAATTAATAGTTTTTAATTCTATGAACAATGAAACTTGTTCATCTTTTGATAATTTCAAAATTTCAGTTTTACCGGCAAAACCGGTCATGCTTAAAAACACTATTTGCTCCTAACAAATTAAGCTAAATTGGCATAGACGTGCTGAACGTCATCAAGCTCTTCCAAACTTTCTAAAAACTTATAAACTTTTTCTTCATCTTCTTCTTTATCCAAATTTACAGTAGTTTTTGCAACCCATTCCAAGCAAGCATCTTCAACTTTAAACCCTAAGCTTTCAACACCCTTTTTAACCACATATAAATTTTTAGGATCACAATAAATAGATGCTAAACCCTCGTGAACTTGCACATCTTCAACATCATATTCAAGCATTTTTTCCAAAAGATCATCTTCGGACATTCCTTTTGAATCCATTTTGATTACACCTTTGTGCTCAAACATCCAAGATACCGTTCCAGATTCACCTAAATTACCGCCAAGTCTTGAAAACATATGACGCAAATCTGCAACAGTTCTTTGCTTATTATCGCTCAAAGTTTCTACAATCACTGCAACACCATGCGGTCCATATCCTTCATAATTTGCAGATTCATAACTTACACCCTCAAGTTCACCAGTACCCTTTTTTATAGCTCGGGTAATATTGTCTTGAGGCATATTTGCAGCTTTTGCTTTTTCAAGCACAACTCTTAATCTGGCATTACCAGCAGGATCTCCACCACTTTCTTTTGCAGCAACAGTTATCTCTCGAATTAACTTTGTAAAAACTTGGCCTCTTTTTGCATCTTCTTTGGCTTTTTTATGCTTTATCGTTGACCACTTTGAATGTCCTGACATACAAAACTCCCATAACTGATATTATTGAGTACATACTGTTTTCAATAAATTTAAATCAAATAAATAATTTGGCAATTGAATTAATTCGCAACTTGAATTGCTTTGACCAAATCTGAAACTTTATAAAAATATCTACTCGCCAAAATAGGTTCATCTTGTAATATTTTCTTCATAGACAAAGCGACAAAAATATTTTGATCCGTTTTAATTGTTAAATAATCGTTTTTAATTGTTTGTTTAATTGCTTCTCTAAATTCTTTTAAATTATGCACTTTTATACTATTTATTTCATCAATTATCATACCGGGATACATCATCGCCAAATTGGCTTGTGAGTTTGATAAAATATGCGTTACTACTAATACAGAATTTTGTTGATTTTCGTCGTAATAATATTTTTCAAGATCTGAATCATATTCTTTTAATAGATCAACATGATTCAATGTCAATTGCATAACAATAAGACCGCCTATAATCTCATAATCTGTAAAATCTTTTTCATATTCAGGATAGATTTCTCTGACCGCCGGCAAATATTTATCATCAAGTTTTATTTTCTTTTCAAGTTTTTGACCATTTCTATAAAAAACCAAATCTATTTCATCTCCTACTAAAAATGTACGAATATATGCCAAAATATTTGTATAATCTTCCATATTATCAATATTTAAATCAGCATAATTATCCAATTTATAACCATTTATTTCACTGAAAATATCATACTGTTCAATTCCCAACGATTTCAATATCGAATTTTCAAAAACTTTACCAACAATAATACCGGTAATATTTGAATTATTTAGATATGTTAAAGTATCCAAAGTAGTTTTCCAGAAATTATTAAAAATACCAACCCCAAAAGGGTTTCTTAAAAATTCATTACTTCTAAGCCTTTCAAGAATTTTTTTTGCTATATTTGATGGAATCATAAAATTGGTATTCTGTGCATCATCTGCACCACTTTTATTAATTCCAACAACATTTCCATTAACATCAAGTGTTGGTCCGCCTGAATTTCCGGGATTTATTGGTGCAGAAATTTGCACAAGGCCATTACTAATCTTACCACTAATAAGACCATTAGTACTTTTTATATGCATCTCACCCAATGGAAAACCCAAAGTCATAATAGGTTGAGCACTTGAAATTTTATCGGAATCACCAAATGTTAAAAAACTAATTTTTCCTGAATGATCTTTAATGAAATTAAAATCGTCTTTTGAGAGTTTTAATAATGCCAAATCCATGTATGGACAGGCTCCAACAATATCCACACTAAAACGCTTTTGACCAAATTCAGGAATTTGAATTTTTATAACAACAGCTTCATTAATAACATGATAATTTGTAGCAATATAACCTTGGTCATCTATAAAAAAACCGGATCCTGCAGATAATGTTTGCTCAGGAGTTTTGTATGGCTCAACCCAATTAAAAATATCTTTATATGCAAAAATTTGAACTACTGCATTTCTTGATTTTTTTTGAACATCAACCCAAGAATAAAAATCACAACTCTGATTTATTTCAAATTCTTGTGCCAACAGATTTTTTAAATTAAATTCGACAAAAAGTACCAAAATAAATAGCAAAATTTTTTTTAATTTTTTCATAAAACAACCCCAAAAAACACTTGTTAAAAACTATATTATAGCTAAGAATAATTGATTTATAAAAAACAAAAAGCGATATATCTAAAATATGGCTTTTTGTTCTATGATATTTTCACCCAGTAACTTTTTTCTTAACGACAAATATTTTTTAGGATTAATTTGTCTGCCCCTGGTCGTTTTTTGTAAAAGCCCCATTCGAATCAAATATGGCTCACAAACATCTTCAAGACTATCCCTATCCTCACCCGTCATAGCCGCCAGGGTATCAAGTCCCACCGGACCGCCATCAAAATCTTTAATAATATGAGCCAAAACTTTGCGGTCAAGTTTATTGAGACCGTCTTCATCTATATCCAGAAAGTTTAATGCTATATCAACTATTTCTTTATTTATAACTTCATAGCCCTTAACCTGGGCAAAATCTCGCACACGCCTAAAAATTCTTTTTACTATCCTAGGTGTTCCGCGAGCCCGCTTGCCAATTTCAAATGTCGCTTCAGGCAAAATTGGGACATTCAAGAAATTTGCATTTTGTTTAACGATTTCTGCCAAACTTTGCGAATCATAAAAATCTAGCCGCTCCACTATTCCAAATCTGGTTTGCAATGGGCCGGAAATCAACGAGGTTCTCGTTGTAGCTCCGATTAATGTAAATGGCTTTAGTGGCAATCTAATTGATTTTGCGCCGGCACCTTGGCCAATTATCATATCAACTGCAAAATTTTCCATTGCGCTATATAAAATTTCTTCAACATTTTTAGGTAATCTGTGAATTTCATCTATGAATAAAATTTCACGTTCTTGTAAATTGGATAAAATGGCAACAAGATCTCCGCTTCTTTCCAAAACAGGGGCACTTGTAATTCTAAAAGGTGCACCCAATTCTTTAGCTATAACTTTTGCCAAAGTTGTTTTTCCAAGACCAGGCGGACCAAAAAGTAAAATGTGATCTAGGTTTTCTTTACGCAAATTACACGCCGTAACATAAACCTTTAGTTTAGATTTTATTTCTTCCTGACCCAAATATTGATCGAAAGTTTCAGGCTCAAATGTAAGAACCCTATCTTCTTGAGTTTCTTGTAAATTTAATAATTCTATTGGGGAGTCCATAAAAGTTATCTTTTATAAATTTTATAAATTTTTATTTTTCATAATAACATAAAATAAAATTTATAAATTTTATTTATTCAGCAACTCAAGTAACCGATCATTTAACTCTTTTTCAAGTTCAGTTTCTTTACCCAATAAATAATCAATTATATTTATAAAATTTTCTTTTTTTGTTTTATATTCATCTTTTTCTAAAATTTTTTCTTGCGGGAAATAATCTACTGCATAATTAAACACGGTTTTTCCATTATTATTTGTCAAAGTTACATCAGCTTTTTTATCTAATAAAAATTTAAATGCTTTAAAATTTCCGAATCTAACAGCTATCATTAAGCCTGTTTCTAACTTTTCACCAAATTTGTGATTTATATTTTTTAATAATTTTTCACCTGGAAATAAAATTTTGTATAGATTTCCAATATCCTCTTCATTACCATACCTGAATATTTTTAAAACTTTTTCGCAATCTACATTTATAGCCATAGTTTTGGTCATGGAACTTAAAGTATTAAATAAAAAAGCAAATACCCAAATATTAAATACAAAAAATAATCTATTACGCTTATTCAAATAATTTTTCATAATCATGTCATCTTAATTTTTTTCATATTCATCTAAAATTTTTATACAGTGATTTTTATTTCTTTTACCAGCAGCTTCTCTTGGCGTAAAATCAATAAATTTCTCACATCTTTTATTTAAAAAATCAAATAGCAAATCTTTATTTTTTGGATTTTTTTTAATAAAAAAGTTTATCAAAAAGCTAACAACTTCACCATGCCCATTATAACAGGCTATATGCAATGCGGTTAATCCAATTTTATCTTTGGAATTTATATCAGCACCATTTTCAAGTAATAAATTAACAATACCTACATTACCAACTGAACATGCAATAAACAAAGCATCTTGACCATTTATATCTTTTTTATTTATAAATTCTGCAATCTGATTAATATTTTCATTATAATTATAATAATTACTAATTTTTTTTAGTAACAATTCTACTATATCAAAACGATTTTTTTCGCACGCCAACATTAATAATGTCCTATTTGAAATAGGCTTTAAGTCATTAATATCCGCGCCATTATCGAGTAACAATTTTATAAGTTCAAATTCTCTATTCTTATCAATGTCGCAAGAACAATTTTCCAAAGCATATAATAATGCAGAATAATCTTTATTATTCTTTTGTTTTAAAATTTCTTCTACAAATACAAATCCGGTTTTATCTTGTATTGTGCTATCATTAGCAACTTGTTTCATCAAAATATTAATTAAATCTATTGCCCAACTATATTTTTCTAAAAAACAAGCTTCTATTATCGCTGTAGTCTTACTAATTTTCGAAACAATTCCAACTTTTGCGCCATATTCAAGTAATACCTTAATTTCATCATAATAACTATTTTGCACAGCAATTATTAGGGGTGTCAAATCATACTGAACAAAGTTATTTATATTTGATACATTATGTTTTTCCAATATATTTTTAAGTAATTTTTCGGAAGTAGTCATTGGTTTGACTTGCTCAACCAAATTTTCGGAATTTAAAATCTGAAATAAAAATAAAAAAATATATACTATGTTTTTCATATTTCACTTTCAATTAATTACTTTTATTTTTTTTAAAATTAAAGCATATATTCAAACAAATTAACATACACAAAAATAGGACTGCCAAAAACTATCATGTTTTGTTATATTAAAGAATATTTATAAAATAAAAAGAGGTAAAAAATTTATGCAGAAAAAAATAATTCTCACCGGCGACAGACCAACCGGCAAACTTCACTTAGGACATTATGTTGGTTCTTTATCAAATAGAGTAAATTTGCAAGACAAATATGAACAATTTATTTTAATTGCAGACTTGCAAGCGCTAACAGATAATGCCGAACGCCCAGAGATTCTTAAGCAAAATATAATAGAAGTAACGCTTGATTATTTGGCAGTAGGAATAGACCCAAAAGTAAGCACAATTTTTATTCAATCACAAGTTCCGGAATTAACAGAATTAACATTTTATTTCATGAATTTAGTAACTGTTCCAAGACTACAAAGAAATCCAACAGTAAAAACTGAAATTAAACAAAAAAATTTCGGCTCCGGAGTTCCCGTTGGTTTTTTTGTTTATCCAATAAGCCAAGCCGCCGACATTACTTTATTTAAAGCAAATTTAGTTCCTGTAGGAGTTGATCAACTTCCAATGATAGAACAAACAAATGAAATAGTAAGAAAATTCAATAGCACATATGAACCAATTTTTGTTGAAGCCGAGGCTTTAGTTCCAAAGGATGCCGGAAGATTACCGGGAATAGATGGTCAAGCAAAGATGGGAAAATCTTTAGGTAATGCTATATATTTATCAGACGATGCCGACACGCTACAAAAAAAAATCATGAGCATGTTCACAGATCCTACTCATTTAAAAGTAGAGGATCCCGGCAAAATAGAAGGCAACACTGTATTTACTTATCTGGACTATTTTGCATCTGACAAAAAAACAGTTATGGAAATGAAAGAGCACTATCAAAAAGGTGGGCTTGGCGATGTTAAAGTAAAAAAATATTTAAACGAAATATTACAGGAACTTCTAAAACCAATAAGAGAACGCCGACAACATTTTGCAAAAGATATCTCTTATATTGAAAATATAGTAAGAGCAGGAACTGAAAAAGCAAAAATTAAAGCCAGTCAAACAATGCAAGAAGTTCGCAAAGCTATGAAACTTAATTATTTTTAGTTCTTTAATTTCTTACAACTTTTGGTAATATGTCTTTAGATGGGTTGCTAGCTCAATTGGTAGAGCAACAGACTCTTAATCTGCAGGTTCAGGGTTCGAGTCCCTGGCGACCCACCATACTTCGCTAAAGCTTCGTATGGCACACCAAGCTAAAATCTTTTATTGCAAGGGTGGCGAAACTGGTAGACGCACTGGCCTTAGGAGCCAGCCCT
>LDIX01000010.1:0-8161 GCA_001468925.1 candidate division TM6 bacterium UASB340 | reverse complement strand
ATGCACAAAATTTAGATGTTCCAACTATTTATAGCTTAGAAATTCCACCATTTGATACAGTAAATTTTTCCGGAATAGTAGATCTTTTGAATAAAGAATTTACGCTAAAAGGCACTCCGGATAAAACAATTTATGATTTTGGTTTTTTAAAAATAAAAAATCCCAATATAAGCATTTCAAATCAAAAAGGACTTGGTGTAGAAGCCACAGTAAATATTTTAGAAAACGAAGCAAAACTAGCAATAATTACATATATACCAAATAAAATAATAGCCTATCAAATAACACCTATTCTAAAATCCGGAGAAAATATAAAATTTCCAATAACACCATGGACGGATATTGATATAAAAAATTTTACTTTTTTTATAAAACCGGAACATTTCAAATTACAAACCAATATTAAGATATTTGGACAAGATACAGAACTAAATTTTTCAAAATCTAGAACAATAGAAATCCCAAAACCTGAAAAAGTATCTTCTGATAATTATGCCGAAATTATAATAAAACAACTTAAACCGTCAGATATTATAAAAAGCGCAGAAAAAACAAATTTTGATTCAATTAAATTAACAAATGCAACTTTTAAAATCGATGATCCATTTACAAAAGGTAAAGATCATGCGGTCACAATAAAATGCTCTGCAAATCTTCAAGATTTAAATCTAGGCTTGCCTGATTTATCTAACGTTTATGCCGAAATAAATTTAAATAAAACAACAGGCTTTTCGCTCGAAACAATTTTAAACGATCTAAATCTATCTGATGATATAAAAATAAAAAATGCAATATTAAAAGTGGTAATACCGCCAAGTGTTAAAAGTCCTACTAACTCACAGATACCACCACAAACAAATACTCAGAACCAAAATTTGCCTAATCCAACAGAAGCAAATACTCCTGAAACAACAGAAATTCCAAAAATCGTTACAAAACCATCAGTATTTTTATCAGGTATGACAGATTTGAATTTACCACTAATCGGCAATCTAAAAACAGATATTTTTGCAGAGTACGATAAAGGCATTTTTAATTTTAAAGTAAAAATAGATAAAGAAATAAAATTTGAAGATATTGCGACATTTAAAAATGCAACGCTAAGTCTATCTTCTAATGGAAATTTTGAAATTATCGGTGAAACAAACATTTTGAATACGGATTGGATTGGAACACTAAAATTTTCAAAAACAATCCCAAAACAAGAAATAACACCAAAAACACAACAAGAAAAAACTATTCAACCAGATACAAAACAACAGGGTGCAAGTGCTTCACCGGAAATGCAAACGGAACAATCACAAACAAACAGCCAGCAAGAACCGGCAACTCAACAAAAATACTTTAAAGTTGGACCATATTATGTGGAATTTTCAGCAACAGCAAAAACCAAAATAAAACCATTTTCCAATATTTCCGAACTGAATAAAATCAAACAAATAGCAGATATCTCAATTGAAAATCCTATGCTAGGCGTTCGACCTGACAAAACATTTTACATTTTTGGAAAAACCAATATTTTAAATTTTGAATCAAATATATCAGTAGAAATGAAAAGTCCAAAAGAATTAACGCTTAAAGCCACTCCTCCTGCAAATTGGCAATTATCCAATTCTATAGAATCTTTTAAAAATACATTTTTTGATAGTATAGATCTTTCCGATATAACCATAGCGATATCTTCTTATCAACATTTTGACGCTAATCTTAATTTAAACTTAAACAAAGGCTTTAACTTAGTTGCAAATGCACAGCTTTCAGGCGAAACTTTTAAAGGAGCCAAAGTTCTTGCAAAAAATTTAGAACAAAAATTAAGACTTGCCGGAACATTTGGTGAATCTTTAACTGAAACATATTTTTCAATTGCCATACCAATACCGGAAATAAAATTAACAGAAAAAGCAATTCTTAAAAATATAAACTTTGTTCTTGTTGGCTCCGGTCCGGCATTCGGATTTAAATCACAAATTTTAATAACTCCAAGTAATCTAGATCAACCTTTATTATTTACCGGAGAAATTGCGATAAAATCGGTACCGCCAAGTGGTGTTTTAAAAGCAACAATGCAAGGGATTTGGGAAAATCCATTGGGCATAAATGGTTTATCCATACAAGATCTTGCAGCTCAAATTGCCATTACACTAACACCTCCAACACCGGTACCTGACGTAATTGGACTTACCGGTAAATTCATATTAAGTCCAAACAAAAAAATAGAAGTTGCAACAAATTATTCTACAGCCGGAGATATAGTATTGATGGGAATTTATACAGGAGATATTTTTCTGGAAGATTTATTTTCAATACCTGCAAAATTAAATCCTAGTTTTGATATCAAAAGTTTCAAAAATAAATTTCCCGACATAGGCTTTAGGGATACATCATTTAAGATTGCACCATTGCCAACAAAAATTGGTGAAATAGAAATAGAACAGGGATTGTCATTTAAAGGTGAAATGTTTTTTTTAAATGACAAAAAAGCATTTATAAATTCAAGCATTGGATCAAATGGAATAATAGCTCAAGGATTCATGCCAAAATTCAAATTAGGGCCAATTGAAGTAGATGGTACCGGACTTGATGGCGAATATGGAACAAAAGACGATGGCCCAACGTTGGACTTTCAACTGACACCTGAAATTCAACATTTGTTAATATCAGGCCTAATAGATATTAAATTAGCTAAGGGCCAAGCTGATATTTTAGTTGGAACGGATGGTATAAAAATTTTTCTATTAGGCTCATTATTTAACAATTTATTTAAAGTATCATATGAATTACAATCAGTTGGATCAATAAATGATCTTAATAATATCGATTTAACATTTAAGGCAGAGTTATCAAACGATATAAACGAATATTTATCAGAAAAGATTACAAAAGGATTATCTATAATTAATAAAAAATCGACCGAATCTATAAAGAAAGCTCTAAAAAAATTAGACGCCATAGATGAAAAAATAGATAGTATAGAAAATCAAATTAACGAATTAAATAAAGAAATAGATAATCTTAATAATGAAAAAAAACGAATAGAACAAGCAAAAGACGACTACAATATATAAATTAATTAGGAAATTTATGAAAAAAATATTAATAATATATTTACTTTTTTTTACTACCACAATATTTTCCGGTACAGGAAAAATTAATATTAAAAATATTGCTAAAAACGCAATAATTCTCAAATTTGAAACAACAAACAAAAAGCAATTTTCACAAACAATAAATTCTCAAAAAAATGCTGATTTTGAAGTTTCATCTAATGTTGGTGCGCCTGACATAAAAGATATGTGGGTAAAATTTGTTCCCAAAGAACAAATAATTATAAATAATCAACAAACTAAAGGCGAAAACTTAGATTCAAGAGTCTGGTCAAAAAATATAAATATAAAAAATAATAAAACAACGTTTGTTGAAATTAATTATAACGAAAATCAAAATCGCTTTGAAAGAAAAGTAATTAGAAATAATAAAACAGAAGAAAATTTTGGAGAAATTAAAGGTAAATCGGAAGGCGCCATACTTGAATTTATAAACATATCCGGATACGAGATAATTTTACACATAATGCTCGACGATAAAACTTATACCTGGCGAGAACCAATCATATTAAAAAATAATAATAGATATGTTATATCTCCCGGCAAATCCGGAGGAACAACGAATGATCTTGCCCATATGACAGTCGAATTTAAAAATGAAGCTGACGTTAAAAAACATAATATTAGACCGGAAAAACGCTGGTGGAGAGATATAATAGATATCAAAAAAGATAAAAGAACTTCTGTGATTATAAATTTCGATAAAAGTAACAATACATTCACAAGAACAATTATAAGAGATGTTATAAAAAAAATAAAAACAAATTCCGGAAAAAAATATGTAGGTGATTATAAAAATTTACCAACATACCCCAAAACAAATGTATTAAATATAAATAAAAAAATATCTGAAATTAAATTAAATATAGCAAAATTAGAAAGCGAAAAAATTGGATATTTAACGGCAAAAAAAGCTGCAAAGTACACCTTGGACGCAGCAATGTACTCAGCAATCGGTTTAAACGATATGGCAAAACAGGCAAGTCAAGGGTTATTAAGCCTAATTTACATAAAAAATGCAACCATTTCAGGTAGCATACGGAATATACTCGGCGGTAAACTTCCAAAACTTGAAATAGAAAGTGAAATACTTGGTAAAGAAAAAACATTTACTCTTGATTTAGATTTTAAAAACCCGGACAACAGCTTAAAGAATATCTCCGAGTTAGCCGATAAAACAATTGAAGAGTCTTAAAAACAACATAGTTTACAAGCTGAAATTAGTTTTTTTGGTTGTTTTATAATAAAAATTGGTTATAATTATTAACTCTTACGTAAGAAATTTAGATATTAATTGCTTTTCGGGAGTACAAAATGTCCATAACTTTTAAACCAAGCAGAATAAAAAGAAAAAGAAAACACGGATTCAGAGCTAGAATGAGCACACGCAGCGGTCGTAAAATATTGAACCGTCGAAGAGCTAAAGGTCGTAAAAGACTAGCAGTTTAAAAATTTAAGGCCGATTACTGTCGGCCTTTTTTTACATATATTGACATCCCGAACTTATTTTAGTATTCAGTTTTTCGCACATATTGTCATCCCGGGCTTGACCCGGGATCTAGTCCTTAGAGAACCAAATGGATATAAAATTTAAAGACCTATTCAGATTCGAAAAAAAAGAAATCGATTCAACATTCCAAAATTCTATACAAAAAGCATCTATTGATGGCTTAAAACTTTTACAAGCACCAATTCAGAAAGAAGCACAGTCTTTTGGCAAATTACTCATAATGACCTCGAGAAAAGTTGGCAAAGCATGCAAAAGAAATAAAATTAGAAGACAATTAAAATCTATTTTTTATCAAAAAAAACTCTATGAAAAACAATTTAATTCTATTTTAATTGTCTATAAAGCTTCTTTGAATTTAACTTTTGAAGAACTTGAAAAGTTCTTACTCGAAAATATTTAAACATGCACAAATATATACACAAATTAAAAGATCTTTTTATAAAAATTATCTTTTTATTTATTAAAGCTATAAGACCACTTTTGGGACCTAGAGGTACATGTATCTACCCGGTAACCTGCACCAATTATTCAAAATACATGTTAAAATCAAAGCCATTTTATATATCAATACCACTTATAATTTTAAGAGTTTTAAGTTGCAATCCATTAACGGTTTTGTATTGGAAAATTAAAATAAAATTTAAAAAATGGTTTAATTTATAAAATTTTTATTTCTTTCCTACCCTACCAACTCTAACTTTACACATATTTTCAGAATTAAAATATTTGGCACAAATTTTATTAATATCATCAAGCGTCATACTTTGAACACGTTTCAAAACTTTATCATAATAATCAAAAGCAAGATCAAAAGATTTTAATCTTGCATAAACCATTGCCAAAGTCTCGTTACTAGCAGTAATATCAATTATATCTTTTAAATATCCCTGTTTTGAAGCATCAAGTTCATATTGCAGCACACCATTTTTGCCAATCTCATCAATAACCGATTTAAATAATTTTTCAGCTTTTTCGATATTTTCCAAATTCAAAATTGAACCAACATAATCAAATCCAAAAATGCGTGAAGCTCCTGCTGCAAACATTCCAAAAGCCGTATAAAACAATCCTGTTTGTTCACGTAATTGAAATAATCTAGAACCTAAAGAACTAAATACTATAAAATCTAAAATTTTTACAGGCACATAATCTTCATGATAAATATCTATAGTTGATGGTCGGCCCATAATAAGCATTACTTGGTCGCGAAGCATAAACTGATCAACATTTAAATTTTTATCAAAGTCTCCTGATTTTTTTTCTTCAACTAAATATTTTTCACCATGCCATGACGAAAAAATATTCCTAATTTTATTTTCAGTTTTATCCAAATCAAAATTTCCAACGATAGATAAAATCATATTTTGTGGCGTTACATATTTTTTATGTAATTCTTTTAATTTTTTAATATCAACCGTTTTTATAATTTGAATGGCATCATCAAATGACCAATTAAATGGATGATTTTTATAAATTAAATTCTTAAAAATCTTTAATCCCAAATCTTTCTGTGAATCTTTTCGTCTTTCATAAAGATCCAAAAGTATTTCTCTTAATTTTTCAAACTCAGTTTCAGGAAAATCCGGTTTTGTTAATATATCTGCAAATCTAGATAAAACTGAATCAATATTTTTAGTTAAAGATGATACAAAGCCCCCGGTAACATCAAAACTATAAGTTGCACCTAAATTTTCAAAAAAGTCGACATTCTGTTCTTTAGAAAAACCTGCAGCACCTTCCATTAAATAATTCATCATAAAATCGAGTAAAATCCCCTCTTTGCTGTCGGCAAAAAAGGCTGCTTGCTTAAATCGCAATGATGCAGAAAATATTGGCCATGGCTGATTTTTGCGAATTAAAACATTGAGTCCATTTTCTAAAGTAAAATCTTTATCCGGTTTTGGAAATTCAAAACTTAATTTTTCAGGATTTTTAACTTTATTTACAAATTGTGGTGTCTCAAGAGGTGCAGTTCTTTGATGCTTAGCCAAAATAAGCTTATCCATCTCTTCAGATTTTTCTTTTAATTTTTGCCACGAAGATTTTTTATCTTCAGGTAAAGGTAAAACTGAAATTTCATTTACAAAAAATGTATCCAAATAATTTTTAACAAATTCAACAATTTTATCCGAAGAAACTTTTGCATACCTGTTTACGCTTGCAAAAATATCATATTCATCTTTAGTCGCAATAAAAGACTCAAGCCATTCATATGTAAAACTTTGCAAATTCTGCAATTGTTGAAAATGTTCACGTTCCCTTGTATTTACAACTTTTTCGATTTCACTTTTTTCTACACCGTTTTTTACAATATTATTAAGCTCTTCGATTACTAATTTCTTAGACTCAGCTGATTTATTTTTTAAAGGCTCAACAATTATAAAAAACAAACCAGCATGCATTAATTGGTGACCAAATGCTGCAACGGACGCAGCAACTTTTTCTTTTTCAACCAAACGTTTATAAAGTCGACTACCCTCTCCGGTTCCAATTACGGATTCGACAACGGATACAAGTTCTTTGCCCTTTGCATTAAGTCCGGGAATTAGCCAATAAAAACCTTGCAGTTCTTGAGTTACATCTTCATATAAAACGGTATTGTTTGTAGTCGAATTGCAAACAAGTTCAAAAATAGAATTTAAAGATTCGTCAAAATGTGAAATACCGTCACCATTATCTAAGTTTGAAAAATTTTGTACGGCAATATTTTCTGCATCATCGAGATCAATATCACCAACCATAAATAAAGTTGCGCGTTCAGGTTTATAATATTTTTTATAAAAAGCTTTTAAATTTTGGGCTGAAATATTTACAAGATCCTGTTTATAACCAATTACGGGTGCATGATAAGGATGATTTGACGGAAATATATTTGCAGTCGCAATTTCAATCATCTGCCTAAAATGATTATCCTTCATCATTCTTAATTCCTGAATAACAGCTTTAAATTCAGACGCCAAATGCTCCGTATCAAATCGTGCATTTTGCATACATTCTGCAAGAATTTCAACAAAAGGCTTCCAATTATTTTTATTAACTTCAAAATAATAACTAGTTATATCTTTTGATGTAAATGCATTAAAATCGGCTCCAAATTTTCTGGCAATGGCATCAATATCACCTTCTGCAAATTTATCGGTACCTTTAAATATCATGTGTTCAATTAAATGCGCAAGCCCGCGTTCACCGGATTTTTCAACCCAAGAGCCAATATCATAGGCTATTTGCAATAAAACTTTTGGTGTTTGAGTAGTTTTAAAAATTAATACCGTAAAGCCATTTTTTAAAACTACTTTTCTTATATTTGGAAAATCCATATTTGATTCAACTTTCATATTTAAATTTAAACTATCTTTTTTTATGCTACATGATTTTAACAAAAGAATTGAAGAAAAAACTATAAAAATAAATACCCACACAAGTTTATTTTTAAAAAAAACAAAATAACCATTCATAAACTCTCCTAAAAAAATAAATTCTGATATAATGTAAGCTTAACAAAAAAAACAAGATTTATACCATGCAAAATAATAATATAAAAATATTA
>LDIX01000001.1:130861-148738 GCA_001468925.1 candidate division TM6 bacterium UASB340 | reverse complement strand
GTTCGTGTTTTGCTTGAAGTTAAGAGTTTTGCTTTCCGTTCTCCACCTATTTTAAATTTTTTTTTTTTTTTTTTTTTTTTAATTTGTCGAATCTATTTTTTAATTAAAGTTTATTTTTGTTCCAGGCGTCTATTTTTTTGTTTAATATTTCTATATTTTTTTGTGTTATGTCGAATATATTTTCTAAGTTTTTGCTGTTAACTTCACATAGTTCTGGTTCTTGTGGAATATCTTTTTCGTTTAAATCCCAAACTGTTTCATTTGCAGGTTCTTGTGTGCCAAAATTTTCCCAAATAGAAGCGTTTGTATGTGTATTTAAAAACAGTATTTGAATAAAAAAAGTTAAATAAAAAATACTCTTAATTTGCATTATTAAAATCCCCCAATGGATTTCCCTAAAAAATAAGAGTTTAATATAGCATAAAGAGTTTAAATGGCAATTTTTTAAAACTGATTTTCAATCAATTCTTTAAACACTTCTTTTTCTCTTGCCCCGGAGAATCTAAAAATCTCTTTACCATCTTTAAAGAATATAAATGTTGGAACGCCTCTTATGCCAAAATTTGCGCCAAGTTCGCTGATTTTTGAAACATCAGATTTAACAAATTTTATTGTTTGACCAAACTCATTTGCCAACTCATCAACGATAGGTGCCATCATTTTACATGGAGGACACCAGTGAGCATAAAAATCGGCAACTACATTACCTTTGTAGTCTAAAACTTCTTTTTCAAATTGAGCTGCAGATTTTATATCTATAACTGTTACTGTTTGAGAGCTTGCTTCATTTTTTTCTAAAACAGGCTCAGGTTGTTTCTCAATTTTAGGTTGTTCAACTTTTACCTGTTGATTTTCAGTTTTTTTTGTTTGTAAACTTTTCTCTTTTAAATTTTCAGATTTATATCCAATTTTGCCCAAAAATTTTTGCGCTTGCATTGCAGCTTTTGCTCCTTGACCTGATGCTATTATTAATTGTTTGTACTCTGCTTCGCAAATATCTCCAACGGCAAAGATGCCCGATTTGGAGGTTTTTTGTCCATTTTTTACAGTCAAGTATCCAAAATTATCCATCTCAACTTGATTTGAAAAAAGTTTTGAATTTGGAGTTGCACCAATGGCTAAAAACATTGCATCAACCAAAATTTCAGATTCTTTATTTTCTTTTGAATTATAAATTTTTAAGCCGGTTACTTTTTCATCATCACCAATAACTTCTTTTACATTTGTGTTATATAAAATTTCTATATTGGGATAAGATTTTACAAGCTCAGTCATTTTTCCTGCAGCTCTTAAAAAATCTTTTCTGACTATTAAATATATTTTTTGTGAAATCTCGCTAAGATATAATGCATCTGAGATTGCGGTATTTCCACCGCCAACAATTGCAACCGTTTTATTTTTATAAAAAGAGCCATCACATGTTGCGCATTTGGATACACCGCGGCCAAAATATTTTTCTTCGCCCGGTATATTTAGCATATTTGGTATTGCTCCTGTTGCTATTATGCAAGAAATTGCAGAAATAGTTTTTTCGCCGTCATTGTCTATAATTTTGATTAAATATGGCCAAGTTGAGAAATCTACATTCGTTACTTTGGCATTTGATATATTTGCACTACTATTTAAAGCATGCTCTTTTATTTTAGCCATTAAGTCTGAGCCTGATATATTTTTTTCACCAGGCCAATTACAAACGGCATGTGCACTTGTTATTGCGCCTCCTGGATTTTGTCCTTCTATTAATATATGTTTTATATTTGCTTGGCTTAAATAAATACTTGATGTGAGTCCGCCAATTCCACCACCGATAATTACAACCGGATATGTTTGTTTATCGTATTTAATATTATCAATATTAAATCTTTTAATATTTTTACTTGACGAATAGTTAAGGCATCCTACTAGAAAAAAAAGGCAGATTACCAATGTAACATTTTTTATAGCATTCATTTTTTTACCCTAAAAATAATTTTAAATATTTACCCAACTTTTAAAATATTAACACAATCAAAAGTTAAGTTAAGATCACAAAATATGAAAAAATATCTATTTATTGATTCTGAAGTATTATTAGTGAAATAATAATATGTGAAAATATTAAAAATATTTAAAAATAAAAAAAGAAGGGGATTTTTATATGTTTTATATTGGTAAAAAAAATAAGCAGTTTAATTTAGGATTAATTATTACTTTATTTTTAATAATATCCGGTACTACAGCACATAAAAAAATATTTGCATTAAACGACAATATTACAGAACAAACACAAAAAGTATCTTTTTTTAGTATCCAAAATTTAGAAAAAATATTTACACCTGAAGAATCACCTGTTTATTTATTAATTTTAGCTTTTATTGTTGGTATATTTACAAGTTTTACGCCGTGCGTTTATCCAATGATTCCTATTACTATGGGAATTTTACAATCTCAAGCATCAACTTCTTTATATAGGAATTTTTTATTATCGGTATCTTACGTTTTGGGAATGAGTACAATATATGCAATATTTGGTTATATTGCTGCAACAAGCACTGTAATTTTTGGTCAGTGGTTAACAAATCCATGGGTTGTTTTGTTGGTGGCTTCTCTTTTTATTTATCTCGCTTTGTCTATGTTTGGATTTTATGAAATTAAAGTTCCGGCATTTATGCTCAAAAGACAATCGTTAAGTGTTAAAGGTTCTTATATTTATAGTTTTTTATTTGGGGTTATTTCCGGTACGGTTGCGTCTCCATGCTTAACTCCTGCATTGGCTATTCTTCTAAGCTTTGTTGCAAAAATTGGAAACCCGATTATAGGTTTTTTATCATTGTTTTTATTTGCATTTGGTATGGGTATTTTATTAATAGTGGTTGGAACCTTTTCGGCATCACTTAATATTTTACCAAAAGCCGGATTGTGGATGGTTGAGATTAAAAAGTTTTTTGGTTTTGTTTTGTTTGCAATGATAATTTATTTTATTCAACCGTTTTTGGGTGGTTTTGCCGTTTATAAATTATATGCCGTTTTAACTTTAATTGTAGGCTTATATTATTTGATAAAATCTAATAATAATAAAATAAAAATATTTATTGGATTAATTTTTATTTTATTATTTTTAAGTCTTACTATTTGGATAGTTAAAGAAAAGCGAATTAAAAGTTCAAGATTATTGGCTACTAATTTAAAACCAGATAAAATGTTGGTTTGTCTTAGCACTGCAATGCATAAAAAAGTTTAAAAAATAAGGCGCACTAAAAATGCGCCTTATTTTTTAAAAAATTTGAAAATTTAGTTACTTTAAATTTTCCGTATCGTTAGAAGCTTCTTCTACTTCTTGAGCTACTTCTTGATTTTCTATTTCTTGAGTTATAACCTGATCTTCCGCTTCATTTTGTTTTACTTCTTCTGTTTGAGTTTCTGTTGGGCAGCAAGAATCTTTTTTGCAGCAAAAGTTACAGCCGGATAAAAAAACTAAACAAGCTAAAGGTACTGCCAAAAATTTCATAATTAACTCCTTATTATGAGGTTATATTTCATACAAAACATATAATATCTAGAAAATTTTTATTAGTACATATACTCTGTACTAATAATGGATAATTTTATACTAGGTGAAAAATATGACAAGGCCTAAATTTTTATCAATAATATTTTTATTGGTAATATCTTTTATCTTTTTAAAAATATATCAACATAATCTTTTGATAAAACTTAGTTATGAAAAACAACGTTTTGTATTAAAAAAAGAAGAGTTAAAGCAAAAGAAAAATTTATTGTTGGTTGATTTTTATAAATTAAAAGATTTTAAAAGAATTAAAAATATAGCCAGCCAAGAGCTTGGATTACAGGAATTGACTTTATCTCAAATAAAAACATTTACATCAGTCTATTAAAAGGGGTGCAAATTTTTATGCTTAAAAATGATTATAAACCTAGAATTTTAATTGTTTTTTTTGTATTTGTTATTTTTTATTTAATTATAGTTTTAAGACTATATATTTTGCAAATTCACGATAATAATTTTTTTGAAAATTTAGCTAATCAGCAATATCTTGTCGAACTAAAAATAAATCCCGATAGGGGTAAGATTTACGACAGAACCGGAGTAAATCCTTTTACAATAAATGTTTTAGTAAATTCTGCATTTGTTTTACCAAGGCAGTTTCAAGAAAAAGAAAAAATATTAAATTTTTTGGAAAAAAATTATAATGACGTTTATAAAAAAATTAAATCAAATGATAAATTAAAATTTGCATGGCTTGAGCGGCAACTTACCGAAGAAAGAATTAATTATTTTAAAAGCAAAAATTTAAAAGATGTTCTTTTTATGCCTGAACAGTCAAGGTTTTATCCATATAATAGTGCATCTCAAATTATTGGTTTTACAGATATAGATAATATTGGTCTTTCGGGTATTGAACTTTATTTTAATAAATATTTACAAGGAACTCCTACAACCGTTGAATTGAAAAAAGATGCAAGATCCGATTCTTTTTATTTTGATAAAAGAATTATAGAAGAGGGTGTAAAAGGACAAAAAGTTGTTTTGACCATAGATTCAAAATTACAATTCTTGGTTGAACAGGAACTTGAAAAGACTCTGAATGAATTTAATGCAGCGCAGGGATCTGTTTTGGTTATAAATCCGGATAATGGTGAAATTTTATCGATGGTAAATTTACCATCATTTGATCCCAACCAAAAATCAATTGAAAATTTGGAATATACAAAAAATAAAATTATTACGGAAAATTACGAATTAGGTTCCGTAATGAAAACATTTGCTGCTCTTGCAGCGCTACAAGAGGGTGTTGTTACGCCTGACGAAATGATTGATTGTGAAGGTAAAGTTGCATTTATAGATAATTTTAGAGTTGAAAATTGGAAATCTGTTGATTTAATATCATTTTCCGATGTTATAAGATATTCGAGTAATGTTGGTATTGCAAAGATTGCTAAACGTCTTGGTCCAAAACTTTACACTCATCTTAAACGATTAGGTTTTGGTGAAAAAACTGGAATTGAGTTTCCGGGTGAACGTAAAGGGTTTGTAAATCCGCCATCCAACTGGTCCAGATCTTCATTAATTGTTATGTCATTTGGTTACGAAATTATGTCTACATTATTGCAACTTGGTAAAGCTTTTTCAATAATAGCTAATGGTGGATATGATATTGATCCGGTATTGGTAAAATTTCCGTCAAGAAATAAAAATTATTTTGAAAAGAAAATTTATAAAACAGAAGCAATTGAGCAGTTAAAAGTAATTTTAGAATCAATTGGATCTGTTTATTCTAAAAATCTTGAAGGTTTTAGAGTAATGGGAAAAACCGGAACGGCAAGAGCGATAGAAGATGGACGATATTCTGATAAAAAGCATAATTATTCTTTTGCCGGTATTATAGAAAAAGATAAATATAAAAGAGTTATTGTTACATTTGTTAAGGATCCAAAGAGTGGCGGGTTGTGGGCTTCACAAATTTGTGCTCCACTATTTAATCGTGTTGCAGAAAAAATGATAATTCAAGATTTAACGTCCGGAGAAATTTCTTAAAAATTAATAGTGATTTTTTATTTTAATTTTACTATGATCTTTTTTGTTGTCTAAAAATTAAAATAAAGGATTTTATTATGATAAAAAAAATACTATTAATTATTTTTGTTTCTGTACTATCGAGTAATATTCTTGCTATGAGTTCTTGCTTTAATATAGATTCTGTTCTTTCGCAATTTACTAAAGAAGAACAAAAAGAACAGTTAATAAAAGCAATAAATAGTAAGCGATTTGATAGAGATACGGTTGCTTATTTAAGTAGATTATTAGAAATATTAGAAAAAGAAGTTTCTGAAAAATAGCATTGTTGCCAAGTGAGAAAGCTCATGTAGGTGATTTTTTTGTAGCCCAATGCGAAAGCTTTGGGCTATAATTCGACTTATAAAATTTTTTTAAAATTTTCAAAAATTTGAGTGGGTGTTTTTTGTGAAACATTTAGTGTTTCAATATTAATACCGGAAGATTTGTATGCACTTATAAGTTCAGATTCATTTTTATTATAAATATCAAATCTTTGGGCAATTACTTCAGGTTTGTCATCTTGGCGTTGGATTAAATCAGTTTTACATTTAGGGCATTTTCCTGATGCTATTTCCGGCATTGAAGTGTTATAAACAGCCTGACAGCTCTTATTTGGGCAACATCTTCTATTTATCAATCGTTGAGTAATTTCTTCTTGAGGAATTTCCAATTTTACAACTCTGAATTTGTAATTTGGCATATCGTGCGAAATTATGGCAAGAATTTTTTTTGCTTGATATGCCGTTCTTGGACATCCATCTAAAATTATTGATTTTTCAGATTCTTTTTGTTCTAAAAGCCATTTTTTAACCATATTTATGGTTAAATCGTCTGGAACAAGTTGCCCTTTGTCGATATAACTTTTAAGTTCTTTACCTATTTCCGTTTGATTTGCTATATGTTGTCTGAATAAATCTCCGGTTGAAAGAACTATGTAATTTAAATTTGTAGATACCTGCTGAGCTAATGTGCCTTTACCTGCACCGGGTGCGCTTAAAAAAGTAAAAATTGTTTTGTTTTTTAAATTCATATTTAAAACCTGTATAAAAATAATCTTAAAATAAAAAGTATATTACATTTATTTATAAAATTTTATTACTATTTCGTCAAAAAATAGGCTCAAATTCTGATTTTTCCGGTTTATTTATATCCAATATTTTTGCAATTGTTACCGGTAGTTGCGTGAGCCATACTTTTTTGGATATAACTTTATTTTCAAAATTACCCTTTTGATAGATCATTAATGGAACATGCGTATTGCATTCATATCCGGATTTATGTCCCGCTCCAAATTTATAATTTGATATATCTGAATATTCATTTGGAATTATGAATACTTGTCCTGATCTACCTATATAAACTTGTTGTTTATAAAAATTTAAAATAGAATCAAAATCATATTTATTATTTATTAATTCATCAGTTGTGACAACTTTGCTTATTCCTTTTTTATTTAAAACTATTTCTTTTATATCTGAATATATCGATTCTTTTGTTTTTGTATCAAGATCGTTAAATTTTTTCATATCAAAATATAATTGAGAAGCTTCAAAATCTGTTACTAAATTTTTAATATTATATTTTTTATTTATATGTTTATTAATTTTATGCAGCATTTCAGAAGAATTTATTCGATATGCCGGTAAATTTTTTTCTTTATTTAATTCGACCAAAGGTTGGACTCCATGATCTGCAGTTAATACAAATAAAATATCTTCTTCATCAATGTTTTGATATAGCGAATCTAAAAAATTTTTAATTTGTTTATCAAGATGATATATCATATCGGTTACTTCCATACCGTTTGGTCCATAAATATGACCTAAGTGATCAAGTGGAGAGAGCGAAATCCACAAAAGCATATTGTTGTCTTCATGCAAATTATTATCTATACAATTTTTTGCAAAATCCAATAATACTTTATTTGCCAATGGTGATTTTATGAATCTGGAATAATTTTTTATATCGGGTTTATTTTTTTTACCAATTTTATCTGTTGGTTCATCAAGTCTTTTCTTTGAAATAAGTGATTTATGATAAGTTGAATATATATAATAACTATTTTTATTAAAATCGATATCCGATAATTTATATTTTTTACTCTTTTTAGGATATGCCCTTCTCCATATATTATTTTCTATTGTTTTATCAAGATTATATTTTTCATTAAAGTCTTTTACCCAATTTGGCAGTTGATTAAAAAAAGCTTTTGATGTTGTAAATATACCTAATTTGTCATCAAACCATATTGGCTTTCCTGTTTTACCGGACATACCTATTGCAGCTCTAGATTTGTATGATATGGAAAATGTTAAATCATTTGGGTATTTTTTTACAAATTCATCTGTAAGCCCATTACACATAATATTTTTTGCACTATATCCATAGTCCAATAGCATATTGTTTTGGCCAAAAACTAAACTTTTAAGTGAATCATCTTTACATGCGGTTACCTTTTTTCCATTTTCAATCCAAGAATTTGCAATTATTCCATGATTCTTAGCAAAAGTTCCTGTATTTAAAGCATTATGTCCTGTTGCTGTTGCTGGAACTCCATGAGCATGGTGCGCATTTGTAAAATATACTCCGTGTTGTTTTAAATCTTTGAATGCATACTCAAAATTTGGACCAAGTTTTTCCATATAACTGTATGCAAATTGGTCAATTACCATAATTATTGTTAATTTTGGAATTGAAAAAATATTTAAAAATAAAACAAAATTTAAGAAAAAAAATATTTTTGTAACAAATTTGAACTTCATTACTGCCCCCCCCAGGATTTTTTTAATTGTTTTTTTATATATACAAATATATTTTATTAAAAAATTAGCGTATAAATATAGTTTTTTAAAAAAAATGCTAAAGATTGCTTTTGGGTTATTGAATTTCGTTATTAAAATCGCAGAATAATGGAGATTAAAATTAGTTAATCACGCTTTTGCTTATCACCCGCAAAATTTTTGGGTAAACCTTGAATATTAAGTACAATTATTTTTTTTAATTGACTTATATTTTACAAAAAAAATAAATTTAAAAAGATTAGGGTATTGTTTTTGGGTTATTTTACAGGAGAGATGTAAATGTTTAAATCAAAAAATTTTTTGCTTTTAGCTTTTATTGTTTTAGGGCTTGGTCTTCAAGTTGGATGTGGTAAAAAATCTGAAAAGAAAAAAGAATCGGCAAAAAAAGAACAGGTTCAGCCTAAAAAATATAAAAAAATGACAAAAGAACAAAAGCGAAATAAAAAACAAAAAAAGAGTAGAATTGAAAAGAAAAAATGTAATAAAAATGCAAGATGTACTGTTTGTGGAAAAAAGTGTAGAAATTGTAAATGTAAAGTTTGTAAATGTCCAAAAAATAACTACAAATAAATTGTATAAACTAAATAAAAAGGGCCTCAAATTATTGAGGCTCTTTTTATTTTAAAATAATTTTATTGACCGCAGCATTTTTTATATTTTTTGCCGGATCCGCATGGGCACGGATCGTTGCGTCCAATTTTTTCTTCATCATTTTTTACTGTTTTATTATTGTTACTTTCAATTGATCCGCCAACTTGCGCATTGGCAAGTTCTTTTTCGCGTTCTTTTTCAATTTCATGAACTCGGGCAGCATCAAAATTTTCAGGACGCATTCTGAATATCATTCTTATAATATCCCACTTGATTTGGTACATCATATCCTGAAATAAATCGAAAGCTTCTTTTTTGTATTCTATTAATGGATTTTTTTGACCATAACCACGTAAACCAATACCTTCTTTTAAGTAATCAATATTTTGTAAATGTTTTTTCCACGCTTGATCTATGGTTTCGAGTAAAACCCATTTTTCAGCTTCTTTTAGCATTTCCGGATCAAGCAATTTTCTGTATTGTTCATATTGATAAATTAAAAAGTTGTATAAATTTGTTTCAAAAGTTGCAGAATCGGTTGGATTTAAATTTGCATTTTCAAAAATTTCTTTATTCAAATATGTTACATTTTTTATTGATTCATATATTGTATTTTGTGTAATTAAATCACATTTTGCTCTTGGACAATGAATTGCAAATAAATTTGAAATCATATCCCCAAGCATTTGTTTGATAAGCAATTGAGTTTGTTCCGCCCCTTCTAAAATTTCTCTTCTATATTGGTAGACGACGGTTCGTTGTTGATTTAAAACGTCATCATATTCCAATAGATGTTTTCTGATTTCGTAATTATGTTTTTCTACTTTTTCTTGAGCTTTTTCGATACTTCTGGAAACCATTTTATGCTCAATACTTTCTCCGGGCATCATTCCAAGGCGTTCCATTGTGTTTTTTAATTTTTCACCGCCAAAAATTCTGACAAGATCATCCTCTAATGATAAATAAAATTTTGATGATCCCGGGTCTCCCTGACGTCCGGATCTACCTCGAAGCTGATTATCAATTCTTCTACTTTCGTGACGCTCAGTTCCAACTATTCTTAAACCACCTATTTCTCTTACTTGTTGACCTATTTTTATATCGGTTCCTCGACCGGCCATATTTGTGGCTATTGTTATTTTTCCTGGTTCGCCAGCTTCTTTTACGATATCAGCTTCCCTTTCATGTTGTTTTGCATTTAATACATTGTGCGGAATATTTTGTTTTGTTAATAAATAACTTAGATATTCAGATGTTTCTACAGCTATGGTTCCAACAAGAACAGGTTGCTTTTGTTCGTAACTATTTTTTATATCGTCTATTACAGCTTTAAATTTATCTTCTTTTGACAAAAATATTATATCGGATTGATCATTTCTAATCATTGGTTTGTGAGTTGGTATAACTGTTATTGGCAGTTTATATATATTATAAAATTCGGTTGCTTCTGTTTCTGCAGTTCCTGTCATACCGGATAATTTTTTATACATTCTAAAATAATTTTGTAGTGTAATTGTTGCAAGAGTTTGATTTTCTCTTTCTATTTTTACACCTTCTTTAGCCTCAAGTGCTTGGTGTAATCCATCACTATAACGGCGACCGGCTAAAATTCTTCCCGTAAATTCATCAACTATTAAGACTTCATTTTCTCTTACAACGTAATCAACATCTCGTTTAAATAGAACATTTGCTTTTAAAGCTTGTTGTGCGTGGTGCAAAACCAAAATATTTTCCGGAGCGTAAAGATTGTTTACGGATAAGTTTTTTTCAAGCTTATCTATCCCTGTTTCCGTTAGATTTACAGTTCGTTCTTTTTCATCAACTTCATAATCTTCTATTTTTTTCAAATATTGCACAGCTTTATTTGCTTTAATATAAAGATCACTGCCTTTTTCGCTTGGTCCTGAAATTATTAATGGAGTTCTAGCTTCATCTATAAGTATGGAGTCTACTTCGTCGACTATTGCAAAATTTAAATCTCTTTGAACATAATCCGAGAGATTAAATTTCATGTTATCTCTTAGGTAATCAAAACCAAATTCATTGTTTGTTCCATAAGTGATATCTGCTCCATAAGCTTTTTTTCTTTCAGCATCATCCATTTGATTTTGAATAATACCAACTTCCATGCCTAAAGTATTATAGATTGCTCTCATCCATTCGGCATCTCGTTTTGCCAAATAATCGTTAACCGTTACAAGGTGTGCGCCCTTACCTGCAAGAGCGTTAAGATATAATGGGAGTGTGGCAGTTAAAGTTTTTCCTTCACCGGTTCTCATTTCTGCAACACGACCTTTATGTAAAGTTATTCCACCTATAAGCTGAACATCATAATGTCGCTCTCCCAATTTTCTTTTTGCCGTTTCTCGGACAAGTGCAAAGCTTTCGGGTAAAAGGTTATCAAGGCTTTCACCATTTTGAAGTCTTTGTCTAAAATCATAAGTTTTTTGCATTAATTCCGGTTCTGTAAGATTAATGAATTTATCTTCAAGTAAATTTATTTGATGAATTAATGGTCTTAAAGATTTTAATTCTCTTTCGTTATTTGTTCCAAATACTTTTGCCAATAATTTCGTTATCATTTAAGGTCCTTTAATTTTTGTTTAAAATTATTTAATAAAGTTTATCACAATTGTGAGTTTAATAAAAAACCGCAATAAAATTAACTTTAATTAAACTTTATTAAGATTATTTGCAGGTATGTTTATCGTATAATGTTTTTTAGCTAAATGCTTTTTCTGAAAATCTTTTATTGATACATCAAAGCTATTAGTTTTTTTTGTTTTTCTGATATTTACTTTAATGTTATTACAATCTTTAAAATTATTTTCTATTTGATTTATAATTGATGGTTCAAAAATTAATACCGGATATGGTGATATGCATAACCTATCTCTGTACATTAAGTTTGCACGAGTTTTGGTTATCCATAATTCACTGTGTCTTGGTTTTAGTTTGTCGCATTTAACCTCAACTTGAACCAATTTGTTTGGTAACGGTTTTTCTTTTGAGTAGAATTTACGTTTAGATTTATGTTTTTTAGTTGATATAAAATCTGCAACTTGGACATCATCGCCTTTTGAATAAAAACTGTATATTTTTTCAAAAACATTTGAAGCGATACAATCTGAAGTTTCTTTTTGAACGGGGGTTCCAAAAAGTACCAATTTTTTAATTTTTAAATTTTTATTTTGTTTTTTTTCTATATTTGCGAGATTTAATGCAACATTTCCACCGTGCGAATGTGCATATATTTGTATTTCCGGAGTTATTTTATTAGCTTTTAATTTTTCAATTTCTTTTATTAATTCTTTATAAAATTGTTCAGCGCTTTCAAGTCTTCTTTGAGCATCCAGTCGACCACACCACCCAAATGTATAATAGCCATATTTTTTATAATCTTTTTTTAAAACTTTATAATTATTTGAAAATATGCTGGCTATTTCTCGACTTAGATTTTCATGTATATTTAAATTTTTAGTTTTTTCTAAATTAATTTTAATTAATCCAAGATCGTTTATTGGTTGATATTGATAAAATCCCTGAAAGCGTAAATTGTTTATATATTTGTGCCAAAATGTTTCATGTTTTAAAGGGGATTCTTTGTCACCGCGCATAGTTTTAATGGTATTTGATATTGATGGATACGGAATTATTGTTCCATGAATAAATATGGTAATGAGCTCCGTCTTTTGTTTTTGTTTTTCAGATTTATTTAATGGAACATAATTATCGTTAACCAATTTAAAAACGGTTTTATCTTTTTCTATAGATATGGGTTTTGGACTTTTTGTTTTTTGTTGTTTTGTTAATGCTTGTTTTTCAATAACTATGGAAGTTATTAATAATAAAATTATTACTTTTAAATTTTTCATAAAATATTCCTCTGTTATTCTTCTTTTTTAAAAAAGTATACTAAATTATACAAAATTTTTATTGTTTTTTCATATGCTTTACAAAAATTTTCTATTGGAATAATTTCTATAAATACATTGCAAAATATGTTTTATAAGAGCAAAGGCTTTAATATGAATAACCAAGGTACTGTTTTACGCATTAGTGGAACTGTAATAGATGTGCAATTTAAACAAGATAGTGTTCCGGATATTTACAATAAACTTATTATTCTAAATAAAGATGATAATAAAAATTTTTTAACAAAAGAGATTAGTCTTGAGGTTGCGCAGCATCTTGGTGATGGAGTTGTAAGATGTATAGCTCTAGAACCTTTAGATGGAGTAATGCGTGGTACAATTGTTTTAGACACACAGTCTCCAATAAAAGTTCCGGTTGGAAAAACTGTTCTTGGAAGAATATTTAATGTTTTGGGTAATCCAATTGACGGAGGTAAAAAACTTGAAAATGTTGAGCTTTGGCCTATTTATCGTCAAGCTCCAAACCTTATAGAACAAAAGATTACCGATGAAATTTTAGAAACCGGAATAAAAGTTTTGGATTTACTTTGTCCTTATGTAAAGGGATCCAAGATAGGGCTATTTGGCGGTGCCGGTGTTGGTAAAACTATTTTGGTTCAAGAATTAATTAGAAACGTTGCAATTGAACATGGCGGATACTCGGTGTTTGTTGGAATTGGTGAGAGAACAAGAGAGGGTAATGAGCTTTGGCTTGAGATGAAAGCTTCCGGAGTTATAGATAAAACGGCTCTTGTTTTTGGTCAAATGGGTGAAATGCCCGGCGCTCGATTAAGAGTTGGTTTGACCGGATTGACTATGGCAGAATATTTTAGAGATAAAGAGAAAAAAGATACATTATTATTTATTGATAATATATTTAGATATGTTCAAGCCGGTTCCGAAGTATCGGCACTTCTTGGTAGAATGCCATCTGCAGTGGGTTATCAACCTACACTTGCATCTGAAATGGGAATGCTTCAAGAACGTATTACAAGTACTCAAAATGGATCAATTACATCCATTCAAGCTGTCTATGTTCCGGCAGATGATTATACAGATCCAGCTCCGGCCACAACATTTCAACATTTGGATTCAAGTACGGTTCTTTCGCGAAAAATTTCACAAGCCGGTTTGTATCCGGCAGTTGATCCTTTGGAATCTGTTTCTAACGGCTTAAAACCGTCAATTGTTGGAAATCTTCATTATGATGTAGCAAGAGCTGTTCAGAAAATTTTACAAAAATATAAAGAGTTGCAGGATATAATTGCGATTCTTGGAATGGATGAACTTTCGGATGCTGATAAATTGGTAGTTTATAGAGCAAAAAAGATTCAAAAATTTTTAACTCAGCCATTATTTGTAGCACAGCAATTTTTTAATATTCCGGGTAGATTTGTATCCAGAGAAAAAACGGTTCAAGATTTTGAAAAGTTAGTTTCAGGTCAATGTGATAATATTCCTGAAGCAGCATTTTATATGGTCGGAACGCTTGAAGATGTTGCAGAAAAGAATAAAGTAGAAATAAAATAATTTATGGAAAATATAAAATGTTTTGAGCTAAAAATAGTTGCACCAAATAATCAAATTATATCAAATGTTGAATTTATAGATTTTCAAACTCCTACAGGAGGATATTTTATAGGTCCTGATCATATTGATTTTGTTTCAATTTTAAAAGAGAGATCTAAATTTTTTTATAAAAAAAGTGAATCATTACAAACAGAAACTATTGATATTTATGGTGGTTTTTTGAAAATTCATAATGGAAATGCTTTATTGATTGTTGATTATTTGTAGAAAATATTTTTTTTAATTTGCTTGATATTTTGTTTTTGATAAAATTATACTTGTCTTTGCTGGTTTGACTTTAATAATAACGCTTCCCTTATAATTTAAAATTTACAGGGGGGCTTTTTTATTTTAAGCCACGGGGGATTTTTTAGCTTGTTGCTAAAATGTTTTAGACAGAAGGTTTATAGTAAATTTATTATTTTTTTTTATGGGAGGAGCATATGTTAGCTCGAATCATTCGTTTTTTTTGGCCGGATTTATCTGTAGATGAAACCAAAAAATATGGTATTTTGTCTGTAGCTTTTTTCTTTATAATTGGAACATATTGGTTATTGCGACCATTAAAAGATGGTTTCTTTTTTAGCGTTGTTGGTGGAAAATATCAGCCTGCAGCAAAAATGATATCAGTTTTTATCGTAGGTTTTCTTGTTATTGTTTATTCAAAATTGGTAGATATGGTAGAAAAGCATAAACTTTTCTATATATTAGGTTCAATTTATACAGTACTTTTTGCAAGCGTTGCATTTGTTATTGGGTTACCTAGAACCGGTGAAAGTGCAATAAATCCTGAAATATTAAGATTTTTCGGTTGGGCTTCTTATTTTATTATTGAAAGTTTTGGTTCAATAATTGTTGCATTATTTTGGTCTTTTGTTGCAAGTATATCCGATGCAAAAGCTGCAAAAAAAGGTTATTCATTGATTATTGTTGGTGCTCAAATTGGTGCCATAGTAGGACCATTTGTAGCTACTAATGCAGAGTCTATCGGAATGCGTTTATTGTTTTCAATTGGAACATTGGCAATTGTAGCTATGATGTTTACAATTAGACATTTTATGAAAGTTATGCCAAAGGATCAGCTTGAAGTTAATAAACAAGAAATAAAATCTGAAGCAAAGGCAAAAACCGGTTTTATGGAAGGATTAAAATTATTATTAACAAGACCTTATTTGGTTGGAATTCTTGCTGTTGCAACAATTTATGAAATAGTCGGAACAATTGTTGACTATCAAATGAAGGTTCAAGCAAAAGCATTGCCTCAATATGCATCTGAAGAATCATTTACAGCCTTTATGGGTGTTTTTGGAATGTCTGCAAATGGCTTAGCTTTTGTAATGGCTTTACTTGGAACAGGTTATTTAATGAGAAAAATGGGTCTTCGTTTTTGCTTATTAACATTCCCAATAGTACTTGGTAGTGCAATGGCTATATTATATGGTATTTATGCTTTTGGTAATGTTAATGCTTCAACCATGTTGTGGTTGACTTTTGCAGTTATGATGATCGCAAAAGGTTTAAGTTATGCATTAAATAATCCATCAAAAGAAATGATGTATATTCCAACTAGTAAAGATGCAAAATTTAAATCAAAAGGTTGGATAGATATGTTTGGTGGAAGAGTGTCCAAAGCATTGGGTGCATCTTTTACAAATTTATTGAAAGCATCCCCTCATGCATTAATGGCTTATGGTACAATTTTATCATTAGGTTTTATTGGTGTTTGGATTGTTGCGGCATTTTTTGTAAGTAATAAATTTGAACAGCTTACAAGAGATGGAAAGATTGTTGAATAATTAATTAACAAATTATTCATATGTTTATAAAAAAAGCTGACAGAAATGTCAGCTTTTTTTTTATTTTAAATTTTAATTTTATCGGTTATGATATACTTTCTTTTTGATTAAAAGGATAACCATTTAACAAGAAAGTGTAGAATATATGTTTACGCGATTTTTTAGGTTTTTTGGTAAGGATTTGAGTAGTAATGAAGTTCAAAAATTTAGTTTACTTTCGTTGGCTTTCTTTTTTACTATAGGTAGTTATTGGTTGTTAAAAACATTAAAAGATGGTTTTTTCTTTAATGTTGTTGGCGGTATCTATCAGCCTAGAGCCAAGATGTTATCTTTGATTGTGATTTCGATTTTTGTTCTTATTTATAGTAAACTTGTAGATCTTTTTCACAGACATCAACTTTTTTATATAATAGGCTCTTTTTTTGCCATATATTTTGGTTTTGTTTCTATTTTAATTATATTTCCATTTGGTGATATCGGATCTTTTTATTTTAAATTTATTCAAATTATTGGATGGATTACCTATGTAATGGTTGAAAGTTACGGCTCAATAATGGTTGCACTTTTTTGGTCTTTTGTTGCAAGTACAACCGATACTCAGTCAGCAAAGAGAGGCTATTTTTTAATTATAGCTGGTGCGCAATTGGGAGCAATTACAGGGCCATTTCTTGCTTGGAATGCGACAACTTTTGGGCTACCAATTTTATTTGCATTTGCAACGGGTTGTATTCTTTTAGTAATTTTAGTTATAAAAAAGTTTATGCTAGTTATGCCAAAAGATGAATTAATTGGTGGGCAACAAGATTTGCGTCCGGAGAAAAAAACAGGCTTTTTTGAAGGATTAAAGCTAACATTAACTCGTCCATATTTATTTGGAGTTTTACTTTTAGTTATATTTTTTGAAATTGTTTCAACAATTGTTGACTATCAAATGATGATTCAGGCATCCGGTTTACCTGAGTATGCCAGCAAAGAGGCATTAACTTCTTTTGTTGGTATGTTTGGAATGGCTACAAATGGTCTTGCTTTGGTTATGGCTTTGTTTGGTACAGGTTATTTAATTAAAAAAATGGGATTACGCTTTTGTTTATTGGCATTTCCGGTTTCTATAGGAATAGCAATATCGATATTATATTTTTTTATACGATTAAATGTTTTGGCCCCAAAAAATTTACTTTGGGTAACTTTTTTGGTTGTAATTATTGCCAAGGGATTGAGCTATGCTCTTAATAATCCAGCAAAAGAAGTTATGTATATTCCGACAAGTCGTGATGCAAAATTTAAAGCAAAAGGTTGGATTGATATGTTTGGGGCTCGTGGAGCAAAAGCATTGGGTTCAGGTTTTAATGAGTTTTTAAATCAAACTCCTGAAGTTTTACTTTACTTCGGCTCGATCGTATCATTGGGAATTATTGGTATTTGGATAGTTGTTGCATATTTTATGGGAAATAGGTTTAATCGCTTAATTAAGAGTGGAAAAATTATAAAATAATTTTTAATAAATTATTTTTTTCATTAATTGACAAAGCGATTTATGCCCCTATAATTAAGGCATAATTAATTGAAAAAATATTTTATCGCGGGGTAGAGCAGCCTGGTAGCTCGTTGGGCTCATAACCCAAAGGTCGCTGGTTCAAATCCAGCCCCCG
>LDIX01000001.1:96852-129714 GCA_001468925.1 candidate division TM6 bacterium UASB340 | reverse complement strand
GCTGGTTCAAATCCAGCCCCCGCAACCAAGAGAATTTATGTATCCAAAATTATTACATATTTTCGGACCTGTATGGATCCACAGTTACGGTGTTATGATAGCTGTGGGTTTTTTGTTTTTTAGCTATTTTTTATATAAAAATCCAAAACGTATTAAGTTGATTTCCAACGAAAATTTTTTAAATCTTTTATTTATAGGTCTTTCTGCCGGAATTATTGGTGGCAGGCTTATTTTTGTTTTATATGAATTGGATCTTTTTAAAGATAATTATTTACAAATATTTTATCCATGGATTGGTGGGTTTGGGATTATGGGTTCTGTTTTAGGTATATTGCTAATTTTGCCAATTTATTTAAAAATTAAAAAAGTTAAAATTTTACCTCTTTTTGATTTGGTTGCCATTTATGCCGGATTACTTGAAGGTTTTGGACGTATAGGGTGCTTTTTTGCCGGATGTTGTTATGGTGCTCATGCCGGTTTACATAAATTTTGTTCAGTAACATTTACAAATCCTGACGGTCTTGCACCTCTTAATATAGCACTTTATCCAACACAACTTTTTTCCAGTTTTTTTTCTTTTTTAGTTTTTTTAATTATTTATTTTAGAGCAAAATATTTTTCGCATAAAAATGGAGAATTAATATTCAGTTTTTTATTTCTATCGAGTCTATCTAGGTTTTGTATAGATTTTTTTAGAGGCGATAGAGATTTTATTTCCGGATTTGATTTGATTTCTTATTATCAAATAGTTGCTCTTGTTATTGTAATATTATCATTTGTAGCGTTGATTTACATTCGTAAAAAAAAGTAATTTTACTATGCCCATATTTAATTTTTTAAAAAACAGTCTTTCGATTGTGGATGTCATTGCTGAATACGTACCGTTAAAACAGGCCGGAAATTATTGGAAGGCGCCATGCCCATTTCATCACGAAAAAGAGGCATCATTTACCGTAAGTCCGGACAAACAAATTTTCTATTGTTTTGGCTGTCATGCTAAAGGTGATTTGATTTCATTTATATCTAAAAAAGAAAATTTGTCTCAATTTGAAGCGGCAAAATATATTATTGATAGATATAAAATAGAATTGCCGCAGGAAATAAAAGATAATTTTTTAAATAATTTTGGTCAAAATTTGGAATCCAAAAATAACTATTTTAATGCGTGTAATATATTTTCAGAATGGATAAAAGATCAATTATTGCAATCTCCGGACGCTTTAAATTATTTACATCAAAGAGATATCGATGACAACTTAATAAATTATTTTGGTATAGGATATTTTCCGGGTGGTGCCAGAAATATAAATAGTCTTTTGAAATTTGCCGGAAAAAATAAACTTATGGCAAAAGATTTTATTGATGCAGGAATTCTTGTATCGGGTAAGTCGGTTTTATATTCCCCATTTGAAGAACGAATAATATTTCCAATTAACGATATACTTTCAAGATGTTGTGGTTTTGGCGGGCGTATTTTTAGATCTACGGATGAAAGAGCTAAATATTATAATAGCAAAGAATCAAGTTGGTTTTTAAAAGGTAAATTGTTATTTGGTTTGGATAGAGCCAAAAATTATATAACGGAAAAAAAGTATTTGTTTTTGGTTGAAGGTTATACAGATTGTGTTGCTATGACAAAGTATGGCTATAAAAATGTTGTAGCAACTTTGGGTACAGCATGCACAGTTGATCATTTGAGGCTTTTATCAAGATATGCAAATACCGTTTATGTTCTTTATGACGGTGATGGCGCAGGGCAAAATGCAATATTGCGGTTAACGGAACTTTGTTGGAGTGTAGATCTTGAATTAAAAGTTATTAAGTTGCCAAGCTTCGAGGATCCGGCATCATTTTTGGAAAAAAATCATAATTTGGATTTATTAATAGATTCTGCTTTGTCTATTTTTGAATTTTTTATAGATAAAAATGGCCAAAATTTTTCAGAATCTGTTTTGTCCGATCAAATGATTACAGGACGTAAAATTTTAAACTTGATTGCAAAAATAGATGACTCGCTGAAACGAGAAATTTTAATACATAGAGCTGCAAAAATTATGGGGTTATCCATTTCTTCCATTACCGGCATTGTTCTTGAAAATATAGCTAAAAATATAGATGATTCAAATTTACCTCTGTTGGAGGAAAATGTTAACATTGAAAATAACAAAATAGATGGATCAACCTCTTTGGAGGAACATATATTTTCTGTTATAATAAACAACATAGACGAAACCGATAAGTTTTTTGTCCCTGAAGATTTAATAGAATATTTTTCTGATCATATTCAGATTTTATTAAAAAAATTACAAAATATTATATTAAATAATAATTCTTCGGCTGATCTATTTAACTTGTTTTTGGAAAGTCTTGATAACTTGGATAGGGATTGGGTGGTTGGTTGTAGCTTAAAGTTTGATCAAAGCAAATCAAAAGAGATTTTTGATGAGCTATTGTTGCTTTTTTCCAAGAAAAATTGGAGGCAGATTATGCAGGATATTAAATTAAAAATGCATAATGCTCAAAAAGATGGTGATGAAAAAAGAGCAAAAGATTTGTTTATGCTGTTTAGCCGACTTAAAGATGGTATACAGGCCAGGGGTTTGATATGAAAAAAAATAAAAATAAATTAGATAAGAAAAATTCAAAAAAAGTTGTAAAAAAAGCGGTTGCAAAAAAAATAGTTGCAAAAAAACATGTAGTTAAAAAATTGGAGTCTAAAAATAAAAAAGTTTTATCAAAAAGGGGGGATAGTTTGAAAAAAAGCAAAGTAACGGTTAAAAAAAGTGTAATAAAAAAAGAAGAAAAACCTAAAATTTTGGGAAAATTTGTAAAAAAAATAAAACAGAGTGTTGGCAAAATACTTAAGCCTGAAAAGAAGATTGAGCAAAAAGTTGTAAAAAAAGAAATTAAAATTGAAAAAAAACCTGAAATTAAAAAAGAATTAAAAAAAGAAGTTACGCCTAAGATAGAAATAGTAAAACCTGAATTACAAAAAATAAAAAAAGATAAAAAAGTTGAATCTAAAAAAGTTGTAAAAGTTGAGAAAAAAGAAAAATCATATGCATTAAGTGAAATAAACAATAAGATTCAAGTGTTAATTGAAAAAGGTAAGCGAATTGGTGTTTTGAGCATCGAAGAAGTTGTTGCTTTTGCTAGAAAATATAAATTAAAAGAAGAAGATGTCTCTGAATTATTTCATATTTTTGAAAAAGAAAATATTGATTTGCTTTCAAAAGAAGAACTTGCAGCACAAGCTGAAGATCTTGGAAATTTTTCAAAGGAAGAGCAATCGTCATTTAAAGATAAATCGGTTGATATAAAAAGTTCTTTAGAGCAAGTTTCAATATCTTCAGAACCATATGCTGAAAAAGAAGTTGAAAGTTTAAAAGTTTTTTCAGAAGCTTCTCAATTAAATGATCCTGTAAAATTATATTTAAAAGAAATTGGAAAAATTCCACTTTTAAATAAAGCAACTGAAAAAGTTATTGCCGATACAATTGCGGACAGCAAAATAAAATCTATCGATACAATAGCCAGATTTCCATTTGTTGTAAAAGATCTTTTGGCACTGGAAGAAAGACTACAAAAAGATCCTGCAATATTAAAAGATCTTATTCAATTTTCAGATTTTGGTGAGGACAATTCCCCAAAGTTTGAAGAAGAAAAAATTAAATTTTTAAAAAGTCTTGGCGAATTAAAATCACTTGTTTTGCAGGAAGAGGCTATTTATAGATCTTATCGTGGTAAACTTGATAATGAAGCTAATAAACAAGAGATGCTTTTAAAAGTTGAAAAAAATAAGCAGTCAAGAATTGATACTATAAAAACTATAAAAGTTGCCAATAAGCTTATTTATAAATTTGGTAAAAAAATAGAAAAAATTGTATCAAAAATTAGAGAACGTGAAGATGAGATAAAAGTTATTGAAGAAAAATTGGTATTTTATAAAAATATAAAAAAACCTACAGAGCAAGATTTAAAGTTAATTGAAGAGATGGAAAATCAGGTGCGTATGGCGACCAAGCTTATTAAAAAAGCTGAAGGCGAAGCCGGAATTCCATTGGATAAAATTAATACATATTATACTCAATTTGTTATTGCACAAAGAAAAGATAAAGAAGCAAAAGATGATTTGGCAAGAGCTAACTTGCGTCTTGTTGTTAATATTGCAAAAAAATATATTAACAGAGGATTACACTTTTTGGATTTGATTCAAGAGGGTAATATTGGATTGTTAAAAGCTGTTGAAAAGTTTGAGTTTGAAAGAGGATTTAAGTTTTCAACATATGCAACTTGGTGGATTCGTCAGGCTATTACTAGAGCTATAGCTGATCAATCAAGAACAATTAGAGTTCCTGTACATATGGTTGAAACTTTGAGCAAAATTAATAAAATTACAAGAACATTCATGCAAGATCAAGGCAGAGAGCCAAGTTATGCAGAGCTTTCAAAAGAATTAAATCTTGATGAGAAGAAAATAAAAAACATAATAAAAATTTCAAAAGAACCAATCTCTTTGGAAACTCCTGTTGGAGACAGTGATGATATTTATCTAAAAGATTTTATTGAAGATGAAAATGAATATACTCCGATGGATGCGGTTGTTAATGATGATTTAAAAGAAAAAGTGCGTGAAGTTTTAAAATCTTTAACTCCAAGAGAAGAAAAAGTATTAAAAATGCGTTTTGGTATAGATGTTGCTTCTGAGCATACACTTGAAGAAGTTGGAAAAGATTTTTCCGTTACTCGTGAACGTATTCGTCAGATAGAAGTAAAAGCGTTAAGAAAATTAAGACATCCATCCAGAAGTAAACGCTTACAAAGCTTTTTTGATAAAGAATATGATATGTCAGGTTCTGACGGTATAGAATAAATATACGTTTTGTTTGTATGAAAATATTGCATGTTATAACTAGTTTGAAAATTGGCGGGGCCGAATCGGCGCTCGCCAATTTTTTATCAGCTACAATAAATGATGGAAACATACATTATGTTGTATATTTTTATTCAGGTCCCAACAGGGAAAAAATAGAAAATTTAGGCATAAAAACTTTTCAAATAAATGGGCTTTTTACTAAATATGATATTTTTGCATATTTAAAACTAAAAAAAATTATAAAAAAAATATCGCCGGATTTAATACATTCTTCTTTATGGTTGGCAAATTTTTACTCAAAATTTATAGCATCTTCTCTTAAAATTCCAATAATTTGCGATTTACACAGTAATTTTTTGCATGATGGAAGAATAAGAATATTTTTAGAAAAATTAAATTTATTAAAAGCAGATAAATATGTTGCCGTTTCCAATAATGTAAAAAATGGTTTTTTAAAATGCTTTCAATCTCAGGCTGAAAAGTTAACTGGAAAAATTACAGTTATCGAAAATGGTATAGATATAAATTTAATTAAGTCCAAATCTCAAGATATAGATAAAAGTTCTTTGGGCTTTGGTGAACAAGATTTTGTTTTCGGCGCCGTTGGCCGCCTGGAATCCATAAAATCTTATGATCTTCTAATTAGAGCTTTTGGTTTATTAAAAAAAGATACAAACGATATAAAGCTATGTTTTGTTGGTTCTGGTTCACAAGAAATTTTTTTAAAAGAGCTTGTAAATTCTTTGGGTTTAAGCAAAAAAATTATATTTATGGGAAATCAGACAAATCCCTATAGCTTTTACAAATTTTTTGATTGTTTTGTTATTTCTTCTAAAAGTGAAGGCCTCTCGATTGCTTTGTTGGAAGCCATGGCTTTTGGTTTGCCAATTATTAGTACAAAATATTCAGATAGACATGATATTCTTGAAAATAATATTAATGGATTACTTGTCGAACCCGGAAATTTATTGGCTCTAAAAAATGCTATGCAAAAAATTTATGAAGATAAAGGTCTAAGAGTTTTGATGGGTAAAAATAATATTGAGTTAATAGAAAAGCGATATTCTATTGAACATGTAGTAAATTCTTATAATAAATTGTATCAAAAGTTAATAGGACTGGATCCTGAATCAAGTTCAGGATGACAAACAATTAAATACAGCAGGACCAAAGTTGTTAAATTGAGTTGTTACGAAGAATCTCGTCATCCCGGCCACCGAGCCGGGATCTCTTTCAATACTTTCACCCTTTATAAATATTTATATTTTTTATGGTGATAGTTTTTATATGATAAATTTGAATGTTCAAGACGGAGATCCCGGCTCAGCGGCCGGGATGACTTATCCGAGCGTTTAAACGCTTAAAAGTTATTATAGCTGATAATTAAAAGTTTGAGAAAGCTAGATAAAATAAAATTCGAGCCTGCGCCTGTCCGCCGTAGCCTTGGCGAAGGCTGGATAAGCGGGCGACTTTATGGTAGCCCTGTGCGTAAGCGCTGGGCGATAACGCGACGATTATAACAAATCATATTGCAATTTATTTTTTAGTAGTTTATAATCAATTCAATAAATATTGATAACCTCCATTTCCCCTGTCCGCGGCATTCTTGTCAGGATGGGGGTTTTTATTTGGATTAAATTTATGCCTGTTTATAAAATTACAATAGCTTATGACGGAACCGATTTTTGCGGTTGGCAGCATCAACCCGGTGACCAAACCATTCAATCGGTTTTAAAAAAAACCTTTGAGCATGCGTTTTCTGTTCAGGTAGATATTCTTGGCGCATCCAGAACCGATTCCGGCGTTCATGCCATTGGTGCAGTTGCCAGGGTAAAAACAGATTTGGTTTTAGACCCACAGATTTTAATGGAAAGTTGGAACAGACTGTTGCCTAAATCCATTTTAATAAGAAATATAAAAATAGCTGACGATAATTTTCATCCCTTTTATAATGTTGCATACAAAACTTATTATTATCAACTGTTTTTAAAGCGCCCATTACCATTTATTTCAAGATTTGGTTGGTACTATAATTTTATAGATCATGTTAATATTCAAAAATTTCAGGCTGCACTTAATTTGTATATTGGCAAACATGATTTTGCTTCTTTTTGTAAACAGGACAAGAGTGATAATAGATCTACAATTAGAACGATTGATAAAATTGTTGTTAGAAAAATTAAAAAATTAAATATTTTAAGAATAGAAATTACAGGTAAATCTTTTTTACGCTATCAAATAAGAAGAATGATAGGTTATGCATTAGATCTTGCAAGACAAGACCACTTATCGTTATCATATCTTGAAGGGTTATTAAAAAATCCGGATCATAAACAAATATTATTAAAGGCAGATGCCTGTGGTTTAATTTTAAGAAGGGTAGTGTATAAAGATGAGCTTATTAAAAAATGAAAATTTCAGAAGATTTGCAAGTGGGCTAATTTTAGGGTTTTGTTTTTTTGGTTCTTATTTTCATTCGTTACTATTATTTGTATTTATTTTGTTTGCAATACTATTTATCATGTTATTTTTTGAACTTCCAACTCTTATAAATTTACCCTTGGCAAGTTTCAAATTTTGGCTTATAGCTTTTTTATATCCAATATTGCCAATTTTTACTCTTATATATCTTACAATTGAATATAGAAATATAGATTTTATTTTCCCGTTATATCCATTTATAGTTTCTTGGGTTGCAGATACAGGTGCATATCTTTTAGGTAAAATGTTTGGAAAACATAAAATTTGTCCAACAATAAGTCCGGGTAAATCTTGGCAAGGTTTATTCGGTGGCTTTATATCGGTATTTGTTTTTAATATTTTTATTTTACCCGGAATTAAAAGCTTTCCATTTGTTTTATATTTAAATTCACTTTTGGCTATTTTTTTATTTTCTTTGTTAATTACGGTTGTTGCATTTCTTGGTGATATTTTTGAATCAATTCTTAAACGACGTGTAAATATAAAAGACTCCGGAATTTTATTACCGGGGCATGGGGGGCTTTTTGATAGATTTGATTCAGTTTTGTTTGTAGCGGTTTTTTTGTTACTTATAATCTGGATAAATAAAATTACGTTATAAGCTTTTAATAACGTCGCCTTGTTTTACTTTAATGCTTTCGCCTGTAAGCATGTTTTTAATTGTGACAGTATTTGTGTCCTGCTCATCTTGTCCAATAATTAAAACTTTTTTTGCACCAATTTTATTAGCCTTTTTCATCATGTTTTTTATATTACCCTCAAATAAAACATCGACACAAAATTTATTTGATTGTAATTCGTCAGCAAGTAAAAGTGCTAAATTATGTTGCTCTTTTTCCATGGGTAAAATTAAATAGAGTGGCTGATTTTCCGGAATATTTAATTTATGTTTATTATTTTCGACCAGCAGTAAAAGGCGACCAAGTCCAATTGCCGCCCCAACGGATGGAAAGTCATTTTTTGCACCAACTTCACGGCCTAAAGAATATCTGCCGCCGCCGCAAAATGCGTTTTGAGCACCCAATTCGGTTGATGCAAATTCAAACACAATTTTATTGTAATAATCAAGACCACGAACAAGCGTTGGATCTTGCACGAAATTTATAGATAATATTTGTAATTTTTCTTTTATATCGTTCCATTCAGCCGAACAACTTTTGCAAAGATGATCCGTAAGCTTTGGCGCTTTTATATATGCGTTTTGACAGCTTTCATTTTTGCAATCAAATACGCGTAAAATATTAGTTTCTTTTCTAACTTTACATGTATCGCAAATCTGAGAATCTACGGAATTCAAATAATTTTTAAGTGCTTCTTTGTGTTGTTTTCTATCTTCTAAGCATCCGAGAAAATTTAATTTTAAAATATATTTTTCCAGTTTTAATGTTGTAGAAAAATATGAGTTAAGCATTTTTATAAATTGCACATCTTGAGAAATTGATTCCGTGTTAATTACTTCAAAATTTAATTGGTCAAATTGGCGCCAACGGCCCTTTTGAGGACGTTCTCTTCTGAACATTGGGCCAAAGCTAAATACTTTATATGGCTTTTCTTCAACATTATTTTCAAAATAGGCTCTTATTGTACTGGCAGTTGCTTCGGGTCTTAAGCAGATACTGTCTTCGTCATTTTCTGCCGGGAATACATACATCTCTTTTGAGACTACATCGGTTTGCTCGCCAAGTGAGTGTACAAATAATTTTGTGTGTTCAAGAATTGGCGTTTCGATTTGTGTGAAATTATAAATTTGAGAATGTTTTTTTAGCTGATCTAAAATAAAATTTTGTAAAGTTAAATCCAATAAATCTTGTGTGCCTCTAACTTTATTTATCATAGGTTTCCTACTTTTTCTTATTTTAATAATATGCTAAACATAATAACAAAATAATCACATTTTAAAAAAAATAAAAATAAACGGTGAGTTTAGTATGAAAAAAACTGTTTTGATTCTTGGCGGTGCGGGGTATATCGGTAGCCATACTGCATACTTAATGCATCAAAATGGGTATCAAGTAGTTATTATTGATAAGTTATTACACAATCAAAAATTTGAGCACCCTTGGGCTGAATTGATAGTTGGAGATTTTTCAGACCAAAATCTTCTTGATTCTGTTTTTACAAAATATAAAATTGATGCTGTTATGCATTTTGCAGCACTTATTGAAGTTGGAATTTCTGTTTTAAAACCTGCCGAATTTTATCAAAACAATGTTGTAAACACACTTAATTTTTTAAACAGCATGTTAAAATATAACGTAAATAAAATTATATTTTCTTCTTCATGTGCCATCTATGGAAATCCGGTAAAAATTCCAATGGATGAAAATCATATATTTAATCCAATAAGTCCATACGGTAAAAATAAACTTGCAGTAGAATTTATACTGCGTGATTATGCAAATGCATATAATTTAAAATATGTTTCGCTTCGCTATTTTAATGCAGCCGGAGCTGATTACAAAAATGATTTGGGCGAACAGCATAATCCGGAAACTCACATAATTCCACTAATATTGAAAGCAATTAAAAATAATAAAATATTTAAAGTTTTTGGAACGAATTATAAAACAGCTGATGGTACATGTATAAGAGATTATATTCATGTTCAAGACTTGGCAAAAGCACATCTTATTTCGTTAAAATATCTTGAGGCCGGAAATGATTCGGATGTTTTTAACTTAGGCTCCGGAACAGGTTTTTCCGTTCGTGAAATTATTAATACTGTTGAAAAAGTTGTTGGTGCAAAATTAAATATTGAATATGTTGATCGCAGACCGGGTGATGTTGACATTTTAATTGCAGATAATAAAAAGATTAAATCTGTTTTGAATATGGAGTTTGAGCATTCCAATATTGAAAATATAATAAAAACTGCAAATTCTTTTCATGCGAAATTTAATTTAGTATAGTCTTATAAATGTTCGACAAATATATCAAAAAATGATATATTTTATTTGTTTTTTATATAAAAAATATTTTTGGGAGTTGTATGGTTTGGCAAGTATTTTTTACTAAAAATTCTGCAAAGCAGATTGCAAAATTACCAAATCATATGGTAGTAGTTGTTAGAGCTTTGGTTGCTGAAATTGAATTACTTGGTCCCATACGTTATAATTGGAAAAATTTTGGAAAATTAAAAGGTTCTAGCGATCTTTACCATTGTCATGTTAAAAGTGGAAAACCAACATATGTTGTTTGTTGGCAAGTAATAGATAAAAAAATTAAAATTGTTGAGGTGTATTATGTCGGTACCCACGAGAAAGCCCCATATTAGCGAATATATAGAGGTTACTGTTCATGGTAATGTTAATAACACTAGATTTGTTGTTCCTAGGAATAAGTCTGAAAAATTATTTAATTTTTTAAAATCTATTCAATCGGAAAGAATGGAAGAGCTTGTTGCTGCTGATAAAGTTTTTAAAAATTTTGATAAAAAATATGGAAAAGTTGGTGTAACGATTCGTGGGTTAAGATTTCGAGATAAATTAACTCAAAAAGATTTGGCAACAAGATTAAATATACAGCAAACTCATATTTCACAAATTGAAAATGGAAAAAGAGTTGTTGGTAAAAATTTGGCCCAAAAACTGGCAAAAATTTTTGAAACAGATTACAGATTGTTTCTTTAAAGATTAATTATTTTTAGATAGAGACTTAATAATATGATAAAAAAAAATATTTTGGATGAAATAAAAAATCGATTGGTAAAAGTATATAATCCAACAAAAATATATTTATTTGGATCAAATGCTTGGGGAAATTCAAATAATGCGAGTGATTTGGATTTGTTGATATTGGTTTCAGAATCTGATGAAAAAAGTTATAAGCGTTCAATAAAAGGTGATTTGGCTTTAGCTGACATTTTAATATCAAGAGATTTGCTTGTTTATACGGAAAAAGAGTTTGAATACTTGGCAACGGATGTATCTACTCTTTGCCATAAGATAAAAAAAGAGGGAAAGATTATTTATGCAAGTGCATGATGCCTGGTTAAAAAAAGCTCATAGCGATTTGCGAATTGCAAAAAAACTTTTTGAATCTAGCGAAGAAGAGCTTTTTGATGGCGCTGCTTATCATACTCAACAATGTGCGGAAAAATCTCTAAAAGCATTTCTCGCATACAAAAAGAGTGATATTGAAAAAACTCATAATATTGTGTTTCTTACGAAATTGTGTAGTAAATATGATACGGAATTTGATTTTTTGTTAACAATTGCAGCATCATTAAATCCATATAGTATAAAATTTAGATATCCGGATGATATAATGATTCCGGAAAAAAAAGATTTGTTTGAAGCGATAACGTTTGCTGAAAAAATATTTAAATTTGTTAATAAAAAAATAGAAGAACTTAGTTCGGGACAAAAATCGATTTTTAATAATTAAAATAATAAGTAAGGACCTTTATGCCGGAAATAAAAATATCCAAAATATCACCGGGCAGAATATTGCTCGTCTCTTTATTATTTGTGATTTTTACCGGAGCAATTTTGCTTGCCTTGCCGATGTCTAGAGTTGTAGATGTGTCATTTATAGACATTTTGTTTACTTCAGTAACTTCTACATGTGTTACAGGGCTTTTAACCGTACCAATGTCCTATTTTTCATTTTTTGGTCAGTGTGTAATTTTGGCACTTATTCAAATTGGCGGTCTTGGACTTATGACCTTATCCATTTTCATGGTCTCTCTTGTTTTAAATTTGAGTTTTACAACAAAAATTTTTGCGGGACAAATTTTAGATTTTGAATTTTGGGGTAAAATTAAGAATTTTTTAAAAATGATCATAGGATTTACAATTATCATTGAAGCCATTGGCGCATTTTTATTGTACATTTCGTTTAGTAAAATTTTACCATCGGATAAAGCTCTTTTTTATGCCATATTTCATTCGGTTTCTGCATTTTGTAATACGGGAATTTCACTTTTTGAACCCGGAATGTTTTGTGTTAAACAACATTGGCTAACGCTTTCAACAATGGCAACATTGATATTATTTGGAGGTGTAGGTTTTATAGTTTGGTACGAATTTGGTAACAATATAATTATATCAATCAAAAATTGGTGGCGTGAAGAACCTAAAAAAATGGTCACATCTTTACATACAAAAGTTGTTTTATTCATGTCTTCAATTTTAGTTTTTAGTGGAGCTGTATTATTTTATTTTCTTGAAAGAACAAATAGTTTAAAAGATCTTGGTTTATTTGATCAAATAATTAACGCATTTTTTATGTCTGTTGCAACGCGTACTGCAGGGTTTGATCCAATTTGTATTTCAAGACTTGGATTACCTATAATTTTTATATTTTTAATTTTGATGTTTATCGGCGCCAGTCCATCTTCCACCAGTGGCGGTATAAAAGTTACAACGTTTACAATTTTTTTGGCAACAATTATTGCAACAATTAGAAATAAAGACAGTGTGGAAATTTTTGGAAGAAATATTCCATCGGAGCAAATTTTTAAAACATCCGTAATATTTTCTTTATCTTTAACATTGGTTTGTTTTTCAACATTTTTAATGCTTATTACGGATCCGCAGTTTAGTGTTATACAGATTATGTTTGAAGTCGTTTCTGCATTTGCCACTGTTGGATTTTCAACAGGGATTACTCCATTTTTATCCATATCGGGTAAATTAATTTTATCTGTTTTAATGATTATTGGTCGCCTTGGTGCATTAACCTTGGTTTTAGCATTGCGAAAAACGCAAGAAAAACAACTTTATAAATACCCTGATGAACGAGTACTTTTGGGATAAAATTTTTTTTTATTGATTTAGTTTTAAAATTTATCTATTAAATTTTTATACTTTTATCTATTCGATAAATTAAAAAAGTTTAAGGGGAGTTTTATGAATTTTGAATTAGTAAAAAAATTTCTAAGTTTTACTTTATTAATATCTTTTGGACAATTTTGTTTTGCACAAAAAAAAGATGTAAAAAAAGATTTTGAACCGGATATTGAGCAAATTAAATTAATAGAGGATCTTGAAAAAATTGACAGAAATAGCATGACGGATTATTATTCGCTCGCTATTTCTACCGGATTACGCTTGTTCAGTCAAATAGAAAAAGAGGAGGCTCGAGGTAATTTATTCTACAAAGATACTGATAAGTTAGTTGATTTTACAGCTGAAACCGGTGAAATAAATTATATTACTCCAATTATAAGTGATGATATAAAAATAGATTTTATAGATTTTAGTGGTGCACAATTAAAAGATGAACTTATTTTTAGATCTCATGATCAAGATCGAATCTTATCCAAAAATAAAATAGCGGGAGATCTTTTTGAAAAAGATGTAAGATTTAAAAAAATAATAACAACAAATAATATTTTGTTTGACGGTGTTAGATTTGCAAAATCGGTTTCTTTTGCCGGTAGCGTATTTAAATCCGGAACATTTAAAAAGAAGACCATTACATTTAAAAATGTAGAATTTAATCAAGATTTGGATTTTTCAAATGTTAATATTCAAAGCGGCGTTACATTAATTTTGGATAATGTTTATATAAATGGTAAGTTAAAGTTTGATGGAATGATTGTTGAAAATGGTGCGCGCATTATTCTTGATGGTGTAAACAACAAAGATGGTCAATATGCTGTTGAAGTTTCACCACTAGCAATAGAATACGAAAAATATATTGAAATAAAAAATAGTAATGTAAAATATGTAGCCGGAGCAAAATCTTTGCAAGCTTTTGTAGATGGGTTTGAAGATTATAAAAGAGCTAAAACTAAAGAAAATATTAAAAAATTCTTGTTATCATACGTAAAAATTAACAAAGAAAAAAATAAAAGAGATATTTGGTTTGTAAAAGATTCTCAATATGAATTAAGTAAAGAAAAAAGAACTATCCCATTTAAAGGTGTTTTGACCCCTCAAGATTTTGCAGACCCAGCGATTTATTATTTTGATGGTGCAATAATAAATAACACAATTAGTTTTAAACCGGAAGGAAAAAATAAAATTTTTAAAGGGGTAATGTATTTTAGAGATATAACATTGACTACAAATATGATTTTTGAAAATGTTATATTTAATGGCACGGTTGATTTTTCCGGATGTGAATTTAAAAAGGGTGCTGTTTTTGACAAAAAGATAATTTTTAGAAATGTTATATTTGAAAGAGATTTAAATTTATCTAATATGAAAATGGACGACGGAACTTCTGTTGTTTTAGATAATGTTGTTGTTAAAGGTAAATTAATTACAAATAAGATGAAAACATATTCAAAAATATTAAAAATTTAAAATAAAAAGAAAGGGTTGTTATTGAAATAACTTTTTGTTTTGTATGTTAGTGTAGTGGGAGTTGGTAGTTTTTATAAGAGGAGAAAAAGGTGAAAGTATCAAAGATTTCCCTATTTTTATTGTTGATGATTTTCTCATCATCAGTTTTTGCTCAAACGACAAATAAGTCGTTTATTTTTCAAAACACAAAAGGTCAAGAGTTTATATTTAACGAAATTCAGTTAAATAGTTTTATTTTAAAAGATAAAATTAAGAAGAATAAAAAGATTGCAAAGATGCAAGCTTTAAAAGGTAAAAAGAATAGTGCTAAGATTAGTAAATTTGCTCTTGATGATTTCTTTGTAAGCAATTCTGCTTTTTATGAAGAATCTTGTTCTTCAGGAGATCTTTCCAATTATTTTATGATTGATGGAAAGAGTGAGCTTGTTATAAAAGGTTATAATGCTGCCGGCAGTAGAGATATTTATGCAGAATGGTTAGGGATTCCATCATCAGATCACATGGATGGTGATGAACAAGATTATCCTCATCATACATTTAGTTCAAAAATTTCTATGGCACCCGAAATGAAACGTTGGGGCGTAAACTATTTTGTACAAAAGAAATTACGCGACAACTTCTGGTTTTCCATACTTGTTCCATTTGTAAATGTTGCAACAAATGCAAGATTAAGTGAATATGAAATTTCGGGACAAAGACCTGAAACATTAATGCCTATCTTAGATAGTGGTGCTCGTGGCGTTTTATTTTTTGAAGAACCATTAAATGTAACTCAAGCATTGTCACATCCTCTAATGAAATATGGAAAAATTGACAATAAAAAACATCAAAAAGCAGGTCTTGCCGATATTACATTAAGACTTGGTTTGAACAAAATGTACAAAAAATGTTTATTGGATCTTTATACACAATTGGTAGTTCCAACAGGTGACAAACCAACAGCGGAATATCTATTTGAACCAATTGTTGGTAATGGTCATCACTTTGCAGCCGGTGCCGGTGCAAAATTCAGTGCAAAATATAAAAATTTCACATTGATGAGTGATTTTGATTATTTATATCTATTCCAGAGTTCTGAAAAACGTTCATTCGACCTTAACAATGGACCATGGAGCAGATATATGGCTGCTACAACAGGCTTGCCAAGAACTCGTCCACAACGTTTAATAAACTATTTAACAAAAGATTTATATGTAACACCCGGTTCATATGCCAATGCATTATTTGCAGCAGATTTTAACAGAGATAAAATTCATCTTCAATTTGGTGTTAATATAGAAGCCAAAGCAAATGAAAAAGTTTATCTAAAAGAAGGCTTTAATGACTATGTAGGTATTGCATTCTATGATATTGATGCCCCTCAGAGTATGATTATATCAGGACAGGATACTTATAATTTGACATATCATAATGCAAAAATTAATAATTCCATGATAGTAACTTCGGCTGACAGTTCATTTATAAATATTAAAGAATCCGATTTAAATTTGGATTCGGCAAAAAGCTTGAATCAACTTTCAGTAAATCCATTTGTATCGATTGGATTTGATGGAACATTGGATTCACATCCATATAATGTTTCGTTTGGTACTTTCTATAAATCCAATTCAAATAATAAATCAATTGGATCATGGGGTCTTTGGTTAAATGGTTCTATTTCCATTTAATTAGTTTTAATAGATATGTTCCCCGGAAATTATTCCGGGGAACATATCTGTAATATAATTTAAGGTTTTATGAAACCGGAGATATAAAATGAGTTTTTTAAAAACAAGATATTTATTATTGCTGCTTGGTTTGGGCAGCATTTTTTTTGCCGATGCGCAGCAGCCACAACTTCGCAAGTTGGCTGATAATGAAAAACAATTTTTCTTTGAATTTTTTTCAAAAAAATATCCTGATGTAAATAATAAAAATTTTGTTACAGATTTTAATAACAGAAAATCGGATGAAGCTTTTTTCGGAAGAAAATTAAGTGGTAATATTAAATATGAAGATGGAGGTGTTATAAGGTCTCAAGAAGTTATAAATAATTTTATAATTGATTTGTATAGAAATGAATTTCCAAATTATTTGAATAATTTAGAAATAAAAAAAGCTTTTGAAGCAAATGAGAAAAGTGGTTATGAATCATCAATAAAACAAATAGATGAATTTCTTAAAAATAAAGATCATTCAGTCTATGACGTTGAAGCAATGCTCAAAATTTATGCCAGATTAGAAAAAGAATATAAAGAAAAAGATGGTAAGTCCGGTTATTATTATAAGATCGTGGATGCACCTGCAACATTTGAGGAAAAAACTTCAGGTAACGAAACAATATATGTAAATAGAAATAATTTTTTTGACTCAAATAAGTCAATAGATTTATCAGCAGCAATAATACACGACACTATTAATTTTAAAGCAACGGGCCAAGAATCACAACTCGTATTTGAAAAACCGGTATATTTTAGGGCTATAAAATTGACAACACATATGAATTTCGAGGGTAATTCACCAGAGAAACCAGTTGTGTTCAAAGAAGATGTTTCATTTGAAGGTGCTGAATTTAACTCGGGAACAGGATTTGCGGGCATTATTGGAGGCTCGAAAAATATTTCATTCAAAAATGTTACTTTTGAAAAAAACTTGAGTTTTAAAAAAGCAATAATTAAAAAAGATGTAACTTTAGTATTTGAAAATGTAAGCATCGATGGTACTTTGGATTTATCGGATATAAATTTAGTCGGAAATATTTCTTTTACTAATGTTTCATATAAAGCATTGAAACTTGGCGATAATTTTTATTTAAATAAAAATAAGAGTAATAAATATAGAAAATTAAATGTTAAAAATGTTACCAGTATTCTTCAACTAAAAAAATATATTTTAAACAAGGTTTTAGTATCCTCTGTAGAAGGTAAAGATGTATTAATTGAAAAGATTAATATTGTTGAAGGTATGTGCAAGAAAACAGAAGCTTCTGAGCGAGCAGAAATTTATATGCAACTACCAAAAGATAAATTATACGGCGATAATGATAAATTTCGTATGTATAAAGATTCAAATTTATCATATAAAGAATATTTTGATTTAGTTTTATTGAAAAATAAAACTATTGATGCTCCAATTTATGATGTTTTAGATTTTAGCTATGCTCAAATTGGTGGACTTCTAACTTTTTATCAAGCTGAAAATGATTATCCTGTTCCTTGCCCTGTAAAATTTATAGGAACTTTATTCCAAAATGCCATCGAATTTAAAGGTGATTCTAAAGAAAAATCTCTAAAATTCAATGAAGATGTTTCTTTTGACAGAGCAATATTTGAGCTGATAAAAGGTTCAAAGACAGTTTTTTTCAAAAATGTAATTTTTGAAAAAAATCTAAGCTTTAAAGATGCAATAATTAAATCGGGTGTAACTTTAATATTTGAAAATGTAAAAATTATTGGTTCCGGTGAAGATAATAAAGGATTAAATCTTTCAGGGTTAACTTTAGAAAAAGATGCAAAAATTGTATTCAAGGGCAATATAGATATTGCTAATATAATTTACGATACTAAAGATGACTCAAAGATTAATGGTGATATTACAATTGATAAAGGTATTTTATACTCAGAGGGATCTAATACTCAGAATTTACTAAAAAGACTTCAAGAATCAAAAAAATAATTTAATTTTTAATTAATTTTTTCGGGCTCGGTAGAAATACCGGGCCTTTTTATTTTCTTTTAAAATTCTTTTCAACAAAATTTTTATTTAAAATCCAAGTAGTTGGTCTGCCATGCGGACAAAGTAAAGGATTACTTGTATTTGATAATTTTTTAATAATATTTTCCATTTGATCAAAGCTTAAAGTATCTCCGGCTTTAACTGCAGCTTTGCATGAAATTTGTGCATGAACTTTGTCATTTAACTTTTTACGAAAAGCTTCTTCATCAAGATTTGAAAATTCTTTAATACTTTCCAAAATCTCAAAAACCAGCTCTTTTAATGATTGATTCTGAATTTTGGGTGGACTTGATTTTATTGCAATTTGATTTTTGCCAAAAAGCTCAAGATCAATGCCTTGTTTATTCAAAAATGGAATAGCAATTTTTATAGTTTCTATATCTTGTTCATTCAAATTTATAATTTCCGGAAACATTAATCTTATTCCCGATTTATTTTCAAAATTTTGTGCCAACTCATCATAGATAATTCTTTCATGAGCTGCATGTTGATCTATTAAAACTAAATTATCGTTATTTTCTGAAATTATATAGGTGCGTAAAAATTGTCCTATAATTTTAAACTCAGATCGAGTCTCAACACTGTTTATTGTATAGATGGTAGATAATTGTTCCGACTCGAATTCCAACTCTCTTGGGCGTAAAATATTGGGTCTAATTTTAGTTTCTTCAAGTTGAATAAATGGTGTTGTAAAATCTTTTACAACTTCTTGGCTTAATTCTTGTGTATAAAAATTATTTTTAGCCATATTGTTTTCTGTTGCGGCGTAAGGCATGTTATTTTCTTGAATACTTGTGTGGTTATTTGTAAAATTTGTTTTTCCCAGCAAATTTTTTATATTATTGTCTAAACTTTCTTTTACTAAATTTTGTAAAAGATTATTTACAGTATTTGGTTTTAAAAATCTGACCTCTTCTTTTTTGGGATGTACGTTTATATCTACAAAGTCAGCCGGAACGTTTATAAATATAAATCCGGCCGGAAAGCGCATTGGCGGTAAAACACCTGAATAACCTTTGACCAATGCTTTTGTAATTTCTACATCTTTTATGTATCTGTTGTTAACGAAAATAAAAATTTTGTGTTTGCCATATTGCCAAAAGTTATGGTTTGAAATTAGACCTGTAATTTTAATTTCTTTTAAATTTTTTTCAATTAACCATATTAAATTTTGGCCAAAATTGTGTCCAAACAACTGAGAAACCCTATCATTAAGTTTTTCAACTGCAGGTGCATTTATTATTAATTTTTCGTCTTTGTAAAGTTTAAAATGAATATTTGTGTTGCTTAAACAAAATGCATTGAACGTATTTAAGATTTGATTCCATTCGGTTTCATCTTGTTTTAAAAATTTTTTTCTAACCGGTATGTTATAAAACAGATCGTTTATTTGTAAATCGGTTCCCGTTGCACATGATAAATTTTGTTCAGATAAAAGTTTATTTTCGCTGTATTCAATTTTAACGCCGAGTTCGCTATCGATTGTTTTTGTAATTAAAGTGACTTTGCTTACGGTGCTAATGCTTGACAAAGCTTCACCCCTAAAGCCAAAAGAATGTATATCAAGTAAATCGTCCAATTTATCAATTTTACTTGTAGCATGATTTATAAAACAAAGCTTTGCATCATCAACTGTCATGCCGCAACCGTTATCTACAATTCTAATTAATTTTTTACCGGAATCTTCTATGTATAAGCTTATCTGCGTACTTTGTGCATCAATTGAATTTTCAATTACTTCTTTTACAATATTGCTTGGTCTTTCAATAACTTCGCCTGCGGCAATTTTTAAAGCTTCTTGCGGAGCCAATATTTTTATTTTATTCATGATTTATTTTTTGTTTTTAATTGGGTTCATAAGTTCAGGATAACCGTCAAGTGATATTGTTGTGCATACCGGAATATTTTCACTACCGGTAAAAATTATTTCTTCCGTTATCAAATTAAGTTTGGCTTGATCACATTTTGTTGTTATGGGAATATCTTTTGGATTAATTTTAGTTTGTTTTATTTCAACATTGCCTACAAATTTGCAAATTTTAGATTTTGGAAAAATTACAGCCATATCTGCGCAAATAGTTTTATTTTCATTTTGAACTACGACATTTTTTTTAAAAGTAATTTTTTCTATTAAAGATAAGTTGTCTTTAACTTCTTTATTAACTTGAGTGTTTTTATTCGTATTTAATTTAACTTCAAGTTCTTGAGCCTTTGCTGTGCTATCGTCAGCGAATTTTACCAAAACATTTTCTTGATATGTAAAATTAAATAGATTTTTAATTTTCGAATCTTTGCAAACTGTAGCACTATTACTATTTATTTCTATTTTAGAAAACGGGTTTGGTTTAGCTGACAAATTCAATTTTGAAAAAAATAAGAAAATAAAAATAATTTTTGAAATAAAATTTAAATTCATAAAACTACTCTTTGTTTATTTTAAATTATTAAAGCCAAGAGATTATTGTTGTAATGACTCCGGCTATACCACTAAAAATATTTGTTGCCGTTGTTGCAATCGAAGGAAATGCATCCCAAAATTTTCCCCAATTCATAGTTGCTGCTATTTGATCAATTTGTTCCAAAAATACTATTGTTTCAGCAGCTGATATTATTCCTTTTAGTTGATATAGAACTATTATTATTGTTGCACAGATTATAAGTTTTGGTGTCGAATGTATAATAAATTGTTCAATAGATTTTAAAATAGTTCTTTTGATAGTGTATTTTTCCGGTTTTTTAGCTGAAAGTTGAGCTAAAAGATTATTTAATAATTCTTTTTCTTGCACATTATCTATCTGAACATATGTTTCTTTTAGATTGTTTTTTAGTTCGCTTATAGCATCTGCTTTTGAGCTTTCTGACGATTTTATCTCTTCAAGTTTTTCAATCAACATATTCTGAACATCTACAGATTTTATAGTAAGTTTATTTTCAGCTTGAGCGAATGAATAGCTTTTGAAAATAAGAATTAAAAAAAATATTTTTTTTAATATTTTGTGCATAATTATCAGCTTTTTATTTTACTATCAAACTTAATTACTAACCATAACCGGTGTGCCATCAATAATATAAGTGTAACATTTGGCATCCGGATATTCTTGTTTAAATTTTTTTAAATCTTCCATGTCACTTAAACATAAGCATGGATCAGCTTTTTCATCAAATATTTCTCTTATAACTTGTTCATAACTATTAGTTGTTTTATTTGAATTTAAAAGTTTATCAGCTTTTTTGTTTTTAATCTTTTTTATTTCATAAATAATGGTAATTATCGAAATTAAAGATATTGCAGCTTTTGTTATTGTATGAGTTAGTGCATATTTTATTGCATTTTTGATTTTAGAAAAATTTGAAATGGTGTTATTTGACTCTATAAAATCTAAAAGTTTTTTAATTTCTTCTTTGTCTGATTCGTTCTCTATTGTTTTATATTTTTCTTTAAAAAAATCGACTAATTCTTTTTTTTGTTCCGGTGTTAAATTTTTAATATCTGATTTTGTTAATGTATGCTTTGATTGCGCTGCAACTAATTGCGTTGCAACCGTTTGCAGCGCAAAAAATATTAGTATTAAAAATATATAAGAAAAATATTTCATGTTATTACACTTTTAAAATATAAAGTTTATTAAGGCACAAAGTGTAGTAAACTTTTTTAAAAATCACAAGTAGCTTATTGCAATTTGTTTGAGATTCAAATGCTATGCTCAATATCGTTAATTTGAAAATTGAATTTAAAATTTATCATCATAAGCGGTGTGAAGGTTGAGGCTGCTATGATAAACTTTTTGGGTGTCATCTATTACTGTCCGAAGTAAAACTTTGTTTCTTGGATATCATAAGAACGTAGGTTGCGTCATCCCGGGCAAGGACCCGGGATCTCCGTCTTGAACATTCGCATTTTTCTTATAAAATGCTATCACTATGAAAATTTATATTGTTTATATTATTACTAATCGGCCAAATGGCACTATTTATGTTGGCATCACTAGTGATCTAAAGCGTCGAATAACTGAACATAAGCTTGGCATAATAAAAGGCTTTACCCAGAAATATAATCTTAAAAAATTAGTTTATATTGAACGATTTGAACAATCCGATGATGCTATTAGAAGAGAAAAACAGTTAAAACGCTGGCATAAAAAATGGAAATTTGAATTGATAGAAAAACATAATCCTGAATGGAATGATTTATATGAAAAATATTTTAATTCAAATGATAGAGAGTATGATGAATGGATTTTGAATAGGAATATTTATAAAAAGTGAAAGTGTAAAAAGAGATCCCGGCTTCCAGCCTTCGCCTACGTGGCTACGGCGGACAGGCCAGGCCAGGATGACAGAATCAGCGCCTGTGATGACAAATAAATGTGGAAGTCGGTTATTTATTTTATTACAAAAGATTATTAACTGTAGTTATATATTGGTATAATTATATAAATTCGAGTAAGCGTTGCGTAGCAATTTTGAATGTTCAAGAAAGAGATCCCGGGGCCTTGCCCGGGATGACTTATCCGAGAGTTCAAAACACTCAAAAGTTATCATAGCTAACATCCCAATGGGTTAATGCCGTAAGTTTTAAATGCTTAAGTTGATGCCATTGGGCTATCGCCCGCCGATTATTTTTATACTTTTTTAGAATGCATAATTCATACTAATATGAAACTCACTTGGCGATTCACCGGCAGCCTTGTCTCTATCAAGTTTATATCCCCAGTCAATTTTTGCAGGAACAGGTTGTGTTAAATTTAACCCAAATCCGACAGCATGACGCAATTTAAATCTATCGCGTTTTATGTAAGCTCTATCTTCTTGTGTAATTGCATCTTTTGGTGTATCCCATCCCGCACCGGCATCATAGAAGAAATGCCCCTTCATTGAGTAGTCCGGAATCAATGGAAATATCAGCTCTGCATTAAATTGCAACATATATTTACTTCCCATTGGACTACCATTCTGATCATTTGGGCTTGTAGTCCATGCCGGTCCGATACTGCCCCAAACAAAGCCTCTTACCGTATCTTGGCCACCCATATTGAACAATTCTTTGTAAGGTATAATTTTTCTTTTTTCAACTTTTGAATCTATGCCATCCGAATCTGTTTGTGTAATATAATAAGTACCGCCAACAGGTTCTACGACACCAAATTTAGCATGCATACCCAAAACTAAATTGTCATCTCCGATTAATGGTGTGTACCAGCTGCCTTCAAGTTCTGCTTTTAAAAAACTGTATTCTTCATTCACAGCAGGTGGTGCTAACTTGGTATGTAAAATTGCTTTGTATCCGGAATTTGGATAAACCTTATGATTACGCGTATCTTTTATCAAATCAAAACAAAGCCAAGCTAAAGTTCCTTCTTGAAATTTTTGTCTGACAATAGGTTCAAATATTGCTGCATTTGGACCTTTGGCTTGTGGTTTATTATTTGAAATACTTTCTATTCCAAGTTCCGTTAGAAATTGTAAACGTTTATCAAGTTGCGGTAAGTAAAAACCAAATCTTCCGCTACCTCCTGTTGTTTTTTCTTTTGGCATTACAGAAACATTTGTCCATTGCTCATATTCTTCCCAGCGTTTATATATTGTTGCAAAAACAGATGAATCCGAATCTAAAATTGCCGGATCAAAAAATGTTGCGGATATGTCTTGAATATGGTGTCTGCTTGCTTGAATTGTTCCTCCAACGTCAAAGCCCAATCCAAATAAATTTTTCTTTTCAATGTTACCGCGAACTTTTACCGATGGTTGTGGATTAAACCTGTCACTACCATAGGTTAATCCGATATTTGCACTTCCAGTTTTTGTTTCTTTTATGTTCATTTCCAGATTTGCTTTATCTTCGCTTAGCCTGTGAATTTTCCAATTTACTCCGCCTCGTTCAAAGTAACTCAAATATTCAACATTCGCTTGTGAAGCGTTTAATTTTTTGGTTGTAATAAGATCTCCCTCTTCAAGATCAATTTGTCTTCTTATTACTTTATCTCTGGTGTAAGTATTTCCTGAAATATCTATTCTGTTTACATATATTTTTTTGCCTTTTTCAACGTCAAAATTTATTTCAACAGTTTTGGTTTGTTCATCAGGAATTACTTGCGGATAGACGTCAGCATTGATATAACCTAATTTACCCCAAAGATTTTTTAGATTTGTGATTGTTTCCAACATCTTTGATTGGCAGTATGGTTTGTTTTCATCAAGTGTAATATATTCACGCTGATCCGAGTCGGAAACTTCATCGTCAACGACCGTATTTATTTTTGCAATAATAAATTGGTCGCCTTCTTTTATATGAAATGTAACTTTAATTTTTTTATCTTGTTCTGAAAAATCTACATCAACTTTAGGCACACTTGTTGTAAGATATCCCAAATCTTTGTAAATATATTCAATTCTGTGTTTATCCATTTCAAGGTCGTCTTTTTTATATTTACCGGCATCATCTAAAAATCCTAAAAGCCATTCTTCTCGTGTTGAAATCATTTTTCTTAATTTGCGATCCGGAATTTTATTGTTGCCTACAAAGTTTACACTGACAATAACCGATCTGATGCCTTCGGTTATTATAAATTTGGCAGAAGATTTTTTTTCTATTTTGGCATCAGGAATTATTTTTGTTTCAATTTTTACATTATGAAAACTTTCGTCGGCATACAATTTTTTAATGCCTGTTGAAATTTTTTCCAATGTTTCATCATCTATTGTAATCAATTTATCGAGCGCCAATTCTTTTCGTATTTTATCGGAGCTTATTGTTTTGTTGCCTTCAAACTCCAAATTTGCCAATAAATCTTTTTCTTCTACGGTAATAAATAGATTTACTTTTGAATTTTTTAAGATCTCTTTTTCTATTTTTATTTGTTTGAAATAACCTAGTGAATATATGTTATTTATAGTCATTGCCGTTTTTGTTTCATCGAAATTTTCGCCGACTTTCCAAGGCAACTTATTTATTATTAAATATTTTTTTACGTGTTTATTACCAAAAATTTTTATTTTATTTATTTTATTTGAATTATCGTTTAAATCTGCATTTAAGATATTTGTATTAAATGTAAGACATAGAAAAAAGAGTATAAAACTCTTTACGTTTAAATTTTTAGATAACATAAAGCTCCAAACAATCTCTCAATTTTTGAATTTTAATTTCTCATTAAAAAAATAGGATACAATTTTGTCAGAAAATTACCACTTTTTTCTGATATTTAAAAATTAATTTTGAGCTTGATAGTTTTTAATCGTATCAAATTGCTTAGTAACGGAAATATCTTCAGGTCGCCATTCAAGTAATTTTGTTTTAATTGAATCTATTAAATTTCTTGGTACGGTCATTTTATTTGTGGTCATTTTTATTTTTTCTTTGTGCTTGAATGCATAAACTTTTAAATTTCTGGCAGTTAATCTCAGGTTTATATCAATATCATTTGTAAATTTGGACATACTTTTTACGGCATTTAATATTAACGGCATAAATGTGACGCACGGTATTATTTCAAGCGCATTTGCATCTTTATTTTTTGATTTTTCCCATGACACAAACCACATTTCTTTATGCGATGGATCCATGGTTTTTTTTGAAAACAAAACTTTATTTGAAAGTAATTTTTTTATAAAACCGTCATTGTGATTGCTATTATTTGTGGTTGTTTCAGTTTGTGCAAGACTAAATATTTTTTGAGATTCCAATTTATTTTTTCTAATATCTCTCTCTATCATAATTTTTATTTGAGTTATTTCAGGTTTATTTCTTAATTTACTAATATCTATTTTTTTTAATATTTTTAATCTTTTTTTACTTTCTTTTTTTGTAGAAAATACGTCCATATCTTGAACAACATCTTCTTCAGAATAAATATTATAAATATGCCCAAAAAAATTATTTAAAACCAAAGGTTCCGTTTCCGGTTGAATTGGACATCCAAACATCAAGAGTTCACTAACTTTAAAATCTTTTTTTTCCGGAAAATAATCTAAAAATTTTTGACCTTTTAAGATAGTTAAAGAACTCTTCTTGGGTAATATTTTTATTTGTTCATACATTAATTTATAGGCTTCTTTTTGATCTTCATTTATTGCATTGTTAATTAATAGATCTATATTTTCAAAGTTATTCATAACGGCATGTACTGCAGCCAAGTTTAATGCCAAATTGCCGCCATGACTGTGTGTAAGTATTTTAATTTGTACGTTTTTCCCAAGTAATTTATATCTATCTATTTCTTCAGATAGGGCATTATAAAATCTTATGGCTTCTTTTCGTCTTCTACTTTGACTTAATAGCCCACTCCATCCAAATGTATAATAGTGATTATTAATTCTGTTTTGATTTAGGCTCTGCTCTATTTGATCGTAACCCTTAATTAATGGATATGCTGCGTAACGGGCATTTGATATAGAGTTAAGATCAAATGATGGATTTATAGAAACAAGACCCTTTTGCATTATAGGTTGACTTGAATAAAATCCGGGGTCATTTCTCATTTTAGATACGGTTTTTTTGTAAGTTGTTCCGGAAATATCATCCTTTATAACTTGAAAGAAGTTAATAAGCCCAATAACGGAACCAAATGAGCCATGTGTGAACACTGTAATTTGTTCGGTGGCACCTGTTGATTTTACGAAAAGTTGTTTTTTTGCTGCCGTTTTTAATCTAAAGGCGATAACTGAAATAACAACAATCAAAAAAAACAATGATATTAATGTAAATAAAAATTTTAGTAGCGGGTTGTTTTTCTTTTTATATGCTTTTTTCATATTTCTTTTCACTTGAATTCTCCGATTTTTTAATTTAATAAGTTGCTAATATTGATGATATTATTTTGACTTAAAAACGCAACTGGTTTAATAATAGTCTTTTTTTTTGATAAAAAATGGCGCTTTATTTTATATTTGTAAGGTTTTTTGTTTGTTGTGAAGATTTGATACAGATATTGTCCGACTAAGCCTTGCGAGGGCTTGCTGGCCTTGATGTCAAATGCGATTGATTTTTATTGGCTACATGCTACTATCAATTCTTAATTATTTAGGGATATATTGTTAACGATATGAATTCTTGGGGGAATTTTCGTGAATAAATTTATAAAAAGTTTATCTTTAAACGTTTTGTTCGTATTTTCTTTTATCTTTGCAAATCAAACTGATGAATTGAATTATTTGACATCAAAGTCTATTGCTTTTGATTTGCCTAAAAACATCAAAGTATCTCTTGATTGGGGATATGCCGGGCATGGTGATATTCTTGAACCGTTTCATGGTGTTCAGTTAAATGTTAAAAAAGAAGAAAAATTAGATCAGATAAATAAAACAAAAGATGAATTTCAGGTCAAAGAGTTAACAAAAAAAATTGTCACGGATTTGGTTGTTAATAAAGCTGCAGATTATTTAAACAATGGAAATTCAAATACTTTATCAAATTTGCCTCCAATTGTTTCTTGGTTAGCTAAAAGAATTTTAAAAAATGGTCAACTTTATCCTTTGGAAGAGTTTTTGTTAAAGTCTTATTTTTTATATAGATCTCCTATGGAAGCAGGTTTTGAAAATTACAAAAAAATAGAGTTTTTAGCATTACTTTTAAAACTTGCAATAAGTAAGCCATTTACAGGACTTGTTAATGTTGACAGTAAAAATGCATTAGATCTTTTGGATAAAATACAGGATTATGTAGAGCCTGAATTTTTAGGTTTTTTAACAGAAATGTTTCTTTCATATCAGGATAATTTTTCTGATTGTGATTTTAACAGTATAAATATTGAATCTGATGAAAAAGTAAAAGTTGGTTTTGTATTTGCAAATAAACAGATGGCTAATGCTTGTTATGAGTTATTTAAATATAATACTGATTATGAAACTATAAGTGATTTTAAAAAACGTGTAGAAAATTTTGTTCAAGAATTTGTAACTCAAGACAGTAATATTTGGACATCTGTAACCAATTACAAAGTGGTTTCTTTTGATGATTTTACAAAATATAAGAATAGTTCATTTAAATTTGTAGGATATAAAGATTTTGGTGTTGATGTTTCTTATAATAAAGCAAATTTTGGTGTTTATTTAGATGAAAAATCCGATGATGAAAATTGGGTTTATTGTGTTGCTAAAAATGATAGCGGTTTAAATTATAAGATTATTAAATATTTTGTTGCTGCAGTATTTAAAGCTGTAGATGAATATAAAAAAATAAACAGTTATGATGCTTCAGAAATTTTAAATAAAATTGATCTTGATACTTTGAAAAAGAATTATAAAAATTTTGAAGTAGCAAAAGTTTCGCTAGAAAAAGAGATAAATAAAATAGAAGCTGAAATTAAAGAAAAAGAAGAAAAAATTTCTTCCGGTTGGTTATGGAACAGTTGGTTTAAAGAAAAGTACCAAGAAGAGGTTGTTGCTTTAAATACGGAAAAAGAAATAAATGTAAAAAAACTTAATGTTATAACTGCAAAAATGAATGAGCTTGACGCTATTATTTGTAATTATGATATTGATTCTTTACTTGTAAAAGTTAAAGATAAATCTTTTTCAGATGTTTTAAAAATAGTTATTTTATCGGATGTTAGAATTGCAAAAATTATTAATAACATAATGTCCAAACCGGAATATAAAATAGTTAAAGATAATATTATTAAAAGAATGGGTTTAATTTTTTCAAATTCAAAATTGGTTCGTGAATACTGGAATTCAATTGAATATGTTTTGATTAATGCGTTCCCACTATTTGAATGTGAAATTAAAGAATTCGGTAATAATTTGAATGTTAATTCAAATTTGAGCGAGCTGCTTATTGGACTTGTTAAATAGTGTCATCCCGGGCTTGACCCGGGATCCAGTCTTTATGAAATAAAAAAAATTAGGTGGGGGCCTTTTAGGGATTGATGGGCTGCCATATGCGGCCCATTAGTTTTGTAAATTTCGAATATATTTATTATTTCTCATGACAAAATTTCTTTATTTGCTAAAATTTCATTGAGTATTGGGATGTCGTCTAGTGGCAGGACTGCGGATTCTGACTCCGCCAACAGAGGTTCGAATCCTCTCATCCCAACCAGCTTTCGCTCTGACGAGCTTCAGCTGGGCAGGCCACTTTGTTATGATTAAATTTATTAATAGAAAAATTGAGCGAAAGCTGTCCCGCCAAAGCATTTGCGAAGGCGGACGAATTATTTTCATGTTTTATATTTACATTCTTAGATCAAAATCTTATCCACAAAAAACTTATACCGGTTACACAATAAATCTTAAGCAAAGATTAGCTGATCATAATTGTGGTGAATCTGTTCATACTGCAAAATATGGGCCTTGGCGGTTAGAGACTTATTTTGCATTTGAAGATGAATCGGTAGCTATTAAATTTGAAAAATACTTAAAATCTGGCTCTGGTAGAGCTTTTGCAAAAAAGCATTTTTTAAAGACATTTTTATAAATATAAAAGTAAAATTAATTACATACTTTTCACCAATTAATTTATCTTTCTTCTTGATTAAAATACCAAAATCTATAAATTCACATTCTTCATGAGCGTGAAATATTGTATTTAATTTACAGGAGATTTTTATGTTTAAATCAAAGTATATTCTTTTTATATTTTTATTTAGTTTCTTAAATTTAAATTCGATGGATGATTTTTCCGGTAAGAGGGAGATTCCTGAAAATTTTTTTGTAATTAATTGGAAAAAATTTGATAAAGATCTTATACCTCCATTATTTGATAAATTTAAAGAAACAGTTAATTACAACGATGATATTAAAAAAAATAAGCCTAAACTGGCTGAAAAAATAAAATTTGTTTACGAAAAATTAATACAAGATTTCGAAAATTATATTAATAACAAAGGCTTAGATTATAATAAAGTTTATTTGTATAATGAATTATTACTTCAGCTGCAGGCTTTTATAAACGTTTTAAAAACGAATTCTGAAAAGCATCAATTAGAAACGCGTTTTTTTGAAAGAGATATTGAGTTAAAAATAAAATATTTTGATTATAAAAGGCCTAGTGTTGGAGAAGATTCTTACAATTTGATGATAAAAATTAAAGAACTTTACATAGATTATGGTTTATTGAAAAAAGTTTAGGAATAGTATTATGAACATTAATAATATAAAAAATAAACTTGCAATGATTTTTTGTTTATCCATTCAAACTATTTTTGCCGCTGAAACTCAAACTTATAATATTGCAAATGAAATTAATAATTTAAAAACAAATGATGATTATGTTATAAAATATTTAGCTGCAAATAAAAACGTAAAATATTATTTAGATAAGATTGAACGTACAAAAATTATTACTGCAACTAATCATGATAAATTTGCAAAACGTAAATTCATAAGTGGAAGTTGGATTGAGGGTTTGCCAAGTGACTATGATAATTGTGTTTTTGTTGATAAAGATAAAGCACCGTTTTTAAATGCGATGGTCGAAGAATTGGCAGCCAAAGCTAATTTGGATAAACCTTATCTGTTTATATCTTTTTCTGATAATAAAGGTGATTCATATAATGCAGGAAATATGGTTTTTTCAAAAAAATTATCAAATATTACCATTGGTTATGAATTGGCAAAAAGTCTATCTGATGATGAGTTGAGAGCAGTTTTGGCTCATGAAATTGGTCATATTGTGTCTGATTCAAAAAAGATTTCTTTTATCGAAAAGTATTTAAGCTTGAATAATTTGACAATGTTATTTTCAGTAGATTTAGTAACAGAATTTGTTTTTGTGCCATTATTATTTACCAGACCAATTAATCGTTATAATTCTAAAGCCGCTATCTATATTAAAAGTATTGCAGTTTTAACACCATATGTTTTGAGTTTGATTGTATGGCTTGCAATAAGAAAACGATTGTCAAATTTAAAAGATGAAATAAATGCAGATAAATTTGCAATAGAAATTACAAAAGATCCAAAATCTTTTCTTGCTGCCATGATAAAAATGAAAAATGATATGACTGAACAACAAAATATTTTAACTCAGGATTGTGAACTTCTCAATAAAGAGCTTGAAAATTTAAAAAATACGCATAACAATATTGATCATGAATTATGCGAATTTATAGAAATATTTACAGATACAATTGAAGCAAATAGAAAAACTATTTTTGAAGAGGATACCTCAGATCATCCATCTTTTAAAAGTCGAATAGAATTTGCTAATAAAGAAATTGAAAAATTAGAATTCGCAGAACAGGTTTAAAAAATAAGTAGTTATTAAAAAAATAAGCGGGAATAAAAACCCGCTTATTTTTTTAATAAAATTTAATTAATTTTTATTTATTTCTTTTTTTTACGAGAACTTCCGGTCTTGTAACCACCGGTAATTCTTCTTTTTTTACTTCAGGCATAGATATTTCAAGTTTTTTTATTTTTCTAAGATACCAAGCTTTTGCCATATTTGTTTCTTTTTCTATTCCGCAAATTACTACATCTCTTGGTACAAGAAAATCTGCCGTTTCAACTCCGGAAGCCGATATAACTTTTAAAAGAATAAATTCTTTATCTTGATATCTTGGAGATGTGTAGCTTTCATTTATAACTTCAAGTGCTTTTATATCTGCCAAGTTAAGCTGAGTTATTGAATCATCACTTTCTCTTCTAACTCCACCAATTTTGCTATGACCTGTAAAAGAAGCTTCTTTAAGTTCTGTAATATTTGATTCATCCGATAAAGATGCACTAATGATATTTTCACCTTCTTGAAGGGCTACATATTCGATTACTTTTGCATCAGATTCTTTTTTTGCCCCATCGGTAAAATTTGCGCAAATTAATGTAATTGTTATTAAAAATATTGCATGAAATATATTTTTATATTTGTTCATTAACTATCTCCCTTAAAAAATAGAAATATAACTTACATGAGTTGAAAGTTAGCAAATATGAAAAAAATCTACAATATATGAAATTTTTTTTGAAATAGTGTATGAAATGGCTCAAAAAACTGGCCGACCGTTCAAATTATTGCTGGCAGCCTTCGCTAATTTTACTATTTATAATCAAATTCAATTTAGACTGGCCTGCCAGCCGTAGCTCGTCAGAGCGAAGGCTGGTGGAGAGGGAGGGATTCGAACCCCCGATTCCTGTTCCCAGGAATAACGGTTTTCAAGACCGCCGCATTCAACCGCTCTGCCACCTCTCCGGATTAAGAATATTTCAAATTATTGCTGGCCTGCCATACGTAGCCTAGTGCGACTTGTCCGCCATAGCTTTATGCGACGGCGGAAGTATGGTGGAGAGAGAGGGATTCGAACCCTCGATTCCGGTTTCCCAGAATACTTACTTAGCAGGCAAGCGCTTTAGACCACTCAGCCATCTCTCCAAGTAATTATTACAAAATTTACTGGCCGTGCCATACGACCTGTGCGCCATAGCTTTATGCGACGGCGGAAACTTTAGTGAAGTATGGTGCGCCCAAGAGGAGTCGAACCCCTAACCTCCAGATCCGTAGTCTGACGCTCTATCCAATTGAGCTATGGGCGCAGTAAACAATCTTATACTTATATTTCAAGGACTGGATCCTGAATCAAGTTCAGGATGACAAAATTT
>LDIX01000001.1:92387-95927 GCA_001468925.1 candidate division TM6 bacterium UASB340 | reverse complement strand
TCAAGTTCAGGATGACAAAATTTTTATAGCTTGTCCGCCGCTACTTGTCCTACGAAGCTTTATGCGTAGTAGGATGGGCGCAGTACAATAGTTTGTAACAGCAATAATTTATATTTCAAAGTTTTAAAAAGATTTACTTGGTATTATAAAAAATAATATATTATCTGGCAATGTTTAGTATGCATTAATTAATAAATTTGCCAAAAGAGGGAGTTTAAAGTTGATAATTGAACTAACTGTGGTGCCAAATTCAGGTAAATTAAAGTTTTTTATAGATAAATCGGGTCTTTTAAAGTGTTATTTAAAATCCACTCCTGAAAAAGGTAGGGCGAATGAAGAATTGGTTAAATTTATGGCAAAAAGTTTAAAAATACAACAAAGGTCGATTACTATAATTTCGGGTCATACTTCGAGAAAAAAAAGAATAAAAATTGAGTTGGAAATAGATCAAAAAGAATTTTTAAATTTACTTGGTTTGTAATTAAAATATTATGAGATTTTAATGAAAAATTATTATTGGAAGGGTATTGATATTTCGGGAAAAGAGCTATCAGGCTTTTTGCCGGCAAATAATTTTCAAGAATTAACGTCAATTTTATTGCAAAAAAATATAGCAGTTTGTGAATTTTATGAAAAAAAAGATAAATTTATTTTTTTTAGTAAAAAAATAAATAATGAAGATAAAAAAAATTTATTTGAACAGCTGTATGCTTTGATATCCAGCGGAATAAATTTACTTGATGCATTAAATATTTTTTTGAATCAAATTGAGAATAAAAAGTTTAAAAATATATTATTGGATATAACTGAAAATATTAAAAATGGTGAAACTTTTTCTGCTTCTTTAAAAAAGTATTCGGATGTTTTTACAGCATCCGAAATTAATATTGTATCTGCGGGTGAGCATTTTGGCCAACTTGGATTTTCTTTAAAAACTTTATCGGATAATTTAAGCGATAAAATAGAATTGCTTAAAAAAATAAAAAATGCTGCACTATTGCCAATAATTACATTAATTTTTTCTTTATTTCTTGTTTTTGGAATTTTTATTTTTGTGCTTCCACAATTTCAGGATCTATTTAGTTCTTTTGATAAAGAGCTTCCGCCTTCAACCAAGTTGGTTTTTGATATTTCTAATTTTTTGCGATCAAGTAATGGTATAATATTTTTGATAATTTTTTTTCTAATAATTTTATTTTCAAAACTATTAATTAAACTATCTTTTTTTAAAAAAATAAAAGATAAAATATTTTTTAACGTTTATATTTTTAAAACATATTTTATCTTTTATGATTTAGTTAATTTTTTTCAGATTTTATCAATGTTTTTAGCTTGCGGTATTGATCTTAAAAAATCTTTAGATTATTCAATAGATGTGATTGACAATTTTTATTTGAAAGAAAGATTGTTGGCAAGTAAAAATTTAGTTATAAATGGCGAGCCATTTTTTATTGCTTTAAAAAAATATTGTAGCGATTTTATTCCGGAAAATATTATTGCATTTGTACATGTTGGTGAAAAAACCGGAAAGCTGAGCAATCTTCTTGAGCGCTCAGCTTTTTATTGTAAACAAATTTTAGAGCAAAATATAAAAAATCTAGTAACTATTTTTCAACCTATATTATTAGTTTTTATAGGTTTAATAATTGTGTTTTTAATGCTGTCTATCTATTTGCCAATATTTAATATGGCCGGAGTTTTCTAGCTATTTATTTTTTTCTATCGTTATTCCTGTTTCATCTTTATATACTAGATAATAATTATTATCTTTTCCAATTACTAAATAACCGGGAAGATTTTTACCAAGATTTGGTAATTCTATTATTTCTTTAATAGTTTTTTGATCAAAGAGATCTATTATTATAGAATTTTCACCCATACTGAAAAGATTTGATAATCCGGATAATGCTATTACCGCAAATAAAAGTTGTAATTTTTTGTTCATATAAAGTCCTTAAAAAATATTATAAATTTTTATGTAAAAGGAGTTTAATATCGTATTTGAGAAAAATAGTCAAATTTTGTTGCTAAAAATATTGATAAATTAATAAAAAATAGCTTGACTGTAATCGTTGTTTTGTTAGATTAAAAGCGTAATCTTAGACATTATTGATTGCCGAAGTGGCGAAACTGGTAGACGCGCGAGACTCAAAATCTCGTGGTGGTAACACTGTGTCGGTTCGAGTCCGACCTTCGGCACCATACTTCGCCAAGGCTACGTATGGCGGGCCAGCCAGGAGATAGTCGTGTTTAGTTCCAATTGCATATTTTGTAAAATAATTCAAAAACAAATACCAAGTACAATCATAAAAGAAACTGAAGACTTAATAGTGATAAAAGATCTTTACCCCAAATCGCCTTATCACTATTTAATAATTCCTAAAAAACATATTGAAAATTTATGTGTGATAAAAGACGAAGAGCTTTTTATACTTTCAAAAATGGGACAAGTCGCTCGTGATTTATCAATAGAAATAGCAGCACAAAATAATCAATCTGAGCCGGTTGTGTTTAATTTGGTATCAAATAATGGTGCGAATGCCGGTCAATCTGTTTTTCATATGCATTGGCATTTTTTAGCAGGAAAAAATATTTATAAAGATGGGTTAAAGCTGTGAGAAGACGCGGTAATAAATATTTACGGTTTATCTATTTTATTTTGCCAATATTGGTTTTATTAATCTTAATTATCTCTTTTTTTGCGTTCAAAAAACTTGTAAGTCCTTATGATTTAAAACTTAAAAATGGTAAACGATTATCGGTTGTTGCGGCGCAAATAAAAGAAGATTTATTTAAAAAATACGATATAGCTCAGGTAAATTTTAATACTCAGGATGGCCTTCGATTATCCGGATATTTTGTAAAACGTAAATGGGCATCAGGAAATTTAATTATTGCTCATGGGTATCAAAGCTGTAAAGAAATGGCAAATTCTATAATCGATTTATTTCCAAATTACAATATTTTAATGTTTGATTTTAGAGGTCATGGTAAAAGTGAAGGTCGATTCAGAACTTTAGGGTGTCTTGAATATAAAGATATTTTTGCTGCTGTAGATTTTTTAAATGATACATCGGCTTCCAGAGGATTTTTCTCAAGAAATTTACCTGTATTTATCTTAGGAATATCTATGGGTGGAGCTGTTGCAATTGAGGCTTTAAAGAGGCGACCTGATTTGTGCAATGCTTTGGTTGTTGATTCAGCATATGCAAATTTGACAGATGTAATATCAAGATCTTTTAAAGCTAAGTCCGGATTACCATCAATTCCATTTGCTTATGTTGTAAAAAAGATGGTTAATTTTGCAGCTGATTGCGATATTGACGGTGTTAATGTTATAGAAGGTATCAATAATATTAAACAACCAATATTATTTATTCATGCATGTAAAGATAAAATCGTTGATATTAAAGACAGTATAGATATGTACTCATGCGCAAATGAAAAATCCAAAATTTTAATAACACCGGTATGCGAACATGGTCACATTTGTTCAACTTTTTCTGATCTATATTCTAAAAAAATTAATAAGTTTTTGAA
>LDIX01000001.1:58476-91733 GCA_001468925.1 candidate division TM6 bacterium UASB340 | reverse complement strand
AAAAAAATTAATAAGTTTTTGAAGAAAAGCGTTGCTTAAAGCAAACTCAATAATTAATTTTTAACAAAAAGTAGTTTTGCGCTGTGCGCGAAGGGCGATAGCCCTTCGCTACCACAGTAACGCCATGCCAGAGGCAGGCTTTTTTTGTTTTATACAATAAATTCGAGTCAGCCCACTTTAGATGGGCGATATTGGGTTAGCGAATGTCTATCGCCGTTCGATACACAACGGGTTGGATCCAATACCTGTCCGCCGACTTGTCCGTCGAAGCTTTAGAGAAGTCGTAAGCTTTATGCAACGGTTGGATAACAGTCATAGCAGACAAAATAAACATAAATTATAAATTAGTTAATTATTGAGTTTGCGTTGCTTAATCAAGGCTACTTAATTTAATTGCTTTTTCTAAGTAAGAATCATTAATGTGATCATTAATTTTTAGTTTTATATTTAGACTAAATTTCTCTATCATGTTTTTTACTTCATCAAGATTATCTTCTATTACTCGAAAATAGTATTTTAAAGAATCTCTTTTTCTTGATGCTTCGGTTCTATTATGAAATACGTTGTTTTCGTAAAGATATGTTCTGAACATATCGCGTTCTTTTTGTAATTTTTCCAACATATTTTTTAGTGATTTTAAATTAATTTTTTCGGTTATAAAATTGTTGAAATCAGAATAAAATTTTGTTTTAATTTGTCTGCATTCTTCAACTAATGCAAGCATGTTTTGATAATCGTAAACAGGTGCGTTTTCTAATTTTTTTACATATTTTAATTGATATTTATTAATTTGTTTGTCTTGTATATTTTCAACTTGATTTTGATCAGTTTTACTTGAATCGCTTTTTAAAAAATAAAAAGCCAGAGTAGAAAATATTATCGCTATTGACGCAATGTTTATTAAAATATTTTTATTCTTTAAAATACTCATGACTTATACTTTCATATAAAACCAACAACCCTCTAATACAAATAGTAAATTATTTTATTGCGAAAATCAAGAAAAATCTTTAAAAAATGTAAAAAAATGTTATTTTTATTAAAAAAATGCATTTTTAATTTAATTTTGGAGAATTCATGACTCTTATTGTTTTGGTTTTGGGTATAATATCAACAATTTTAGCTGCGGCAAGTTTGTCTTATATTTCTATGGCAACAATGGTTGGCCCATGGATTGCTCCTGCAATAGTTCTTGCAAGTTCGATTGTTTTAAAATTAAGAAAAAGAAAAGATTCCGAATCAAATAAAATAAAAAATTTAGCAATAATACAAACTATTGGTTCTGTAGGCGGAATTGTTGGTGTCGGTATTGGTTTTTCATTACCCACACTGTATTTTTTAGACAAACAATTATTTGATAATTTGATTAATAATCCAATATCTTTTTTTGTCTTTATTTTTTTTCTGTGTATTGCTGCCGGTGGTTTTGGTATTTGGTTGGCACATCTTTTTGCCGATAAGCTTTTAGTTAAAGAAAAATTATCGTTTCCGGTTAGTAAGCTAATTTATGAAATTATTACCTCTCAATCACATGGTAAGCAAGCGAAACAGCTTTTTTGGGGATTTTCTTCCAGTTGGATTATTTGTTTTTTTCGTGACGGTTTTCTTAGATTTAAAGGTTTTTTACCCAAAAATTTCTACCTGTTTCCATCTTTATTTGGAAAAGAGTTTGCTATTGCCACTATGCCTATGTTGCTAGCTATTGGCTATATTTCCGGCATGAGTATAGTTTTACCCTTATTTGTGGGGTTACTTTCAAAATATCTAATATTATTGCCGTTAAACAATCATTCTTTATATTTGCCATTTAAGTTTTTTGATGTTTTTAATTTTGAAGATTTTGTCACTGCATTTGCATCAGGATTGGTTGTTTCTGAGTTTTTATTGGGTTTGACCGGACTACCAAAATTAATTTGGTCTAAAATTAAGAACTTTAATTTAGATTTTAATTTAATTAAAAATAAAAATTTAAAAAATAATTTTAAATATTTTCTTGATATTGAATTAATAATTACTTTATTTTTGAGTTTTGCATTTTTAACATATTTTAAATTTAGTTTTTTTAGTCAAATTTTACTTTTGATTTTTGTAGTTTTGGCAACATATCAATTGGTTTATATCGGCGGTAAAATTGGGCTTGTTACTTTTGGTCGATTTGCAACTTTTGTAATGCTTCCCATGATGCTTATTTTTAAACTTGATTATTTACAAATTACATTATTGGTTGTGTTTTTTAACGTGTGTGCAGCCGTTGCTTCTGATTTATTATTTGATTACAAAGTAGGGCAGCTTTCCGGAATAGAATTTAAAAAGATTAAAAAATATCAGTGGATAGGTTTGTTTTTTACTGCAATATCCATAGGATTATTTCTTTGGCTTTTATTTTCTACATTTCAAATTGGTTCACCTGAATTATTTGCACAAAGAGGTAAAAGTAGGGCTCTTTTAATTCAATCGTTAAATTTTGATATTAAAATTTTATTATTGGGATTTATTTATGGCCTGATATTAAAAAGATTTAAAATAAGTCCTACAATGGTTTTTGGTGGTATTTTAATGCCAAATAATTTAGTTATCGGTCTTTTAATTGGTGCTGTGTTTTCGTATTTTACAAAAAATAAAGAGAGTAAGTATTCTTTATGGTCCGGTGTTTTTGCCGGCGAATCCATTTGGATTTTAATATCAATTTTGCTCAGATTTTTTTAAATTTACTCTTGCTTTGTAAAATCGCATTCTTTATTTGGGCAACTTAAAGTAATATTACCTTCTTTATCTTTTCGTTTTAAAAGATATGGGCTTTTACATTTTGGACATTTTTCTTCTTTAACATCGCCCGGAATTACGAATTTACATTTTGGATAATTTGAGCAACCCCAAAAAGCGCCACGCTTACTTACTCGTTTTACGATTTTACCTTTACATTCGGGACATGCCATAGTCAAAGCTTCTTGATGGATATATTTACATTCAGGATATCCCGGACAGGCATAAAATGGACCAAAACGTCCTATTTTTTGAACTAAGTTTTTACCGCAATTAGGACATTTAATATCGGATTTTGACGGTTCTTCAGTTTTTACAAGCTCAATATTTCCTTGTTCATCTTTTTTAAATTGCGATGTGAAATTGCATGTCGGAAATTTTGAACAACCTAAAAATTCTCCGGCTTTTCCAAATCTTATGACCAGTAGTTCGCCACATTCAGGACATTTAATATTTGTTTTCAAAGCTTCTTTTTTAGTATCTTTTCCAAGCCAAGTAGCAAGATCTTTTTTAAACGGTTCGTAAAATTCGTTTAATACATCATCTCTTTTAATTTTGCCCTCAGCTATTTTATCAAGATCTTCTTCCATTTTTGCTGTAAAAGATACGTTAATAATATCCGGTAGATGTTCTACCAACATTTTTATAACAGCTTTTCCAAGTTCTGTAGGAACAAATCTTTTCTGATCTTTATCAACATATTTTCTTTTCTGGATTGTAGAAATTATCGTAGCATATGTACTTGGTCTTCCTACACCTTGTTTTTCCAATTCTTTTACTAAAGAGCTTTCATTATATCTTGGTGCAGGTTTTGTAAAATGTTGCTTAGGATCTAACTTTTCAAGGGATAAACTATCGCTTTCTTTTATTCCTTTTGGAATTGTTAATTCGTCATCTTCAGGACTTTTTGCTTGATAAACTTTTAAAAAGCCATCAAATACCAATGTTGATCCGGTTGCTTTAAATAGATAATCGCCACCGTCTATTAAGACTTGGCGTTGAAAATATTGAGCCGGATTCATTTGGCATGCAACAAATCTCTGCCAAATAAGACCGTACAATTTTGCATGATCTTTAGATAAATATTGAGAGACTTTTTGTGGTGTAATTTCAACATTAATCGGTCTTATGGCTTCGTGTGCATCCTGGGCACCTTTTTTAGAATAAATATTCGCTTCTTTTGGTAAATAATCAGAGCCAAATTTTTGCGAAATATAATCTCTTGAGCTATTTAATGCGGTATCGGATAATCTTAAAGAGTCGGTACGCATGTAAGTAATTAACGCTTCAGGTTTATCCGGATCGGATAATGGCAAACCTTCATATAATTTTTGAGCGATCATCATGGTTTTTTCAACGGAAAAACCTAATTTATTGTAAGCGTCCTGTTGTAATGTACTTGTCATAAATGGAGCGAGTGGATTTCTGGCTTTTTTCTGCTCAGTAATTTTTTGAATTTTATAATTTTCTTTTTTTATTAATGCAACCGTTTTATCAACAATTTCTTTGTTACTTAATTTAAATTCTTTATTTTTAATTTTAAAAAGTTCGGCATCTATTGTTGAATCTTGAAATTTAAACTTTCCGGTTATAGTCCAATATTCTTCGGGTTTAAAATTTAAAATTTCTTCTTCTCTATTGCAAATTAAAAGTAGGGCGACAGATTGTACTCTACCGGCAGATAAACCCTTGGATAATTTTTTCCATAATATTGGAGATACTTCATAACCTACCCAACGATCTAAAATTCTTCGAGCCTGTTGTGCTCTGACCATTTTCATATTTACGGTAGATTTGTCATCGATAGCGGCCAAAATTGCAGGTTTTGTTATTTCGTTAAATGTTATTCGATAAATTTTGGATTTGTCGCTAAAGACTTTTGCTATTTCTTGTCCTATATGCCAAGAAATAATTTCTCCCTCTCTATCAGGGTCGGAAGCCAAGTATACTTCACCTGATCTACTTGCTTGTTTGCAAATTTCAGCAATAGTTTTGGCTTTGTCTTTTATAGGCACATATTCCAATTCTATATGATTATCTTTTTCATCACGAGAAATTCCCAACTTTTTAGGTGGTAAATCTTTAACATGCCCAAATGTGGACATAATTTTAAAATCAGATCCTAAAAACTTAGAGATAGTTTTTATTTTTGCAGGAGACTCTACGATTAATAATTTTGTGTCATAATTCATATTCTTTGTATTTTTCTTTTTAATTCCCATGAAAAATCCCCTTTCCCACCCAAAAGAACTTTTACTAGTAAATATTTTATTTGTCAAATTAGTCAAACTTAATATTTACTATTTAGCCTATTTTTTATTATTAATTTTAGTTGAAAAAATTTCTATATGTCAAGAATTCTGTTTTTTGGTATTGCCATAAACTGTTTGATTGCTATAATCTGCATATTAAATTTAACCATATAAATAAAGGGGTGCATTATGTTTGGTGAGTTATTTATTAAATGGAAAGAGTCTTTAAGTTTTTATAGAAAAGATAGTTTTAAGCTTTTTTTGCTAGCTAGTGTAAATAATTTGTATAAAGCAATTGTGATTTTTATAAAAAAATTCTGGTGGATGCCACTTTTGACCGGATTTTTTATGGCTTTATTTTATTCTCTTTTGCCATTATCCAGTTTGATTGTTGATAAAACTGCTAAAAATTTCTTCTTTTTATTCTTGTTTACGCCTGTTCTTTTGATTTCTATTTTTTTATTATTTATGATTGGCGCTATGCCATATTTATTGCTTCGGGCTTCCGGTGAAAGTAAAGATTTTGAATATTTAAAAAAATATATATCTAAAATAATTATATTTTTTAGTGTTTTTATATTTTTTATATTGGTTATCGCATTTTTATTATTGTTCAGTTTTAGAAGCGATCCTTTACTTAAAGAAAATTTTTTGTTAATTGTTACAAGTTCAAAATATTTATTTTTTTCTAACATATTTGGTGTTGTTATTTCTTTTAATATATTTTTATTTTTAGATTCACATCAAAAATTTGTTTCAATTTTTTCATCTTTTGTAAAAGCAATTAAAGTATTTATTTATTTTTTACCGGTTACAATGTTTTTTGGTTTATTTTCTTTTATGACTGGAAGAATAAGAGATTTTATTGCCGGTTATGTAAAAAGTTTTTGGATTTCCAGTTTTTACATGGCGGCTATAGTTTTTGCTTTAATATATTTAATTTTGTACATAGTTAGCTATTTACTTACAATATCTTTTATAGCAAATTATTATACAATTTTAAGACATAAATATTACAATTTTTTTTATAAAGAAAACTGATTGATGCATCTATTTGAATGTTGGAAAAATTCTTTATCTGTTTTTAATAAAGAAAATATTTTTTATTTTTTTAATAAATTTTTTTTAAATTATTTATCTTCAACTAAAACATTTTTAAAATATTTTAGTTGGGTGGTTATTTTGGATTTTTTAATTTTTATTATTGCCGGAAAATATTGTAATGATTTTGTCTTATCATTTACTTTACCGTTAAAAAATGTTTCTTATTGTGCTGCTTTTTTTTATATAGTTTTGTTTTCTTTTTGGTATTTATTAAACAGCTTATATTTCATATCTGTGCTTTTAAAAAATAAAAAATTTAACCGGCATATTTTTAATATTTATTTTAAAAAATATTTTCAGATTGTTTTTGTAACAACTGCACTCGTTCAAATAATACTTTTTATGCTATCTGTTTTTGGTGTTACTTCATTTCCCAATATCCATTGGTTTATAAAATTGATAATAAGATTTTTAGAGATAGTAACTTTATTTTATTGGCTTGAGTCCAATTTTAAAAAAAGAGAGATTTTTTTATCTATAGAAAATGCTACAAATTTTTGGCTATATAATTTTCCGTTTTTTATTATAACAATTGTTCTTGGCCTGATATTAAATTTTGTACACAAATATATATTCGATCTTTTTTTTATCGATTTTAATATTGATAGAACTTTGGGAACGTGGGCTTTAATAAAAAATTTATTAACTTTGTTAAATAGATTTGATTTTTATTTATATTTACAAATTTTTTTAATTAAAATTTCCAGATTTTTTATAAATTACTTAGTTTTAACTTTTATTTATACATTCTATTTTTTTAGAAAAAATAAAAACTATTCCAATAGTGTTTTAATCATAGAAGATTAATTTTTGAATATGTATTTGTATGCAATTTACCCAAACAGAAGTGCAACGCCAAGTACTGCTAAAAGTACAATTATTATTGAAATAAAAAATGCCGTGCGTAATGTTGAAAATATTAGGCCTAAAACCGGAAATACTATTATTTTTAACAAAAATAATAGTCCTAAAAACAGTATTATGTATATAATATTATCCAAGATTAAATCTCCTGTAGATATTTTACATTATAAGTGTTATTCATCTTAACAAGTCGCAAGCAAAAAATATATTTTATGATAAAATTTTTTATAATAATTTTATAGAAGGGGCTTTTAATGTTTTTTAAAAAAAGATATTTATACCAATTCTGTAAATTATTGCCAAAAAGCATTTGCGTGCTTAACCCAAGAATTAAGCGCGCCGCAGGCTCTTGTCATCCCCGACTTGATCGGGGATCTAGTCTTTATTTTATGTCTAATTCTTCTATACCTATTTTTTTGAACTAATTAATAGAATTGGTTTTATAAAATAGATTCTATTAGAATTATAATTTTATTTTAAAATTACTTGCATTTTATTTAATTCTATGTAACTTACTAAGAGTTTGTAAATTTGATTTGATATTAAATTTTAAGGAGTTGTTACTGTAAAAAAATTAAAATTAAAAAAGTTTGAACAGAGTGTAGTAATTTGTGGTATGAAAAATCACACTTCATCGAGATTAGGAAAAGTATGAAACATCGAAAAATAATATCTGTTCAAGTAATTTTGTTTTTATTTCTAAATCTATTTTATCAAACAATTTTTTCTGGGTTACCAAAAGACACATTAGTTGTTTTAGGTACAACTCCAATTAGTGTTAAAAAAATTCAAGATATAAGTATTGAAGATCAAATTTTAAGTGTAAAAGAAAGAGAAGATGGTTTATTTGAATTTGTAAATACAAAAATAAAAGCTATTTCAAAAGAGATAAAAAAAAGAGAATTAATAAATTATAACTTAATTTTACTTGAAACATCTTTAAATAATTCGAATAATGGGCAATTGTTAATTGATTCTGAATCGCAATTTTATAATTCAAAAACAAAATCATGGACTAATTGTGTGGATTTATCTTTAGAAGATAAACTTTTAGATGTGAACTTAAATGAAATATCTATAGATAAAATAATAAAAGAAAATTCTGATGTTGATATAGAAGTGTATGAATTATCTCTTGAAGAACCACATTGTTATTTTGTATGTGATTCAGCTGAAAATCCAATTTTAATACACAATATGGATCAAATTTTTATGACTGCTGGAGATAAAGCTGAACCAATAATTGAAACAATTGTTTCCGCAGGAGTAACCCTTTTTGGCTTAGCAAAATCCTTAGGTCTTTTTGATAAGAAAAAAAAGCAGGAAGATAAGAAGCAACTGCCTAAAGTCGCTGAAAATAATAAAACCGGCACAAAGACTTCAGATAATACAAAAAAGACTGATGATAAAAAAGCACAAGATAAATATAAAATTAAAAACAATAATCCTGATCTGGATGAGATTTTGGATAGAGCAACTGAAATAAAAAAACAAAAAGGTCCGTCGAAGGTTTACGAAAAAAGTGGTCAGAATGGGCAAAAAGAAAAAGATTTTAATAAACTTAATAAGGGAAATGTTGAATATAAAAAAACATCTAATGGAACTATAAAATTGGGTAAAACAGTTAATGGGGAACAGATAATAGATAGAGATTTTAGTTCAGATAGATCTGGCGATAAACCAACTTTAGAAATACAAGTGGATAGAAAGTTTTACATTAAAATAAGATATAATTAAGGATGTTAGTATTATGAAATTTATTAATTTTAAAACAGCAACTTCATTAGATGATATTTTAAATGAGGATTTTTTTATATCGTCTATTATTACCGATAATAAAGGGTTAAGATTAATTTTGTATAATTCGAAAAATGAAAATTTTCAACCAGAGATAGTAGTAGATTTTGGATTTAATGTGGAAGACTACAGAGTTTCAAATGAAGGGCGAAGGCCAGATCGTTCAGGTATGAAATGTGGTTGGTGGCCTATAATTGAAGTTCTAGATTCTGATTATTTAAAAAAAATAGATAAAGAATCGGATGGAATTTTATTATTTATTAATCCAAATTTGAAACATTATATAATTGGTGATCAGGATTATATTGTTGATATAATTTCTACAGAAAAACCTATTCTTTATCTAAACAAATAATAAATGATTTGAATAAAAAGTTAATTATTATGGAAAATAAATTAACAATTAAAAATGGTGGAATGTTGTATGTATTATAAAAATTACAAAACCAAAATAATACTGTTGTTATTTTTAAATTTATTTTTTCAAGCAATTTTTTCAGGATTACCAACGGATACATTGGTGGTATTGGGCACAAATCCCATTAGTGTTAAAAAAATTCAAGATATAAGTATTGAAGATCAAATTTTAAGTGTAAAAGAAAGAGAAGATGGTTTATTTGAATTTGTAAATACAAAAATAAAAGCAATTTTAATAGATACAAAAAAAGCAAACACTAACGGTTACGGTTTGTTATATCTAGAGACGAATTATGATAAACCGGGCGTATTGTTTGTAGATGCTCAATCACAATTTTATAATCCAAAAACAAAATCATGGATCGAATGCAAAAATTTATCATTAGGAGATAAGTTTTTAGATGTGAATTTAAATGAAATATCTATAAACAATATAATACAAGAAAATTCTGATATTGATATAGAAATATATGATTTATCGCTTGAAGAACCACATTGTTATTTTGTATGTGATTCAGCTGGAAATCCAATTTTAATACACAATATGGATCAAATTTTTATGACTATTGGAGATAAAGCTGAACCAATAATTGAAACAGTTATTTCTACAGGAGTAACAGTTTTTAGCTTAGCTAAATCCTTAGGTCTTTTTGATAAGAAAAAAAAGCAGGAAGATAAGAAGCAACTGCCTAAAGTCGCTGAAAATAATAAAAGTGAAAATAAGGCTACAGATAAGACAAAAAAGACTGATGATAAAAAAGTACAAGATAAAGATAAAATTAAAAACAATAATCCTGATTTGGACGAAGTTTTGGATGGTGCAATTGAAATTAAAGATAAACAAAAAGGACCATCAAAAGTTTACGAAAAGAGTGGAAAAAATAATCAAAAAGAAAAAGATTTTAACAAACTTAATAAAGGCAAAATTGAACATAAACAAACGGCTCGTGGCGTTATTAGGGTGGGAAGAACGCGAAATGGTGAACCAGTTATTGATAGAAATTTTAGTAGTTTAAGATCTGGTAATAAACCAACATTAGAAATACAAATTGGTGAGAATAATTATATTAAAATAAGGTATAATTGAAAGTATATTTTATGAAAAATTTAATTGAAATCGGTAAAAATATTTTAGATAAAAAAAATTATTTTTTAGATCTAATACATAAAAATGGTCGACTAAAAATAATTTTGGGGCATATGAAAAAAAATAAAACTATTCTTGATTTTGGAAAAAGCTATGTTGATTATAGATTTTCGAGGGAGTTATATAGAATCAATGATTTAAAATTAGATGGTTTAACTGATTATTGGCCAGTTGTTGAAATTTTAGATTCTAAGTATTTGAAAAAAATAAATGAAGAATCATGTGGATTAATTTTTTCTGTGGATAAAAATGTAAGACATTTTCTTATATATGATGATGATTATGTTATAGATATTATTTCTACAGATGCACCAAAAATAATTTTTAAAAATAATAATCCTAAGGTATAGCAGTTTTTAGTTTAGCTAAATCCTTAGGAATTTTTGATAAAAATAAAAAGAAGGATGAAAAAAAACAACAGGTACTAAAAAAAATTTTAATAAACCTGAATTTAAAAAAGATGAGAGTAACCCTATTAAAAATAACTCAAAAGACAATCTTGCGAGCCGTTTTGTAAAAAAAGATAATGGTGTATTAAAGGTTGATGATGCTGATCCAAAAACTCCTGTAGGTAGAAAGGGTCTGAGTGGCAAAGACTGGAACACCTTAACTGAGTATGATAGTACAAATATAAATGGTATAGAGTATTCCGACCATGCCGTTGATCAGATTAATAGGCGCGGTTTTACTCCATCGGTTATTGAAAACACAGTGAAAAATGGAGAGCTATCTCAAAATCATGTGCCAGGAAGACTAACTTATTATGATAAAGAAAATAATATTTCAGTTATTACCGAAAAAAACGGTGGTAAAGTTGTTACTGTATTTAATGGAAAAATAAAAAAAGTTTAGTTAGTAGGAGTATTTTTATGAATAATTTTACAGATGAGTATTTATATACTCAAAGACAGTTATTTTTAATGTTAAAAAAAATAGATCAATATAAAAAAGGAAATATATTGCTTAATAATCTTTTGCCTGATTTAGGTGCCCTTGCCGGAGCCGCAGAGTTAAATGATAAGGAATGGTATATTGAATTCAATTCTATATGTAATTCTTTAGAATATGCATTTTTAAATGCATATGATGTAAATCGATTTGATTATGATTTTAGAATAAAGGAAATAAAAAGTATTAGTTATTTTATGGATATGTTAATAGTGCATATTAAATCAAAAATCGATAAAAATATTTCTGAAGAAGATGTTGAATATAAATATTGAGAATTAAAATATTTGGTGAATTATGAGTATAAAAATTTTGGTAAAAATTGAATTAACTACGGGAAATAATATAATTCTTGATGAAATAATTGATTTATCGTTTTTTATAACAGGATTAGGTGTTAAATATAAAATAGGTACAAATTTTGGCGGTAATATATCGGATGTGTTTTCTGATATATTAAAAAATCTAAAAAACAATGAAGTGATTTTTGAATTAACTGATGACCCAATGGATATTAATGCAGAAAATCTTTTCAGCGGCGATTGTGATATTTCTCAAGGAGAGGAGCATATTAAGCTTGTTTATGAATCATTATTTTCAAGAATGAGTCGAGTTCAAGAATTTTTAGAAAATTTATTAAATAATAAAAAAATCAAAAAACTTATTGTCAATGTTAATGCTTTAGATACATTTGATTATCAAAAATTTGATAAAATTGAAATAACAGTATCTGAATTCACAAGCAAAATGGTCGAATTATTTGCACAGCATAATCAAATGACGCCAACTGTTAGAATTTATTTTATTAAATAATTAAATTTGCATAAGGACAATTTGTGAAACAAAAAATTATAAAATGGCATATACAAGGAGAAAAAAAAATTATCCATGATATTAAGTATATTATGAATGGATCAGACGGTCTTTCCGTAATTTTGTCTGATTTTCGAACCAATATAATTCAAAAAGAATTAGATATAGTAATTAATTTTGGCTTTAATTTTATTGCTTACAGAATAACAAATGAAGAATTAAGGGCAAAATTGTATGAAGACCTAAAAAAAGATTCGGAATTTGATTTTAAGTGGGGTTTTTATGAGGTGAAAAATTCAGAATATGTTTCTTGGCTAAAAAATGAATCATATTCAACAATTGATACTAATAAAATAATTCACTATTCACTTTTTGATGAAAATTATGTACTTGATATTTTAACTACATGTAAGCCAAGTATTCAAGAAGCTCTTTTGTAAAATTATAAAAATAATGCGTAAAGTTGATTATGAAAAATTTGAATTTAAATAATGAAATATGGGAAAGATGGGATATTATAAAAAATAAAAATTTATTGCAAGATATAAAGAGTATTATATTTGAAGGAGGTAATTTAGTAATAGAACTTTATGATGCGCGGGTGAATTTAGATAATTTAGAACCAACAATTATAATTACTTTTGATCTAAATTTTGCTGCGTATAAAATAACAGGTCATTATTATAGTCAAGATAGATACAAAAGATTAATAGATTGCAATAGATTTAATCCTGAATGGCATTCGTATGTAATAAAAAATTCTCCATGGGTTAATGAATTAACTAGAAAAGGGAATATTATTATTGAAGATAAAAAAATATATGTGCATTATGCAATAACAGAAGAGAATTATACTGTAGAAGTGATTTCAGTAAGAGAGCCAAAAATAGAAATTATTAAAAAAAGTTAAATTTTTATTTATCAAAATATTTTTTATAGGGAAAAGTAAGTTTAATTTTATAGGATGTTTATGAAAATATATACAATTATAATTATTTTAGTTTTGATTTCGTCAAATTTATATTCAATGGGTGTTGTTACATCTGCTATTGGTTCTGTAGCAACACCAGTACTTAGTAGGGCTAGAGATATATTAATAGATGAGGTTTTTGAAAGTAAAATGGAACAAAAAGAGCAACAAATAAATAAAGCTTTAGATGTTTTAGCGGTTACTGCTTCTAATAATCAAATGGTAGGACAATCTAATATAGATAAACCTGAATATTACACTAGAATTGCGCTTGCTGTGGTAACAGTTGCTGCGGCGGGTGGTGCTGCCTGGTCGGATAAATTCAGATATCATGCCAAAGATACTTTAAAAAATATAAAAGATTGGACATGGGATTCCGATATAGGTAAAAAAATAAGAGATTCAGTTCATCTTAAACGTGATAAGACAAAGGATTTAGGTATAGATGAGCTAAAAGACTTTAAAGATAATCTTGATAGTGTATTAACTACTTTCTATAACGATAAAGAGACGATAGAAAAACTTAAAAAAGCTAAACGAATAAAAGTTTACTTTCAAGACGATGATAAAGATGAAACATATATTGATGGCTGGATAGATAAAAAAGCACAAGAGGCTTTCAAAAAAAAAAATCAAGAAGATGAATTTATAAAATCAGAATATGAAAGATTAAAAAAACTTGAAATTGATAATATAAATCCAACTATAAAAACTTTATTTGAAAATCAAACTCTTTTTCCATCAGATAGCTTTAAGGGTTTAATGCTTACACAATTTGATAATACATTAACAACTATAGAAGCTCCGATTCTTTTAATGGCTAATACGTTTAGACTTGCAGCATGTCCTTTTGTTAAATTATGGAAAAATATATAAAATAATATTGCTTTCATATTAGTCGGGCCCCGAAAACTTACTTTAAAATTATTTGAACATGGGAGTAAGTTTTTTGGACCAACAATTTCCGCTGAAAAACTAAAAGAGCTTTATTTCATAAAGGTAAGTGCAAAGACATTAAGATAAGTTGTGATTAAGGTATTTGGATAAAAAATAAATCTACTATTTTATGCCAAAATTATACTTATTTGAATAACATTATGGCATTATCATAACAGAAAATATCTACTATGGTTTATGATTATCTTAACAAGTCGCAAGCAAAAAATATATTTTATGATAAAATTTTTTATAATAATTTTATAGAAGGGGCTTTTAATGTTTTTTAGAAAAAGATATTTATATATATATTTTGTTTTTTCGTTATTTGCAAAAAATATTTTTGGACAAGATGCTTTTGATATTGTTGATAATAATAATTTAGGTGACATTGCATATCAAAATAAAGATTATGGTAGAGCGATGCTTTATTGGAAACGAGCAGAGCTTGAACTTGGTATTTTTGATAAATTACCTGTACTTAAAAAAATTGATAATTTAAAACAAGAGCTTTTTGTTCAAAAACAAAGCAATAAGCTACAATTATTTAAAGATTTAAGATTAATTAGAGACTATTTTGTGTTAGTCGTAAGAACTGTGCCTCATATAACTATAAAAATTATATTTTTGCTAATTTGGATAATTGCTTTTTTAAGCATTCGAAGATTGTTTAGACGAAAAAGAAAGTTGTTGATATTTATATTGTTTTTTGGCCTGGCATTTTCCGGATTGACTTTGGTTTTAAGATATAAATTGGATTTTACAAATTATGGCGTTGTTGTTTTAGATGATACAAAAATTTATTCAGGAGCAGGTTATGATTATTCTTTAATTGCAATTATTCCACAAGCAACTGTTGTTAGGGTTGAAGATAATGTTGGTGATTTTTATAGAATAAAAAATCAACGCACCGTTGGTTTTGTTGACCAAAAGTGCGTTGAAAAGGTTGTACAAAATTAATGCTATCTTAATTAAATTAAGTGTTAGTTTGTTTCACCGTACCAATAAGATTTGCGGGCGTTTTTTACATATTTTAGAAACACATCATAATGATTTTTTCAGTTGAAAATTATTCATAACGAAGTTAATCCTCTTATGTGGTTCAAAAAATTAGTGGTTAATAGTAATTTAAATCGTCAGTCCAATAGTAATATCTGTAGGCTCGATTTACCCAGCGTTCGTGTAGATCCGATATTAATGATTTTAATGCATTAATATTAGGAGCAAATTTATTGCAAAAATTAGAAAAATATTTGGATCCAATTATACATAAACTATTTGAATGAGAAAACAGCAAATCCTTAGTCAAGTTAGACATGTTTTTTGCCGTATTTCGGTATAGATAATCAGGTTTTTCTATTGTCAATTGTTCGCAGGATATTTTTTCTAATTGGTTCAAGCTTGGCATATTATTAGATAAATTTTCACCATTTTTATTTGCTATATCGATTATTGAATTTACTTTTAATTTATAAAAATCAAAAACCTTATGACAAAGATTTATCACGTTGTCTTTACAAGTTTTATAATTTATGCATTTATAAAAATCTTTTATTGCAAGATTTTCTTCGTTATATAGGCAGGCTTCGAAACAATTTTTAGAACCAATTTTTTTGGATTTTAAACAGTCTTTGAAGCAATCATTAATGCCTTTTGAATAATACGTTGGGTTATCATAACTGGAATTGTTAATTTTAAAATTATCTAAATGATCATATTTGATATTATTTAGATAAATTGAGATCAGGGCTGTTGTAGTTAAAAAAATTAAGAGACTTGTTTTTTTGTGATTTTTAACAAAAGCTTGTGATTTTACAAAAGTAGTAACCAGTTTTTCTTTTGCAGATAAAGATAAATTTTTCATCTTTTCTTTAAAAGAAGTTGTTTTTTGACTTATTTCTTGGGTTATTATTGGCATGGCAATTTCTTCTGCTTTTACAGAATTTGCCAATGTGATGGCTGCGATAATAGCTAATGCCATCTTTTTCATAATATAAACCCCCAAATAAATAATATATGAAACTATTAATAGTCCATTTAAGTTTAAAAGATTAATTTGTTACTGCAAACGCCCCCCCACCCAGAAATGGCTGTATCTATGGCATATTATATATTTCTTACAAATATATTTACAAATATAAAATTATTTTGATAAAGTATAATTAGATATTGAAAAATTAAGTTGAATTATGTTTTATTTTTATAGGGGGAGATTATGGAAAATAGCAAAAGACTTGGGGTTAAAGCTATTTTAGCTTTGATTCTTTTTGCCGGAACAGTCCTTTTAACAGGTTGTTCTAAGCAAGAAAAGACTTTAGGCGGTGCTTTAATAGGTGCTGGTGCTGGTGCCGGTATTGGTGCTGCTGCCGGTGGCGGAGGTGGTGCTGCTATTGGTGCTGGTGTAGGTGCCATTACAGGTGGTTTAATTGGTCACAGTATGGGTGATGACGAAAAGTAATCAATCGTACATATTGATCAAAAAAAAGGGTTATGTAATGTAGCCCTTTTTCTATTTTTGAAAATCTAATAAACTAGACTAATACATATGAAACAAAATAATAGGATATTTAGTGAATAAAATTTTAGAAATAAAAAACTTATCTGTTTGCGTAAATGATAAAAAAATATTAAAAAATGTTAATTTATCAATAGAAAATGGGCAAATTCATGCCATTATGGGGCCAAATGGTTCAGGCAAAAGTACATTATCTTATACTCTTATGGGTATGCCCGGATACAAAATTAATGACGGCCAAATATTTTTTAATGGACAAATTATCAATAATTTATCTGTAAATTTAAGAGCTAAAATGGGGTTATTTTTGGCTTTTCAAAATCCTTATGAAATAGAAGGGTTGAGCATAAGAACATTTTTGCGTGCCGCATATAATTCTTTATATTTGGGTACAGATAAAGAGCTTGATTTTGATCAATTTGAAGAATATTTACAAACAAAAGTAAAGCAACTTTCCATTAATCCTGAATTTTTGAAAAGAAGTTTAAACGTTGGTTTTTCAGGCGGTGAAAAAAAACGCTTGGAAGTTTTGCAATTGTCTGTGTTGCAACCAAAGCTTATAATTTTAGACGAAATAGATTCGGGGCTTGATGTTGATGCACTTCGAGATGTTTGTACTGCGGTAGATCAAATAAGAAGAGATAGCCCTGAAATTTCTATAATCGTTATTACGCATTATCCAAGAATTTTAAAATATCTAAAGCCAGACTTTGTACATATTATGCAAGATGGTGCAATTATAAATTCGTCAGATATCTCTTTGGCTGAAAAAATAGAGCAAGAGGGATATTAAAAATGTCCGGTAATTGTAATTCTTGTGATAATATTTGTTCACAAAATATAAATTTAAATAATAAAAAAGGGTTAAATCAGGAAACTATAAAAGCTATTTCCAATCTAAAAAATGAGCCATCTTGGATGCTTGATTATAGATTAAACTCTTTTAATTTTTTTAAAAATAAAGAGATGCAAAATTGGGGTCCGGATCTAAGCAAATTAAATTTTGATGATTTATCTTTTTATTTTGATCCAAAATCCAAAGATAGTAACTCTTGGGAAAATGTAAATCCGGAAATAAAAAAAACTTTTGATAATTTAGGTGTTGCCAAAAATTCAGATGAATCTTTAGCCGGACTGGGCGCACAGTATGAGTCGGAAGTTGTTTATCACAATTTAAAAAAAGAGTGGCAGGATAAAGGGGTTATTTTTTTAGGCACAGATATGGCTTTAAAAAAATATCCGGAAATTTTTGAAAAATATTTTGGTACTGTTATAAAATACGATGATAATAAGTTTAGTGCTCTTAATAGTGCTGTCTGGAGTGGCGGAAGTTTTATCTATGTTCCTAAAAATGTAAAAATAGATATTCCATTGCAGGCTTACTATAGAATCGAACAACAAAATCTTGGTCAGTTCGAACGTACTTTAATTATTGCAGATGAAAATTCAAGTGTAAGTTATGTTGAAGGGTGTACGGCAAAAAATTACTCGTCAAATAATTTACATAGTGCTGTTGTAGAAATTATTGCGCATGAAAATGCAACGGTAAAATATTACACTGTGCAAAATTGGTCAAATAGTGTTTACAATCTTGTAACAAAAAGAGCTATTGCACATAAAAATGCTTGCGTAGAATGGATAGATGCAAATATTGGAAGTTCTATAACTATGAAATATCCTGCAGTAATTTTGGCAGGTGAAAACGCAAGAACATCTATTTTATCGCTGGCGATTGCCGGAAAATCTCAAATGCAGGATTCAGGAGCCAAAGCTATTCACTTAAAATCTAATACTAGTTCTAAAATTATTTCTAAGTCTATTAGTAGTAATGGTGGGAATGCTACTTTTAGAGGTAAGGTTAAAGTCGTTAAAAATGCGGTAAATTGTAAATCTTTTATGCAATGTGATTCTTTGATAACTGATAAAATTTCTAAAGCATATGCATACCCTGCGTTAGAAATAAAAGAAAATAACACTGATGTTGCTCATGAAGCGAGTATAAGTAAAATTGCAGATGAACAAATTTTTTATCTAATGAGCCGAGGAATTAGTTCTGATGATGCACAAAATTTAATTATAAATGGATTTATTGAGTCTTTTACACAGAACCTTCCGATAGAATATGCTGTCGAAATTGAACGACTTGTTAATTTCGGACTTAATAATGGAGGGTGTGATGGAATTTAATTTTTTATTGGATAAAAATTTAGAAAATAATTTATCACTCAAATCTCTATTATCTCAAAATATTAAAGATATTAATTTAGATATTAAATATAAAATTAATATAAATATAAAAGATAATTTAAATATAAATTTAATAGATGATTTATTCGATTTAAATTTATTTAATAGCGAAATATATTTTATTTTAAATGAAAAAAGTTTTTTAAATTATGTTTTAAAAACTGATATGTTGCATGGTTGTGAATATTTTTGTAAGAAATGTTTAAAAAATAAAAAAATTAATAATATATATAAAAAAATTCATGTTAATTTGTTAGGACAAAATTCCTGTGCAGATTTAAAAATAGCTTATAATGGAGCAGGAAATAATTTTTTGAATATTGAAACAATCCAAGAACACAATGCAAGTCAAACTAAAAGTAATTTGATTATTAAGTCTGCTTTATCTCAGTTTGCAAAATTATACAGCGATAATTTGATAAAAGTGAATAAAGATTTAATAGCAATAAATGCAAATCAAGATACAAAAAGCTTAATGTTTGGATGTTCTTCTGTTGCTTTAATCAAACCTAAGCTTGAAGTTGAATCGCAAGATGTAATTTGCAAACACGGAGCGGCTGTGTCCAGATTAAATGAAAATCAATTATTTTATTTGGAAAGTCGCGGCATAAATTATTGCGAAGCAAAAGATTTATTGATCAATTCTTTTTTGAATTAAAAAAGGGCTCAATTAAGAGCCCTTTAAACAATTAAATATCAAGATTTTTTACAAAATGCGCATGCTTTTGTATATAATCACGTCTCTCTTCAACTTCATCACCCATAAGTGATGTGAACCACTGATCAGCTTTTATAGCATCTTCAATTGTAACTTGCAAAAATTTTCTTGTTTCAGGATTCATGGTTGTTTCCCAAAGTTGCTCAGGATTCATTTCTCCAAGACCTTTATAGCGTTGGACAGTCATCATTGATTTGCCTAAATCTACAATTTGATCTATAAGCTTTAAGATTCCCGTATCTTTTGTAAAAGATTCTTTATTTTTTAATTTAAATGACCATGAGTCTGCATCTAAGTGACAGACCGGTTTTAGTAAATTGAGTACATTTTCTGTTTCTTTTGATTCAAAAAAATTCAATGGAACTTGCCAAGATCTTTTTGCTTCTTTAAATGTGATAAATTGTTTTACCGTTGGAGTTTCTTCACCTGCCATTAAATCATCAACGTTTTTTTCTTGTTCAAGTTCGATTTGATATTTAGGAAAATAATTTCTCAAACTGATTATAAGTTCTTGTGCGTCATTTGGTGCAATTTTTATATTTGTATTGTTAATGAAATTTAATAGTTCATGACTATTTTTTATTGATAGTTCAATGTTATTACTAAATTTATACAGTTCGGTTTGATATTCAAGAATTTGTCGGAATAATTTTTCAATTTCTTTTTCTTCAAGATTGTTATTATTGACTTTAAAATCAATATTTTCTTGTATCCAATTGAATAAGAATTCATTTAATTCCGAATCCGTTTGTAGATATTTTTCTTTTTTACCTAATTTTACTTTATACAATGGTGGTTGCGCAACATATAGATAACCGGCTTCAATTAACGGTTTCATATGTCTGAAAAAGAAAGTTAAAAGCAAAATTCTTATGTGAGCACCGTCAACGTCAGCGTCTGTCATTATAACAATTTTGTGATATCTTGCTTTTTCAATATTAAAAGATTCATTTCCTATTCCCGATCCAATTGCTGTTATCAAATCTTTTATTTCATTATTTGATAACATTTTGTCCATGCGTGCTTTTTCTACGTTTATTATTTTACCTCGTAAAGGCAAAATTGCTTGAGTGAATCTATCGCGACCTTGTTTTGCCGAACCGCCTGCAGAGTCTCCCTCGACTATGTATAGTTCAGTTTTTGATGGATCGCTATCTGAGCAGTCAGCTAATTTTCCAGGAAGAATTGAGCTTTCAAGAGCTGATTTTCTTCTTGTTAATTCACGAGCTTTTTTGGCAGCGTTTCTTGCTTGTTGAGCTAATAATGCTTTTTGAATAAGTTTTTTTGCTATAGTTGGATTTTCTTCAAAATATGTATCAAAGAAAGAATATAACCAAGAATCGACAATGCCTTTTACTTCACTGTTACCCAACTTTGTTTTTGTTTGTCCCTCAAACTGTGGTTCAGGTATCTTTACACTTAATACGCCAACAAATCCTTCTCTTGCGTCATCGCTTGATATGGGACCATCTTTTAAGGCATCTTGTTTTTGTGCAAATCGGTTTAAACTTTTTGTTAAAGCCGATCTAAATCCGGCTTCATGAGTACCACCTTCTGCCGTTCTTATATTGTTTACAAAACTGTAAGTTTGTTCTGCATACCCGTCATTATATTGGCACGCAAAATCAACAACATAAGTATCGTCTTCTTTATGACATTCAATTACTTCTTCAAAAAGTGGATTTTTTTTAGCATTTATATGTTTTACAAACGATGCTATGCCGCCTTCATAAAAAAATGATTTTTCTTCACCAATTCGTTTATCGGCGATATCTATTTTTAGTCCTTTATTTAAAAAGGCTAATTCTCGAAGTCTTGCTGTCAGTGTTTCAAAATTAAAATTTGTTTCTTCAAATATTTGTGCATCAGGATAAAATTTTATGAATGTGCCCTGTTTATTTGTTGCTCCAATTTCTTTTAAATCGGCTACCGGATGTCCGCCATTTACATAAAATTGTTGGTATTCTTTTCCATTTTTCCAAATGACAACTTCGAATTTACTTGATAGTGCGTTTACAACGGAGACACCGACTCCGTGCAATCCGCCGGAATATTTATATGAATCTTTATCAAATTTACCGCCGGCATGTAACTTGGTTAAAACGACTTGAGTTGCCGACACTTTCTCTGTTGGATGTATGTCTACCGGAATACCTCGACCATTATCCTCAACAGAACAAGCTCCATCAGGATGTATTGTTACTATTATGTGATTACAATATCCGCCTAAAGCTTCATCAACCGAGTTGTCAACTACTTCGTAAACTAGGTGATGTAAGCCTGCAGGACCTGTTGATCCTATATACATGGCAGGTCTTTTGCGAACGGCATCCAAACCTTCTAAAACTTTTATGGAGCTGGCTCCATATTTGCTACTATCGTTTTGTATTTTTGTATCTTTCATAAAATCCTTTGCCCAAAATTTTTAGGTTTTCCCCAAATCTTTTTTTGTATATCCATTATACTAAAAAATTAATATTTTATCGAATTTAAATTACGTAGCGACAATATAACCAAAACTAAAATTTTTATGCAATATTATTATTATTTATTTTTATTTATTATTCTTAATATTATAATTTTTTTAATTAATTTATTTGAGAATATTAATTATGTATACAAAAGAAAATTTAATATTTATGGATCAAGCTTTAAACCAAGCAAAGCTTGCATTAAAAAAAGAAGAGGTTCCTGTTGGCGCATTAATTGTTGATAATATGGGAAATATTTTATCAAAAGCATACAATAAAACTGAAAAAAATAAGTGCCAGACGGGGCATGCCGAAGTTTTAGCTATACAAAAAGCATGTAAAAAATTAAAAACATGGAGATTGGATAATTGTTCAATCTATGTAAGTTTGGAGCCGTGTTTAATGTGTTTAGGCTTAATACAATTAAGTAGAATTAAAGCTTTATATTTTGGGGCAGTATCTAAAGAATTTGGCTCCGGATTGCAAGAAGCATTAAAACATAAACTCTATAAAAAAGATTTATTGATCGTTGGAGGGTTGAAAGAGACTGAAAGTATTGATATCCTTAGGAAGTTTTTTATGAACTTAAGAAAATTGAGAAAGGTGAATTGTGAAAGAAAGAGCAGAATTCTTAGAAAAGGTAAAAAAGAGATTACTTGATAGAAGATTGGAAATGGTGCAAGATCTTGATAATTTAATAACTCAAAAAGTTTCTGATGGGCAGGTTCAAGATACTGGGGATGAAGCCTTATCTTTGACTATGGAAAATTTAAAAACATCTTTGGAACAAACAGATATAAATGAATTAAAATTGATAGATGATGCTTTAGGTAGATTGGAAAAAAGTGAATATGGTGTTTGTGTTGATTGCGGCGAGCCTATATCTTTAAAGCGCCTGGAAACTTTTCCATATGCTAAGCGATGTATTGTTTGCCAAGAATCATTTGAGGCTTAGTATTGCCGGTGTAGCTCAGTGGTAGAGCAACTGATTCGTAATCAGTAGGCCGTCGGTTCAAATCCGATCACCGGCTCCATTTTTATGACATTAAGTTAAATTTAATTTAATTTGTTATTTATTTTTGACAAAATTTTCAACTTTTGTATCATAAAAACCTAATAATTGTTGTTTAGTATAAATTTTTACGTATAGTTTAAATTTGAGAATTTATGAAAAAGAGTACTGCTGTTAATAATATTCATGGTGTTGGTAGAAGAAAGTCATCTATAGCTCGTGTTTGGCTAAGATCCGGTAAGGGAAATATTGTAGTAAATGGAATAAGTTACGACAAATATTTTGATACCAAACTTACAAAAAGTAAGATTGCAATGCCGGGTAAAGTTACCGGAAAAGCTCAAAATGTTGATTTGGAAATCAATATTTGTGGTGGCGGTAAAAAAGGTCAGGCTGATGCTATTCAGTTGGGAATAAGTCGCGCATTATTAAAATTGGATCCTGAATTAAAAGCAGTTTTAAGAAAATATGATCTTTTAACTGTCGATTCAAGATTAAAAGAACGTAAAAAATACGGTCAAAAAGCTGCTAGAAAAAAATTCCAGTTCGTAAAACGTTAATATTCTATTGTATTTTTAACTTTTACATTCGGAGAGTTTTGTTATGTGCGGAATAGTAGCCTATGCCGGTAAAGATGTTTGTCGTGATTACGTTTTAAATGGTTTATCTAAGCTGGAATACAGGGGTTATGATTCTGCAGGTTTTGTTTGTGTATCTAATAAACACAAACATTTGGTTTATCTAAAAAAGATAGGTAAAGTAGCAGAACTTTCTAAATCATTATCAAAAATTGATTATAATGGATTTGTTGGGATGGGTCATACTCGGTGGGCAACTCATGGAGTTGTTAGCGAAGAGAATGCTCATCCCCATTTTAATTGTAAAAAAAATGTTGCATTAGTACACAATGGAATAATTGAGGGTTATGAATTAGTGAGAACTGAATTAATCTCTCATGGACATGAATTTGTTTCAGAGACGGATTCTGAGGTTTTAGCTCATTATTTTGGATCTTTATTAGACTCTAATTATTCTTTAAAATCTTCAGTTTTAAATTTGATTTCAAAATTTAAGGGTGCATATTCTTGTGTATTTTTAATTGAAAAATTCCCGGATCAGTTAATTGCAATAAGGCACAATTCTCCCTTAGTTTTAGGTAAAGGTAAAAATGGTAATTTTGTAGCTTCTGATTTGTACGCATTTTCAGACTATACAAATGAAGTTTTATTTATGCCTGAAGATAGCTTTGCAATTATAAAATCCGATACCGTTTTATTGTATGACTTTTCCGGAAATCAAATATATTCACAATGGCAAAATGTTGATTTTAAGTTTATAAATGCTGAAAAAGATGGTTTTGAGCATTATATGCTTAAAGAAATTTATGAACAAAAAAAGGTTATAGATAATACTGTTAATTTTTATAGGCTTATTGGTACTGATTCAAAGTTATCAACCAAAAAAATTAATGAAGATTCTTTTGACTACCAGCTTGATATTGAATATCAGGATCGCATTTGGCAACAACTTGGTATTACGCAGGATAATGTTAAGAATTTAAAAAAAATTAATTTAATAGCAGCCGGAACATCTTGGCATGCTTGTTGTATTGCGCAGTATTTTTTTGAAACCATATGTAATATTCAGACAAATGTGCATTTAGCTTCTGAATTTTGTTATAAAACTTTTTTTAAAGAAGATAACTCTATTTTTATATTTGTTTCGCAATCCGGGGAAACAGCAGATACACTTCAAGCTTTAAGAAAAGTAAGTTCTTTTGATTTACCAACTATAGTAATAACAAATGTTCCTTCAAGCACAATGGTACGCGAAGCCGGTGGATTTTTGCCTATGCAGGCCGGACCTGAGATATCTGTTGCTTCAACTAAAGCATTTTCATCTCAGCAAGCGATACTTTTTCTTCTAGCAAACAGGATTGCACTTGAGAAAGGTTTGATAAGCTTAAAACAAATGAAACAATCAGAAGAAGATTTATTGGTTGCATCACAAATTTTAGAATTATCAATTGAAAAATATAAATGGGAAATAAATCAAAAGCTTGCCGGAAAATATAGTGGATATGATAAATTTATTTTCTTAGGAAGGCATATAGCTTATCCATTTGCCATGGAAGCAGCCTTGAAGTTAAAAGAAATTTCTTATATTTTTGCACAATCTTATCCAGCCGGTGAATTAAAACATGGGCCCATTGCACTTATAGACAGTAATATACCAGTTGTTTTATTTTCTTCTTTGGATGATGTAATTTATAAAAAAATTATATCAAATGCACAAGAAGTTAAAGCCAGACATGGTCACTTGGTAATATTTGCTTTTGAAGGTCAAAAAGAGCTTATTTCTTTAGCCGATTATTCTTTTGAAGTGCCACATGTTAATTCTTTATTGGGACCACTTGCAATGACTGGGTTGATGCAATTTTTTGTTTATCAAATAACAAAAAAATTGGGTTATCCAATCGATAAACCAAGAAATTTAGCAAAGTCCGTAACTGTTGAGTAGTTTATTCTTCCGGAAATAATTTTATTAATTCGTAAATATTTTTAAAACTTATAGTGTTACTTGAACTTTTGAGCTTTTGATTTTTTGATATAAATATTTTGTTTATTCCAAATTTTTCCGCTTCACCAATTTGTAATTCTATTTGATTTACCGGTTTAATTTGTCCTGTTAAACTTATTTCTGCTATGGAAATAGATTTTTCAGGTAACGGTTTTTGAAAATAGCTTGATAAAAGTGAAAGAGCTATGCCCAAATCACAACTAGTTGTCTTTATCTTGAATCCACCACTAATTTTAAAAAATATATCTTGAGTGCTGAATTTTATATGTAAATATTTTTCCAAAATAGCTGCAATTAAAATAACTCTTTTTGGATCTATGCCAGTAATAATTCTTTGTGGAATTCCAAATTTAGATGTAACACAAAGAGATTGTAATTCAAGTAATAATGGGCGAGATCCTTCTATGTAACTTATAAGAGCTGATCCAGGATTTTCCGATGCTTCATGTAAAATTAATTTATTTATATCAGGTACTTCTTGCATTCCATCTGTACCCATTTCGAAAAAACCTGTTTCTTGAATTGTGCCGAATCTATTTTTTACAGATCTTAAAATTCTAGTTTGCCATTTGTCTTCACCTTGTAAATAAAAAACTCCATCAACTATGTGTTCTAAGACTTTTGGTCCGGCAATGTGACCTTCTTTTGTTATGTGGCCTGTAATTAATATTGCTATATTATTTTCTTTTGCCAATTTGCATAGCAAAAATCCGGCTTCTCTAAGTTGTCCTACAGTACCGGGAATTATACTGGAGTTTTCTGATAAGCTGCAATTTTGGATGGAATCTAAAATTAAAATATCCGGTTTTTCGATTAAAGCTACTTGTATTATTGTTTCAAGATTTGAGTGATCGGAAAATAATAAATTGCTGTTTTCAGGAATATCTAAACGTTGTGCTCTATTTTTTACTTGTTGTAATGATTCTTCAGAAGAAAAATAAATTACTTTTTTGTTTTTAGATATTTTATTAGCTATTTGTAGTAATAATGTTGATTTTCCAATGCCTGGATCTCCGGTTAAAATTATAAAAGAGCCGGGTAAAATCCCACCCCCCATAACTCTATCCCATTCGAGATATCCTGAAATCATTCTATCTTGTGTTTCTGTTTTTATTTCAAACAATTTTTTTAAGTTTATTTTACTTTGATCTATATTGTTTTTTTTATTTAAAAAATTATTTTCTATGTTGTTTTCTATTTTTTCTACAAAACTATTCCATTCTTGACAGTTTGGGCATTGACCAATCCATTTTGGACTTATGTATTCGCAATTTGTGCATTTATAAAAAATTTTTGTTTTCGCCATTAATTTATAAATTCTTTTCGGTATATTTTTTTGCCGGTGTAATTAAAACAGCTTGTTTGTCTATAGAAAAACAATTTCTGCATCTTGCTTCATAGCATTCTTTAGCGCCAACCAAAATTATTGGATCATCATATTTTGCAGGTACACCATTAACAATTCTTTGTGTATGATGAGCGTCTTTGCCACAAACAACACATATTGCTTTTAATTTTAAAACGCTATCGGCTATTGCCATAATTAATGGCATAATTCCAAATGGTTCGCCTCTAAAATCCAAATCCAAACCTGCAACAATTATAGTTTTTCCCATATCTACAAGTTTTACTATTACATCAACAATTTCGAGTGGAAAAAATTGTATTTCATCGATACCTATGACTTGAATGTTTTTATTTGCCAGATCGATGATTTTACTAATGTTTTCTTTATTGTTATCAATGCTAAATGCCAATCTTTCTTGGCCATTGTGTGATAAAATTGTAGCAGAGCTTTTTCTATTATCAATTTGGTGTTTTATTGTTAAAACATTTTGTTTGGCATATTCTGCTCGACCAAGTCTTCTCATTAATTCTTCAGTTTTTCCGGAAAACATTGATCCGCAAATTACTTCCAAACGACCTTTTGAATTATTCATATTTTTCTCCAATAAAAATGTGAAATTTTTTCTAATAATATCAGAATTTTCAAAAATTTTGTTTATAATTTTAATTATATTTAAATTTATTTTTCTGAAGGGGATAGTTTTATGTTTTTTAAAAAAATAATTTATATATTTACAGTATATATTGTATTTTTTATTTCGCTTAGTTCCAATCTTGTAGAAGTAATAAAAGTTAACCCAAATATTAAGCTTGATATTCGTTATGCAACTAAAAATAATTTTACAGGAAAAGTTGTGTATCCAAGTGCCAAATGTTTTTTACATGAAGAGTTAGTAAAAGAACTTGATTTGATTCAAAAAGAATTAGAAAAAGAGAATCTTGGGTTGAAAATTTATGATGGATATAGGCCCCTGTCTGTTCAGAAAATATTTTGGGAAATTTATCCTGTACCCGGATTTGTTGCGAATCCATACGATGGTATAGCTTCTAAGCATAATAGAGGCACTGCTGTAGACCTAACTCTTGTAGATTTAAAAACCGGAAAAGAACTGGAGATGCCATCAGATTTTGACGAATTTACACAAAGAGCTCACAGAGATTATTCAAAAATGACAAGCGAATTAGCCAAAAAGAATTGTAAAAAACTTGAAGATTTAATGCAGTCTCACGGTTTTATAGGTTTGCCTACTGAGTGGTGGCATTATAACTGGAAAGACTGGGAAAAGTTTAACGTTCTTGATGTTAGTTTTGATGAATTATAATTTTTTTGCATATTCTTCAGCTTTAGCTAAATCTTGAGGTGTATCTATACCAATAACTTCTTGGTCCGTTTCGTTAAGTTTTATTTTAAAGCCATAATATAAAAGTCTTAATTGCTCCAATTTTTCAGCATCTTCAAGATAACATGTTCCAAGTTGAGCTATTTTACGTAAAGCATTTGCCGTATAAGCGTAAATTCCAACATGTTTATAATAAACTTGCTCAAGATTTTCATTTTTGTCTCTATAAAATGGTATTGTAGATCTGGAAAAATACAAAGCGTAGCCATTTGAGTCTGTTACAACTTTTGCAATATTGGGGCTAGAAATTTGCTCAGGCAAAAGTATACGTTTTTTTAATGTCCACATGTCAGCTTGTTCTTGATCGCATGTCTTAAGTAAGCTATGTATCATATTTGGGGTAATAAAAGGTTCATCGCCTTGCCAGTTAACCCAAATATCGGCTTCTACTTTTCCAGAGTGTATAATTTCTACAAGTCTATCTGTACCGGACTGACAATTTTCGCTTGTCATTATGTATTTACCGCCAAAATTTTGTATTAAGCCTGCGGTTTTTTCAGAATCTATTGCAAAATAAATTTCTTTAAAAAGAGTTGTTTTGTGTGCCGCATCCCAAGCCCACTGTAATAATGGTTTTCCGGCTAAGTTGGTTAATATTTTTTCTGGAAATCTTGTGGATTTAAGTCTTGCAGGAATTATGCAAACTATATTTTTTTTATTTATCACGTTATATTCTCTTTTTTAGTTTTTTATGATTAATATTAATAACAGGTATATTAGTTCTAAAAATAGAAAAAATAAAATTTTTGTTAACAAAAAATATTTTATATAAAATTGGGTAAAATTTATGTCGATAAATGGATATATTTCTGTTGAGCAATCACTTAATATTTCAGGCAAAGCTGAGTTAGTTGGAGCTAAAAACGCTGCACTGCCTATTATGGCCAGTTTGATATTGGTTTCCGGCAAATCTGTTTTACATTCTGTTCCAAATTCTGCAGATATAAATGAAATGATAGATTTACTTACAGATTTAGGTGCAAAAATTCATTTTGATAAGGATAGTAATATTTTAGAGTTTGATGGAAGTTCGATTTATAAAGCTGAAGTAAAGCATGAGGTTATGGATAAGATGCGAGCTTCAATATTGGTAATGGGTCCATTACTATCCAGATTTAAAAAAGCTAGAGTTGCATTTCCCGGTGGATGTTTAATTGGTGCAAGACCAATAGATTTTCATCTAAAGGGGTTTGAAAGTTTGGGAGTTAATATAACTTATGATAACGATTTTATTTATGCCAGTGCCGATCAAGAACTAAATAAAAATAAAAAAATTGTTTTAGAATACCCAAGCGTTGGCGCTACTGAAAATTTAATAATGTTTGCAACACTGCAAAACGGTTCAACAACTATAGTTAATGCGGCACTTGAGCCGGAAGTTCTTGATTTTATAGAAGTATTAAAAAAAATGGGTGCAGATATAAAATTTGATCTTCCGGCAACAGTAATTGTTACCGGTGTGAAAAAATTAAATTCCGTAACTCACACCGTAATTCCTGATAGGTTGGAAGCCGGAGCATTATTGCTTGCTGCAGCAATTACAGGCGGTCAAATAGAATTGCCAACAGCTAGACCGGATCATATGGATCTTTTTTTGGAAAAATTAAAATTAATGGGACATGAAGTTATTACTGAATTTAATAATAAAAATAATGTAAAAATGGGTATAAAATTAATCGCAACAAAAAATCCAAAAGCTGTGAATATAAAAACTTGTCCATATCCGGGATTTCCTACAGATTTGCAGTCGCCAATGATGGCTGCGTTATGTTTGGCAAACGGAGTGAGTATTGTAGATGAAACTGTTTTTGAAAATAGACTTATGCATGTAAAAGAGCTTGAAAAGATGGGCGCGCAAATAAGTGTTAAAAATTCAAAGGCAACTGTTAATGGCGTAAATCATCTTTATGGTGCAAATGTTATAGCTTCGGATATTAGAGCCTCAGCGGCACTTGTATTGGCAGGGCTTGCTGCTACCGGAAAAACTCAGGTGTTTGGTTTACATCATTGGCGTAGAGGTTATGATAAACTCGAGGATAAATTGAAAGTTTTAGGTGCAAAAATAGAGATTATACAGGAATAGATATGCAAAAAAATAAATTCAAATTAGATACATTTGTTGCAGTAATTTTAAAAAAAGACAACAAAATTCTTTTAACAAAACGTAAAAAAAACGGATGGGGTAATAGTGAATATGCTTTACCTGGGGGAAGTGTTGATGGTAATGAGACATTAAGAGTTGCAGCCTCCAGGGAAATGAATGAAGAGTTGGATATTATTGTTAATCCGGATAATTTAGAAATATTACACATATCTCATAGAAAGTTGTCAAATGGTATTGGCGAAATTTTAGGTATATTTTTGCAAGCTGAAAAATGGGATGGTGAAGTTAAAAACATGGAATTGGATAAATGTTATGAAATTGGTTGGTTTGATATTGATAATCTGCCGGAAAATACAGTAAAAGAACTAAATATAGTTATGCAAAAAATTAATAAAAAAGAAATATATAGCGAAATAGGTTGGTAATAATTATTCAATATTAGAGCAAAGTTCTGAAACTTCTTTGGTAATTAAAGATTGCCTAGATTTGTTATATTGAAGTGTAAGACGTTCAAGAATTTTTTTTGCATTTGTATTTGAACTGTCCATGGCTAAAAATCTTGAGGCGCTTTCTGCAATTAAAGATTGAAAGAGTATTTCTGTAATAGAACTTTTGATATATTTTTCAGCCATAAAATCTAATATGTCTTTTTCATTTTGTGTTAAGATTGGATCAAATTCTTTTGATATGTTTTGTTCTTCTAGTGTATCTAAAATTACCGGAATTAAAGTTGTTTTTTGTGGTCTTTGAATAAAAAAATTTATTAATTTATTACTATAAAAAATAACAGAAGAATAAGTTTTATTATTTTCATAAATTTTATCAATAATTTTAGAACTAATTGTTTCAAGTAAACTATAATTTAATTCATTGAAATTTAAAATAATTTCACCCAGATTTTTGGCTTCAATTTCTTTTTTTGCTTTGTTGCCTATGGTTATAAATTCAGGTTTTTGATTTTTTTCTATAATAAGTTTACGTTCCATAAATCGATTTAAGTTTGAGTTAAAACTTCCGCATAAACCTTTTGTTGAAGATATAACTATTATTAAAGGAGTTTGATCAAAAATATCTTCGGGAAATAAAATTTTATTATTCCATTCTGATTCTTTAATATTAAGTATTTGAGTAAATGTCTTAGATATATTGTTTTTATATTCTCTTAAAAAATTGACTTGCTTATCCAGTTTGGCATATGATGCCATTGAAACAAGTCTTATAGCATAAGTTATTTTTTTTGTTGTCTCAATTGCTTGAATTTTTCTTCTTAATTGAGTTAATTGAGCCACTTTTTTTTCCTTGAAAACTTATCTGATATATAATATAAACTAAAAATTAGTTCAAAAATTCATTTTTTGCAATTATTTATAATAATTACCAGGAGGGTTTTATTTTGATTGTAATTATAGATGGTTATAATTTGTTAAAACAAGTTTTTAATAAAGTTAAGGGAAAGTTGGATATTCAGCGAGAACAATTGATTAAAGAACTTGGTTTTTACAAAAAAACAAACAGACAAATAAAAGAAATGATTTTGGTTTTTGATGGTGGATTAAGCTCACATTCAGAGCGGCAAATTAAAAATGGGATAGTTATAATATTTTCAGGACAAAGGATTAGTGCTGATGATTGGATTTTTGAATATATCGAAAAAAATAAAAATAATGAAATATTATTGGTTACCAAAGATAATGAGTTGAAGAACAAGTGTAAAAAATACGGGGCTGATGCTATAGATGTATTTGATTTTTATGATATAGTTTTAAACACAATAACAGCTCAAGTTGAATTTAAATTTGATAAAAATGAAAATAAAATACAGAAAATTGAATCTGAAGATTATGTATTAGAGCAATTATGTGATTTTAAACCAAAAAGCAGTGAGGCTTTAGATGTTTTAATGGCTCATATTGATATTGATTTTGAAAAAAAAGACAATGAGCCTGAAATTAAAAATTTAAAATCATTGAAAATACCTAAAAAAGAGAAGCAAATTTATAAAAAAATTAAAAAATTATGAAATATATGAAAATAATTTTTGAATTAAAAGATTTAGATAAATTAATTAAAGAATATATATTGCCATTGATGAATAATAAGAAAATATTCTTATTCAAAGGGCCTCTTGGTGTTGGAAAAACTACATTTATAAAACAAATAATGAAAAAATGTGGGATTAAAGAGTTAATTACAAGCCCAACTTTTAATTATGTTAATAATTATAAATCTGAAAAAAATATAGACTTTTACCATTTTGATTTATATCGATTAGATTCGCAGGATAGTTTTTTAAACTTAGGTTTCGACGAATATTTATATAAAAAAAATAGTTACAGTTTTATTGAATGGCCCGATGTCATAAATAGTATAACTAATAATATTGAGCTGAAAGATAAGATTTGTTTTTTAGAGTTAAGTTTTATTGATAATAATTTTGAAAAAAGAATGCTTGTTATCAGCTGATTATTAATTTATTTGTTATAATTTATGACCAAATATAAAAAAAATGTTTATTTTTTTAAAAAAAATTAAAAAAAGATTGAAATCTTTATCAAAACATCTATTCTAATGTTGCGACTAAAAGTTAATGGGGAGATTCCCGAGCGGTCAAAGGGGACGGACTGTAAATCCGTTGGCTATGCCTTCACAGGTTCAAATCCTGTTCTCCCCACCATTTTAGTGGGTTTTACCTGGGTAAATTTCAAAACATTAATATTGTTTTGATTTTTTTTATTTGAAAATATTGCGGGAGTAGCTCAATTGGCTAGAGCGACAGCCTTCCAAGCTGTAGGTTGCGGGTTCGAGACCCGTTTCCCGCTCCAATTATTATTGCTGGCATAGCTCAGTTGGTA
>LDIX01000001.1:4257-58256 GCA_001468925.1 candidate division TM6 bacterium UASB340 | reverse complement strand
GGTCACCGGTTCAAATCCGGTCGCGGGCTCCACTTAAAATTAATACACCTTGAATAAAATGTTTTTTGCGTTTATAAGTTTAGAGTTAAATGGATGTTGGTTTTTTAATAGAAGAGCAAGATTATGGCAAAAGCGAGAACTATAATACATTTAGAGTGTACCGAGTGTAAAGAACGTAATTACAGTAAGATGGTTTCAAAAAAAAGAAAATTTGAAAAATTAAATCTAAAGAAATTTTGTTCTAAGTGTCGTGTACATAATATGCATAAAGAGATTAAATAGTTTTTAGTGGGTCAGTAGCTCAACTGGTAGAGCGACGGACTCCAAATCCGTAGGTTGAGGGTTCAAGTCCTTCCTGGCCTGCCACTAACTGTTTGAAATCTTATAAATTAAGGGATATAATGAGTAAAATTTTGACTTTTTTACATGAAGTTAAAGGTGAAATTTATAAGATAACTTGGCCGGGGCGGGATGATCTAATTGGGACAGTGATAATTGTCTGTATTCTGACTCTAGTTGCGGCTTTGATTCTTGGCGGTATGGATGCTTTATTTAGTTTATTGTTAAGAAAAATTACTTTAATATAGTAATTTGGATTCGAATTGATGGATTTATTATGAAACGTTGGTATGTAGTTCAAATATATACAGGCTTTGAAGAGGTTGTGAAAGCTGATCTTGATAAGCGCATTATTGAAGAAGGTCTTCAAGATTTATTTGGCGAAATATTGGTCCCAAGAGGACAGGTAGTTTCATTGATATCTGGAGAGCAAGATAAAAAAGAAAAAATTTTTCCTGGATATTTACTAATACAACTGGAAATGACCGGTGAATCCTATAAGGTTGTCGCTTCAAACCCTAGGGTTACACGTTTTTTAGGCGGTGAAAAGCCGGTTCCGCTTTCCAACAAAGAAGTTGAGCGAATTTTTGCTCAAATGAGTGGTCAATTACCAGTTGCTCAAGAAGTAGTTACTTTTGTGGAGGGCAGCGAGGTTAACATATCAAGTGGACCATTTTCAGGTTTTGTTGGTATCGTTGAAAAGGTTGATGAGGAACGTGGAAAGCTTACAGTAATGGTAAGTATTTTTGGAAGACTAACTCCTGTTGAGTTAGGTTTTGATCAAGTAAAAAGGTAATTTAAATTTAGGTTTTAAATATGGCAAAAAAAGTTAAAGCAAATGTGAAGCTTCAAATTCCTGCAGGGGCGGCAACTCCAGCTCCTCCGGTAGGATCTTGTTTGGGTCAGCATGGTGTTGCTATTATGGATTTTTGTAAAAAATTCAATGCAGCTACTGCTAATCGCAAAGGAGAAACTGTTCCTGTCATGATTACTATCTATGTTGATAAAACATTTGATTTTGTTTTAAAGACAGCCCCAGTATCTGAGCTTTTGCGAAAAAAAGCAAAAATACAAAAAGGGTCTAGCAATCCAAGTAAAGACGTTGCTGGAACAATTTCTTGGGCAGATATAGAAGAAATAGCAAAAATTAAAATGCCTGATTTGAATGCTTTTAATATGGAAGCAGCAAAAAAAGTTGTTGCAGGTAGTGCCAGAAGTATGGGATTACAAATTAGGGATTAGTTTTGCTTATATTTGTTATATGTTTATGTTGATTAGTTGAAATTGGATTTTTTATGATTAAAACAGGCAAAAGAATTAAAAAAGCTCAAGAAGCACTCGTTGCGGCAAATATTGATACCTTGAAAAAGGGTCTTGAATTTGTTGTTAAAAACGCATCTGCTAAATTTGATGAATCTGTTAATCTGAGCACTGTTTTGGGTATTGATGCATCTAAAGGTGAGCAAACAGTTAGAGGCTCAGCGCTTTTACCTCATGGTACCGGAAAGAGCTTGCGAGTTTTAGTTTTTGCAACCGGAGAAAAAGAGCAGGAAGCAAAGGCAGCAGGCGCAGATTTTGTCGGTTTGGAAGATTTAATTGAAAAAATTGAAGGCGGCTGGATAGGATTTGATGTTGCTGTTGCAACTACAGATCTTATGGGAAAAATTGGTAAATTAGCAAAAATTTTGGGACCAAAAGGTTTGTTGCCTAACAAAAAAGTTGGAACTGTTACTGATGATGTAACTGCTATAATTACTGATTTGAAAAAAGGCCGTGTATCATTTAGAAATGATAAAAATGGTGCGGTTCACGCTGCATTCGGTAAAGTTTCATTTGGTGCAGATAAATTAGAAGAAAATCTTATAGCTTTGATAAAATCTATAAGAGCTGCAAAGCCGGCAAGTTCAAAAGGTAAGTTTATAAAGAAAATTGTTATTTCATCTACAATGGGTGTTGGTGTTGTTGTAAACCCTGATGAAGTTGTTTAGGTTTAGCATAAGAGGTTTATTAAAATGAATCGTCAACAAAAAGAATCAGTTATAAAAAATATAAACGACCAATTAAAAACTGCCAATGCATCATTTTTGGTTGGATATAAAGGTTTATCTGTTGCGCAAATTCAGAGCTTAAAGGCTCAATTGCGCAATGTTGATGGTGTTTTTAAGGTTACAAAAGCACGTTTAATGAAATTAGCGGCACATGATCTTTCTGGTATTGATGGATTTAAAGATGAATTCAAAAATCAGGTAGGTCTTGTTTTTGTTAAAAAAGATGTTCCATCTGTAGCAAAAGTATTGGTTGATTTTTCAACTAGTAATGAGCAGCTTGATATAGTTTCAGGTTTTTTTGAATCTAAATCTATGTCAAAGGAACAGATTAAATATTTGGCATCGTTGCCTTCACGTGAGGTTCTTTTGGCTATATTGGCAGGAACTTTACAGGCTCCAATAGCGAGCTTGGCAAGATTGTTAAATGTCGTTGCCAAAAAGGATCAGGCACAAGTATAAGGTTGTTTTGTATAGTAAATATTAATTAAATATTGTTTTTTTATAGTTTAAAGGTGAGGGCTTCATGGCTACATCAAATATTAATCAGATAGTTGAGCAAGTAAGCAATATGTCTTTATTGGAAGTTGCAGAGCTTGTTAAAGCGTTAGAAGAAAAGTTTGGCGTTTCTGCAGCTATGCCTGTTGCAGCAGCAGCAGCTCCTGTAGCAGCAGCAGCTCCTACAGAAGAAAAGACCGAATTTAAGGTTACATTAAAAGATTCCGGCGCTGATAAAATTAAAGTAATCAAAGCATTAAGAACCGTAACTGCTTTGAATTTAAAAGAAGCCAAGGATTTAGTTGAAGGTGCTCCTGGGGTTGTTTCTGAAGCTGCATCTAAGGATGATGCTAAAAAAATCAAAGAAGCTTTAGAAGCTGCCGGCGCAAAAGTAGAGCTATCATAAAATAAAAAACAACAAAAACAGTTGTTTTTATTTTATTTTTTAACTTATTACCGTTTTAAATGTTTTTATTTAAATGTTAAAATATATTTGGTGTTTGGGTAGAAACGTTTAAAACGGCCTTTTTGCTTTGCGATTTTGTGGGTGGAAACTTAAAAGGTTTGTTGCGGTAAAATTACGCTTTAGGAGTTTGTGGATGGCTCAAGTGCATTTAGGTAAAGGTGTCTTTAGAAAATCTTTTGGGAAAATTAAAGAGGTTGTTCAACTTCCTGATCTTATAGAAATACAATCAAAATCTTTTAATGATTTTGCTCAGTTGGATTTTTTGCCATCTGAACGCAAGAATATTGGATTGGAAAAAGTTTTGCGAGATACATTTCCAATTGAAAATACTGATAAAATATCTTTAGAATACGTAAGTTATGAATTAGGTGATTGGGAGTGTGCTTGCGGCAGTGTAAAAGGTATAGAAAATAGGTATAAGTGGAGTTGTTCTTCTTGTAAAAAAAATGGATCTGGGCGATTAAATGAAGATGTTTGTCCTGAATGCGGAAAACATACTGCAAGTTATGTCGTATGCAAAAAATGTTCTGCTCGAGTATTTGTAAAAAATGAAATTACTGCCGATGAGGCTAGATATAGCGGCAAAACTTATTCAATGCCTTTAAAATTAAAAATGCAACTCGTTTCTTGGGATATTGATCCTAAAACTTCTAAAAAATCAGTAAAAGACATAAAAGAACAGGAAGTCTTTTTTGCGGATCTTCCTATAATGGTTGATTTATTTGAAGATGATGAAGGTTCATATAAATTAGGTAACAATGGAACATTTATTATTAATGGTGTTGATAGGGTTGTTGTAAGTCAGTTGCATAGAGCTCCTGGTGCCATATTTACCCTAAGTAAAAAGACAAAAGATTTTAAGGGTTTACCTTGTCATATTGCAAGAATTATTCCGGCGAGAGGCTCTTGGATAGATTTTGAATTTGATAGCAATGATGTATTAAATGTTCGAATAGATAAAAAAAAGAAAATTTTGGCAACAACATTTTTGCAAGCTATGGGGATTGCAAAAGATTCTATTCTTTCAATGTTTTATGATTTTGAAACTATTTATGCAAAATCCGGAGAATTCTATAATAAAATAGGGGACCATTTAATTGGTCAAAGACTTGCTTCTGGAGCATTATCTAAAAAATTAGAAGAAAAATTTGTTGTAGGACAAAGATTTAATAAAAATTTAATAGAAAAGTTAAAAAAAGAAGGCGTAAAAGAGTTAATAGTCAGAAAAAGCAGCGTAGTTAATAAAATTTTGGCCGGTGATTTGATAGATCAAAATTCCGGAGAAATTATAGCTCAGCAAGGTATGGCTTTAACTCAGGAATTAGTTGATCAAGTTGCAAATCTTTCTGGTATTGTCGAGTTGAAAGTTGTAAAGTCTTCAGGACTTTTAGTTCAACCAACATTAGCTGTAACGTTTGCTCATGATAATGTAAATTCTAAAGAAGATGCATTAAAAGAAATTTATACAAAATTGCGTCCGGGGGATGTTCCTTCTCTAAAAATTATGGAAGAATATTTTCATAATTTATTTTTTAATTCAAGATTTTATGATTTAACAGTTGTTGGTCGTATTAGAACAAATAGAAAACTTGGTTTAAATGTTGATACTGAAATTACGTATTTAACTCAAGATGATATCGTTGCTACAATAAAATATTTGATTGGATTAAAAGAGAGCGGTCAAGGTATATTGGATGATATTGATCACCTTGGCAATAGAGCTGTTAGATTAGTCGGTGAATTATTGCAATCTCAATTGTATTCAGGTTTAACAAAAGTTGAAAAAATAGTAAAAGAGCGATTTAGATTACAAGATAATTATGCAACAATGATGCCTTATGATGTATTAAATGTTAAACCAATTGCAGCTGTATTTAGAGAATTTTTTGGCACAGGACAATTATCGCAATTTATGGATCAAACTAATCCTGTAGCAGAGATGGCACATAAGCGTAGATTATCCGCTCTTGGGCCCGGTGGTTTGACAAGAGAAAGAGCCAGTTTTGAAGTTCGTGACGTTCATCCTTCACATTATGGAAGAATTTGTCCGATAGAAACTCCTGAAGGACAAAATATAGGTCTTATTTCATCTCTATCTACTTATGCTCGTGTTAACGATCTTGGATTTATAGAAACTCCATATAGAGAAGTTAATGATGGCGTTGTATCTGAAGATATAAAATATTTGGATGCATACTTGGAAACTGGAAAAAATATCGCCCAAGCATCAGTTGAACTTGATAGTAAAAATAAAATTAAAGAAGATATGCTTCTTGTTCGTAATGATGAAAATATATTTAGAACTGAATCAAAAAATGTTGATTATTTGGATGCATCACCAAAACAGTTGGTTTCTGTTGCAACAGCATTAATTCCATTCTTAGAGCATGATGACGCAAATAGAGCGTTGATGGGATCTAATATGCAACGCCAGGCTGTTCCGCTTGTTAAATGTCAGTATCCGCTTGTAGGAACTGGTATGGAACGTGAAATTGGAACTACTCAAGGCATTGCCCTATTAGCTCAACGTTCAGGTGTAGTCGAATACGTTTCTGGTGAAAAAATAGAAATAGGTCTTTTTGATACAACTAAGAGTGAAAAAAGATGGTTTTCAAGACCTGTTGATGTTTATAAATTGAAAAAATTCGCCAGATCTTCTCATAGCACATGGATTCATTATACACCTGTTGTTAAAGTTGGAGATAAAATTCAAAAGGGCGATGTAATTGCAAATGGTGCTGCAACATTGGATGGTGATTTATCTTTGGGAAGCAACGTTTTGGTTGCATTTATGCCTTGGCGCGGATATAACTTTGAAGATGCTATAGTTTTGAGCAAACGTTTGGTAAGTGATGACGTATTTACATCTGTACACGTTGAAGAATTTATAGTAGAAGCCAGAGATACCAAATTGGGTGCTGAAGAAATAACTAGAGATATTCCAAATGTTGGAGAAAAAGATCTGGCAGCCTTGGATGAAGATGGAATTGTACGAATTGGAACAAGAGTAAAACCTGGGGATATTTTAGTTGGTAAAGTTACATTAAAAGGTGATATACAAGTTTCTCCTGAAGAAAAATTATTAAGAGCAATTTTTGGTGAAAAATCAAGAGAAGTTCGTGATACGTCTTTAAGAGTTCCACCAGGAGTTGAAGCAACAGTTCTTGATGTAAAAGTATTTTCAAAAAGTGGAATAAGAAAAGATAAACGTTATAAAGATTTTGTGCAAAAGCAAACAGAAATTATTGAAGATGATTATGCTTCAAGAATTTCGATACTTCAAAAAGGTGTAAAAAACAAAATTAATGCGTTGCTTTCTGAAAATTCTATTTCTAATGTAAAAATACAGGATACAAAATATTCTGTTTCAAAATTAGAAAATTTGGATATTGATATGTTATTAACTTTGGAGTCGGGTAATAAAAATATTGATTCCAAGATTAAAGATTTTTCAATAATGTTGAGCGATCAGATCCAAGTTTTAACGTCTATAAAAGCAGACATGTTCACAAGATTAAGAAAAGGTGATGATTTACCATCAGGAGTATTAAAGATGGTAAAAGTTTATGTAGCTGCAAAAAGACATGTATCGGTTGGTGATAAAATGGCCGGACGACATGGAAATAAAGGTGTGGTATCACAAATTGTTAATATTGAAGATATGCCATTTATGGATGATGGAACATCTGTTGATATAGTTTTAAATCCGCTTGGTGTTCCGGGTCGTATGAACGTTGGGCAGATTTTAGAGACAATTCTTGGTTTTGCAGGTAAAAAAATATCTGCAAATTTGGCTAAAAATATTAATGAACTTAGTTATAAAGAACTTAAAAAACAGCTTACCGAATTATATTCGGGTGAATTAATTGACTCTATTGAAAAGAATCAAGGTCAAGATGCTGTAAAAGAGCTTGCGGAAAAAACGGTTAAAAATGGTTTAGCATTTAAGACACCGATATTTGACGGAGCTAGTTATCAAAATGTGATTATTCCATTATTAAAAGATCTTGGAATGTCGACTAATGGAGCATATACATTGTTTGATGGTAAAACCGGACTGCGTTTCGATCAGCCTGTAACCGTTGGTTATATTTATATGATGAAATTAAATCACTTGGCTGATGATAAACTTCACGCAAGATCTGTTGGTCCTTACTCATTAATTACGCAACAGCCTTTGGGTGGTAAAGCTCAATTTGGTGGACAGAGACTTGGTGAGATGGAAGTTTGGGCATTGTATGCTTATGGTGCTGCATATACATTACAAGAAATGTTGACGGTTAAGTCAGACGACGTAAATGGTCGTATAAAGGCTTATGAGGCAATAGTTCGAGGTGATGATGTACCTGTACCGGGTATTCCAGAGTCATTTAATGTGTTAGTAAAAGAATTGCAAAGTTTAGGTTTACAAGTAGATCTATTTAAAGCAAGCAAGGAGCAAGTCAGTGAATAATAGAATACTTGAGCGCTTTAGAGAATATATTAATCCATCTCAGTTTAACGCAATTAAGGTTGGTTTAGCTTCTCCTGAAAAGATTCGCTCGCTTTCTTATGGTGAAGTAAAAAAAATAGAAACTATTAACTATAGAACATTAAAACCGGAACGTGACGGTTTGTTTTGTGCTCGCATATTTGGTCCCGTAAAAGATTGGGAATGTAATTGCGGTAAGTACAAAAGAATGAAACATCGCGGTATTACTTGTGAAAAGTGCGGTGTTGAAGTTATTCAAGCAAAAGTTAGAAGAGAACGAATGGGGCATATCCATTTGGTTTCTCCCGTATGTCATATTTGGTTTTTAAAGGGTATACCAAGTTATTTAAGTTTAATTCTTAATATGACTGTTCGAGATCTTGAACGTGTAATATACTTTGATAGCTATATGGTTATAAATCAAGGTTCTTCGCCATATGCATCAAAAACATTATTATCTGCACAAGAATATGAAGATTATGTTTCAGCAAATGTTCAGGATTTATCATTCAGAGCTGAAATGGGTGCTGAGGCAATTAGACAAATTCTTTCTTTGATGGATCTTTCATTTGAAGTTAGAAGAATGGATGAAGAGTTATCCAGCACAGTTTCATTAACACAAAAAAGTAAATTAGCAAAAAGATATAAAATTTTATCAGGAATGCTAACATCAAATCAAAGACCTGAATGGATAATTCTTGAAGATTTACCGGTAATTCCACCTGATTTGAGACCATTAGTTCCATTGGAAGGTGGACGTTTTGCTAGTTCTGACTTAAATGATTTGTATAGAAGAGTTTTAAACAGAAATATAAGATTAAAACGTTTAATAGAACTTCAGGCTCCTGATGTAATTATTAAAAACGAAAAAAGAATGTTGCAAGAATCTGTTGATGCTCTTATCGATAATGGTAGAAGAGGTCAACCGGTTAGGGGTTCTAATAAACGTCCATTGAAATCTTTAAGTGAAATGCTTAGAGGTAAGCAAGGGCGATTTAGACAAAATTTACTTGGTAAACGTGTTGACTATTCCGGTAGATCGGTAATTGTAGTTGAACCGGAATTACAAATTCATCAATGTGGATTGCCAAAACTTATGGCGTTGGAATTATTTAAACCGTTTGTTTATGTAGAATTGCAAAGAAGAGAGCTAGCTCCAAACTTAAGAGTTGCAAAACGTATGGTTGAAAATATGACGGATGAATCATGGGAAGCATTAGAAGCAGTTGTTAAAGGCTTACCTGTGTTATTGAATCGAGCCCCAACATTACATAGACTTGGTATTCAAGCTTTTTATCCTATATTGGTTGAGGGTAAGGCTATTAAGATTCATCCTTTAGTTTGCGCTGCATTTAACGCAGACTTTGATGGTGACCAAATGGCAGTACACGTATTGTTAAGTGAAAAATCAAGAAAAGAAGCTGATGCATTGATGCTTTCTTCTAAAAATCTTTTATCTCCTGCGAGTGGAAGACCCTTGGCTACACCTTCACAGGATATGGTTTTAGGTCTTTATTATATGACTAAAGCAAGAAAAAATGTAAAAGGTGAAGGTCTTGTTTTTTCAAGTATACAAGAAGTTATATTTGCTCATCAGCATGAAAAAGTTGATATTCAAGCTCCAATAAAATTAAGATTAAGTTCAGGTAATTTGATTGATACAACTGTCGGCCGAACTTTACTTTATTCAGCATTACCTGAGGGCGCTGAGTTTGAATGGATCAATAAAGCTGTAAAGAAAAAAGATTTAGCAAAACTAGTTTCAAGATTATTTAGATTTTTTGGGCAAGAAAAAACTGCAGTAACTCTAGATAAAATAAAAGCATTAGGATTTTCGCAAGCTACATTTGGTGGAATATCATTAAATGTAGACAATATGGTTATTCCTGAAGCTAAAAAAGAAATAGTTGATTTAGCTAAAAAAGAAGTTGAAAAAATAGAACAACTTTATAAAGATGGTGCTATTACAAATAAAGAACGATCTAATAAAGTTATACAAATTTGGGCAAAAGCAACTGAGGCGGTTACTGTTGAAATGTTGAATGCTTTAGAAAAAACAGATAATCAAGCATATTTGAATCAATCCGGAGAACGTACACCGTTCAATCCAATATTTATGATGTTAGATTCCGGAGCTAGAGGTTCAAGACAACAGATAAGACAGCTTGCTGCAATGAGAGGTTTGATGGCTAAACCATCAGGTGAAATATTGGAAACTCCTGTTATAGCCAACTTTAAAGAAGGCTTAAATGTGTTTGAATATTTTATTTCTACTCACGGTGCTCGAAAGGGTCTTGCGGATACAGCATTAAAAACTGCAAACTCTGGTTATTTGACTAGACGTTTAATCGATGTTGCTCAAGATGTTGTTGTAACTATTAGCGATTGTAATTCATTAGGTTATGTAGTTCTTTCAGATATTAAAGAATCCGGTGAAATAATAGAACCTCTTGAAGAGCGTGCTTTTGGAAGAATTGCTGCTGAAGATGTAATGGATCCTGTTAGCGGTAAATTAGTTGTAAGCCAAGGTGAGTTGATTGATAGTGATGCTGTAGAAAGAATTGCCGATTCTGCTGTTTCTAATATAGCAGTTAGATCTACAATGACATGCCAGGCAAAACGCGGAGTTTGTGCTAAATGTTATGGTATGGATTTATCAACTCAGAAATTGGTTGATGTTGGTCTTGCTGTTGGTATTATTGCAGCACAATCTATTGGTGAACCTGGAACACAGCTTACAATGAGAACATTCCATATTGGTGGTACAGCTAGTGGTCTTGTTGAACAAAATTATTACAGATCAAAATTTGCAGGTAAAATTAAATTTAAAGAAATTTTTACTATAAAAAATAGAAAAAATGAATTTGTTGTGATGAACCGTAGAGGTAGATTGGCGATTCTTTCTGATGATGGAAGAGAGTTGGAAGAGTTTAATATAGAATATGGAACTCGTTTATTTGTTTCGGATAATGAAATCATCAAAAAAGATCAAAAATTAGCCGAATGGGATCTTGAAAAAGTAATAATGACTGATAAATCAGGAACTATTGAGTATTCAGATATTATTGAAAATGTTACTTATCAAGTCCAATACAATGAAGCTACCGGTCAGTCAAGTAGAGTTATTCTTGAAAGACGAGATGAAAAACGTCAACCGTCTATTGTAATTACTGATCCATCACGAGAAGAAATTGCTCGTTATTACTTACCAACAAATGCCACTTTATTGATAGAAGAGGGGCATGTTGTTGTAGAAGGCGACATCATTGCTAAATTGCCAAGAGAAGAAAAGAAAACTAAAGATATAACTGGTGGTTTGCCAAGAGTAGCAGAATTATTTGAAGCAAGAGTGGCAAAAGATACCGCAGTATTAAGTGATGTTGATGGTATTGTTAAATTTGGCGGTTTACATAGAGGTCAGAGAAGAATAACCGTTACAACAGATGATGGTGAAGTTTTTGAATATAATGTACCTAGAAATAAACATTTAAATGTTGAAGATGGTGAACATATTCATGCGGGTGATTCATTAACATCCGGAATACCTAATGTTCATGATATTTTAAGAATATTGGGACCTGACGAATTGCAGAGCTACTTAGTTAAAGAAATTCAAGAGATATATAGGCTTCAAGGTGTTGAAATTCATGATAAACATATTGAGCTTATAGCAAGACAGATGCTTAGAAAAGTTGTTATTGTTGATTCCGGAGATACCAACTTTGCCGTTGGGGAAAGAGTTGACAAACGTCAATTGCAAGAAATTAATAATCTTATTGCAAAAGATGGTAAAAAGATTGCTGTTGCAAAACCTATTTTGATGGGTATAACAAAAGCATCTTTGGGTACAGAAAGCTTCTTGTCTGCTGCATCATTCCAGGAAACAACCCGAGTGTTAACGGAGGCGTCCGTTGTTGGACAGGTAGATAATCTTTATGGCTTGAAAGAAAATGTTCTAATTGGTAGACTTATACCAGCTGGAACAGGTGTTTCATCCTTTAAGAAGAAATATATAGGTGAAGACGTTTCTGAATTTGAAAAGAGAGCTCAAGAAGAAGAAGAGCTTGAAGTAAGTTTGGAAAGTATTTCATTGGAATAAATAGGTTTGTGTAGGCGCGTAGCTCAGTTGGTAGAGCATTGCTTTGACGTAGCAAGGGTCATCGGTTCGAATCCGTTCGCGCCTACCATAAAATTTTCATAAAAAGTTATAGTTAGTAGGCGTTTTTCTATTCGGAGTATTTAATCAATGTTAAATAAACAATTAAAACAAGATGTTATAAATAAATATAAGATATCATCAAATGATACAGGATCATCTCAAGTTCAAATAGCTCTTATTACAGAAAGAATTGATCAAATTGCGCAGCATTTGAAAAAAAATCCAAAAGATATGCATTCTAAATTGGGTTTATTGAAATTGGTTGGAAAAAGAAAAACATTTTTAAAATATTTGGAAAGAACAGACAAGGTAGCTTATAATCAGCTTGTTTCAAAATTAAAAGAAGTTCAAGCATAAGCTATTTTTGTAAAGGTAAAAAAAAGATGCAAAAAATTTTTAAGTTAGAGTCTGCTGGATTAGAAGTAGAGATTGGAAAATATGCCAAACAAGCTGATGGCTCAGTTTGGATAAAGGCTGGAAATAATGTTGTTCTGTCTACAGCAGTAGCAGATAATAATGTAAAAGATTTTATGGGTTTTTTCCCATTAACCGTTGAGTATAGAGAAAAAACTGCAGCTTCCGGAAAAATTCCGGGTGGTTTTATAAAAAGAGAAGGTAAGTTATCCGATCATGAAGTTTTAATATCTCGTCTTATTGATAGACCTATTCGTCCATTGTTTCCGACAACATATTTTAATGAAGTACAATTATTATCTACAGTTTTTTCGTATGATGGAGAATTTCCAACTGACGTATTGTCCATAATTGGATCTTCATTAGCTTTGTTTTTAGCGCCAAATATTCCATTTATGGGTCCTATTGGTGCTGTTCAAGCTTGCAAATTAAATGGTGAATGGAAATTTAATAGTTCATACAAAGATTTATTATCTTCGAATTCTCATATAGTAATTGCCGGAACGCAAGATGGTATCTGTATGGTTGAAGGTTATGCAAATAATTTACCGGAATCTGAGTTTATTGATTTAATGTTTAATGCACATGAACTTATAAAAGAGCAAATTAAGTGGCAGCATAATATTAAAAAAGAATTAGATATTGTTGATAACGAAATTGTCCCATCTATAGATTTTGCATATTGGAAGAAAGCCGTAGGCGATTTTTACAAACCCGGATTTTCAAAAGTTCTTTTTGTTGATGGTAAAAAAGAACGTGATGCCGTTATGGCAAAATTGCAAAAAGATTTGATAGAAAATTTTAGTGAAAGCTTAAAAGAAGAAAAAATTTCAGAATCAGTACTTGTTTATATATTCGATTCTTTATTAAAAGAAGATCTGCCTGATATGATTGCGGAAAAAGGGCATAGAGTTGATGGTCGAAAATTAACGGAAATAAGACCAATTGATGTAGAAGTATCAAATCTTCCATGTGCTCATGGATCGGCTTTATTTACACGAGGTCAGACACAAGCTTTGGCAAGTATTACTCTTGGCACTGCTCAGGATGCTCAAAAAATAGAGCATTTGGCCGGTGGAATTATAGAAAAGAAGTTTATGCTTCATTATAATTTTCCTCCATATGCCACGGGTGAAGTTAAACCTATTCGTGGCGTAGGACGACGAGAAATTGGGCATGGATATTTAGCTGAAAAATCTTTTACAAATGTGTTGCCTGAACTTGATATTTTTCCATATACAATCAGAGCTGTTTCTGATGTTTTGGAATCAAATGGTTCATCATCTATGGCAACAGTTTGTGCTACAAATATGGGTTTATTGGATGCCGGTGTTCCTGTAAAAGATTCTGTCAGTGGTATAGCAATGGGTCTTATAAAAGACAGTAAAGGTAAATTCCATGTTTTAAGTGATATTTTAGGTATGGAAGATGCTTTTGGATTGATGGATTTTAAAGTTACCGGAACTAAAAGCGGAATTATGGCAATACAAATGGATATAAAGGCCAAATCCGGTTTAACAAAAGAAGTTTTAACTACGGCTTTATCTCAAGCTAAGGACGGAAGACTTTTTATTTTGAATAAAATGAGTGCTGTGTTGGAAGCCCCAAGAAAAGAACTTTCATTGTTAGCTCCTAGAGTTACTACATTTAAAGTTCCTGTAGATAAAATTGGTGCAATTATTGGGCCTGCCGGAAAAATTATTAAAGACATAATTGCTCAAACAGAGTCTGAAATAGATATTCAGGATGATGGCACAGTTATGATTTACTCAAGAAGCGGATCTGGTGCAAAACGTGCTCAAGATTGGGTTCAAATTTTGGCAGGAGATCTTGAAGTTGGTTCTTTTCATGATGGAATAATACGAAGATTTACCGATTTTGGAATTTTTGTTGAAATTGTTCCCGGAAAAGATGGATTATTACATATTTCCAACATAGATAAAAATTTGCAAAAAAATATTCTTGAAAAATACAAAGTTGGGGATAGTTTAAGAGTAAAAGTTTTAAACTATGATAGAGATTCCGGTAGAATTTCTTTATTTGCTCCTGAATTTAAAAAATCAGATAAGTAGTTTTTATGAATTTAAACAATAGTTTCGTCGGACGAGCCAATGATATGGTTCGTCCGATTGTTTTACAGTATGATGTATTTGGCAATGCAGATGCCTCAGTTTTATTGATGCAAGGTAACACAAAAATTCTTGTAAGTGTTACATTGCAAGACGGTGTTCCTACTTTTTTAAAAGGTCAAAAACAGGGATGGCTTTCTGCTGAATATTCTATGCTTCCTTGTGCGCCTCAAAAGCGTGTGGTCAGAGAATCTTCTCAACAAAATAAAAATTCGCGTAGCGTTGAAATTTCAAGGCTTATTGGAAGATCGTTAAGATCGGTTGTTGATGTTTATGCATTTCCGGATAAAACCGTTTGGATTGATTGTGATGTTTTATCTGCAGATGGTGGAACTAGGGTTGCGTCTATAACAGCTGCAAGTTTGGCATTAAAAATTGCACAATCACGTTGGATAAATTCAGGTAAAATTTCAAAAAATTTTTTAAAAGAAGATATTGCAGCTATTTCTGTCGGTGTAGTAAATGATAAAATTCACTTGGATTTGGATTATGCATTAGACAGTAATGCAAGTACTGATTTTAATTTTATTGTAACGAGATCTCTAAAATTAATTGAAATTCAAGGTACTGCGGAAAAAGAGCCACTATCTTTAGAAATGTTTGAAGAGTTGAAAAAAGTTGCATTATCAGGAATTCAGCAGGTTTTTGATTCAATCGATAAAGATATTCAAATTAAAGAATTGATAAAAAATAATTCAAATCAAAATTTGAAAGAAAATAAAATACCTTTATTTAGTATTGCTAATAGATTAAATAATATTTAACATGTTTAAGCGATTTCTCTTTTTTATATTTTTGATTGGATTATTACCTTCTTGTACTTATAAAAATTTTTCAAAAAATATTGTAATTAAGAAAATTAAAAACCCTATTTTTATTTCAATGGTTCAAAATAGTCTTGCATTTGAAAATATTTCTCCAATATTATATGAAAGTGTATTTAAACAATATCTTAGATTGGGATATAGAATCGCAACAGATAAAGAGTATGCATTTAATTTGAATATAAAAATTAAAACTTTATCACCAATTGAAAATTTTATTTCAAAAGATTTATTGGTTTATAATGTTAGAGTAAATTTGGTAGTTATTTGTGAGCTGTTTAACTTACAAAATATATTGATTAAAAAAAAGAAATTTGAACTTTCACGTTTGGTTTCAATTCCTGATGATCCTTTAAATAGTTCAAGTTATTTTGATTATGAATATAGACAGCTTATATCTTATTTATCAATAAAAATAGAGCGCTATTTTAGAAAATATTTATTTGAAAAATAACTATTGTTATGTCAAGATGTCTTATTATTAGGACATAAAATATGAAAATTTTAGATTTTTTAAATCAAGTCAAAACTGCAAATATTTTGCAAGAAAAAAATATATGTTTTTTAGGGTCTGATTATCAATTTTTATTTTTTCAAAGATTATTTTATTTTTTTGAAAATAAAAAATATTTACCGGCAAAATATAAAAATTTGATAATTGAATCTGCTGATAAAAATGAGATTCACACTAGTTTAACCCAAACTTTTTTGGGAGAAAAATATTTTTATTGGCTTTCTGATGCCAGTTCATTTAAAGATATTGAATATTTGTTAAATTATAAATCACCGCACTATATATCTTTTTATTTGAATAAAGAAAAAGTTCCTAAATCTACAGATAATAATAAATTTATTTTCGTGGAAATAGATGAAGAAATAAAATTTGAAGATTTTGTAAAAATTACAGAAATTTTAGAAATAAAAATATCATCACAAAAGTTATCAATAATAAAAAAAATATATTCAGAATTAAATAAAAATTTTACTCTTGATCAGATTATAATGTTAATAAATTATATTGATTTAATAAGAGTAGATAAAGAAGCAGATGTAATAGAATATATTTTTTCCGTATTGAATAATGGCTTGCCATCGTTGAATTTATTGGCAACGTATTTTTTTGAAAAAAAACAAAATGAATTTTTTAAAATATGGACACAAGTATATAATGAGTATCCTGAAATGTTTTGGATATCTTTTTGGGCGGATAAAGTCTACAGAGCATATTTTGTTATTAATTTTTTAAATAAAAATGATTATGCTACTGCACGATCTTTAAGCTTCGGTTTGCCATATTCATTTTTAAAAGGTGAATGGAAAAAAAATTTACCAAATGTATTGTCAAACTATCATGATTTCCTTTACACTAATGACTTCAGGGTAAAAACAGGATCTACTTTTTGTTTTATGGATCTTTTTTATCTAAATCATTTTAGTTGTTAATCAACATATAAAAAGAGGGGATTTATGTCTGTATCGTTGTACGATTTACTAAAACGCGATGTAAAAAAGATGGTTTTTGGTATTTCTAAATATGAAAAAGGTAATATTTATCCATTAATAGTTGAAGAAGTAGAAAAATATGTAATTCAAGTTGTTTTAGAAGAGGTGAATTACAATTATTTTAGAGCAGCGCAGGTTTTAGGAATTAGTAGAAGTACGCTTTATCAAAAGATTAAAAATTTGAATATTGACGGAGAAAAACCTGCTTTAATGATTACAGAAAATAGAGAGCAAGAATTTTAAAAAAGATCTATTTTGTTTATATTGCCCAGCGCATACGCACTGGGCTACAATAAAATAGCCCGCTTACGCAGGCTCAATATTTTTTTAGTAAATAATTTTTTATATAAAGACTGGATCCTGAATCAAGTTCAGGATGACCCGACTACGCATAAAGCTTCGACGGGCAGGCAAAAGCCTGCGGCGCACTTTAGATATTTTTTTGAACATTTCAGCTACTTTTTGCTAAAAATTAATTATTGAGTTCGCATAAAATTAATATTAAATTTTAATTTATTGAGCCTGCATAAGCAGGCGTTTTTGCTGTAGCCCAGTGCGTATGCGCTGGGCGATATTTAATATTACGATATTAAGTTATTTTGTTTATTCATCAAATTTGAATAAACTGCATGTAGAAAATTTGCGGATTTTGATGCAAAATCAGAATCATCATCACCATTTTCATCATCTGCTGTAAACATTCTGATTAAACTTGTTTGACGTTTTGGCGTTATAAATTTAATTTCAGTATCTATCTTGGCTAATTCTTTAATAGCATCTTCAGCATCAGTCAACGTTCCTATTTTATCTACTAATTTTAGCTCTTTGGCTTTTGTTGCTATAAATATCTGTCCATTAGCCCAGATATTACTATTTTTAGGATCTAAATTTCTTGAATTTGCAACATCAGCAACAAATTGTGTGTAATTTTGATCGGCTAATTCTTGTAAATAACTTTCTTCTTCAGAAGTCAAATCTTTTAATGGATTTCCTGTTGTTTTAAATTTACCTGACTGAATAAATTTGAATTTAATATTCCATTTATCCAAAAGTTCTTTTACATTAGGAACTTGAAGGTATACGCCAATACTACCAATCAGGGCACTTGCTGGTGATATAATTTGATCGGCGGCACTTGCAACATAATATGCACCTGATGCGCAAAGATTTTCAACTAAAACTACAACCGGCTTTTCTTTTTTAAATTTTTTTAATTCTTCATATATTGCTTGGCTTGAGCCCGGAGTTCCTCCCGGACATTCTATTTTTACAAGTAAAGCTTTAATTTCAGGATCCTTTAAGAAACTTTTGATTTTTTTTACATAAAAAGTCGAATCGCTGATAACGCCTTTTATGTTAAGTTTACCAACATAAGTTGTTGGTGTAATTGCTTTATTATAATATTTTTTGATATTTGAAATTGCACTGGGAACAAATTGTAATAAAATAATAATTATAAAAATATTTTTAATTATCGTGATAAAGCTTTTTGATCTTTTTTTATTTTCTGTTTCCAAAGTAAAGCCCTTTTTTTATATAGAAAACTTATATGAATAAAATTATACAGATATTAAACGTATTTAGATACTAAATATTTTTTTGTAAGTATCACTTAAAGCTATTTTAACGTTCTTTTTAGAACCTTTAATAGTTTGATTTATATGAGATTTATCTTTTTTAGGATTATAAACAAATACAACTTCTTTTGCATTTATTAAAGATGTATTTGTATGTAATTTTTCTTCAAAAAATTCAGGTTTTTTTCTATAACCGGCATGATAAATTCTTGTTTTTATAGAAATTTCGTTATTTCCAATACCATATGTAATTGAAGCTTTGTACAAGTCATCATGGTTTTTTATCTTATTGTTAACTGTTGATATTGCGTTATCTGTGATATTAAAACGAGAATTTTGAAAAGCTGCACTTGTCACGGGAGATTGATAAATTATCGCGGCTACGATTAGCGCATAGGTTGTTTTTAAAAAACTATGTTTCATAAATTAATCCTCTTACTGTCTAATTTTTAGCTTTCTGATACAAATAATCTATTAAATTTTAGCTTCCATGTCAATTAAGTGAAGCTTTAAGTGTTAAAATATGTGATTTAAAGCCATTTTTGCGAATTTTAATGTAAAATTGCGTGAATTAGTCGAATTATTCCTTGCAAATCTTTATAAAAAGTTATATTTTTAAAGCCATTTGTTTCCAGTAGTATTTTTATGTCTAATTCTTGCCCCTTTCCTATTTCTAAATAGATATTATTTATATAATTTTTTTTAAACATTTCAGATTGTAATAAGTGATTTTTTGCATGATTTATTATAATTTTATATGCATGTAAGCAATCGTTGTTTGCTACAAGCGCTTTTTTATCTTCCCAATCTTTTACGGTTTTATCTAGATGCTCCCATTCATTTTCACAAATATATGGTGGATTGCTGACTATTATATCAAATTTTTGATTTTCTAAATTTTTATAAAAATCAGAAACTATAAAATTTGTATTTTTAATATTATTTAATTTTTTGTTTTTATTTGCCAAATTTATTGCTGCCTGATTTATATCAATTCCTGTAATTTCTGCGTTTGGTAAGTTTTTGGCCAATGAAAGCGCAATGCAACCGCTTCCTGTTCCAATATCTAAAATTTTTATTTTTTCATGTTTTATTTTTTGTAAATTTTTCAATACAAAATCTAACCATTCTTCAGTCTCAGGTCGTGGAATTAAAATTGGTGGTTCAACCAATATTTTGAGATTCAAAAAGTTTACATAGCCAAATATATATTGTAATGGTTTTCTGTTTTTTACTCTTTGCTCAACCCAATTATCAATTGTTTCTATTTGTTCTTTGTTTAAATTGATCGTATCTTCCAATAATAATTTTAGTTTATTTTTTTGTGTTATTTCTTCAAGTATCCAATAAGCTTGTTGCTCAGCTTCTTGTGATGAGCTGCAGGCCGGAGTAAGATTGTTTTTTAAATTATTTAAGAAATCTATTAAATTATAATTCACAGTGATTGCTTTTAACTTTTAATTGTAAGTAAACTATTTAGATAATTAGCAATTACAAAAATATTATTTTTAAGTTCGAGCATTTTATTAAAATAACTATTTAAATCTTGATTTGAAGCATCAAATTGAACTTTAAAAGTTACCTTTTTTTCTTCTTCCATAAATGCTTGAATTTCTATAATATACTGATCTATTACTTTTAGTTCTTCACTAAGATCATTACTTATAAGTAGTATTGGCGATAAAAGACTACTTGTGTGCATGGAGCAAGCTTTTTGATTTAGATATTCTATAATTTTTATTTCTTTATTATTAATTTTGTTAACTACAAATTGATCTGTGGCCCAAACAAGCGTTTTTATTTTACTATTCATTTCGTCGATAAATATTTTTTTTGGAGTTAATAAATTGTCTAGAATATTTTCTTTTGTATATTTATAACCATCTGCTTTTGTAACAAATTTTTTGAAATTTTCTTTTGTAAGTTTGGTTATATTACTAACATTTTGTTCTATTTTATTTTTTATTCTTGTAATTCCGGGCATATTTACACCCGCAAAACAGCCGGTAATTGGGTTTAACATTACTATTATTACTATAGATCGTATAAAATTATTTACTTTCACATATTCCCCTTTGTTTTTAATTTAATCTTTTTTTTCAAGTGCTTTTTCTAATTTTTCTAATTTTTTATATCGCTCTTTTAAAAATTTGTTTAAATCATTTTTTTCCGGATTAAATTTATTTCCATATGTTTCTATAGGTAAACTGCTAGGTCTTTTTGGCAGAGCAAGTGTTGATTTTTTTTCTGCATTAATATTTGAACTCATAGTTGCTACCACGATTAAAAAAGTTACTATTAGTTTCATGCTTTACCCTTTGTAATTTGTATAATTTGATATGTAATATATTATGTATTAAGTTTAGTTTTACAGTTAATTTATACAGTTATTTGGGAAATATAATGTTTAAATTTATAAAAGACAAGATTAAAAAAGTTTATAGTGAATTTACGTCAAAAATAACCTCTATTTTTTCAAATAATAATCCTGATGAAAAATTTTTAGAAGAACTTAAGGTTTTGCTAATATCTGCAGATACGGGAGTTAAGACCACAGCTTTTATTATTAATAAGCTAAAAGAAAATATAAAAAGTAAAAATATTAGTGATATGAATTTAGTAAAATCTGAGCTTGAAACTATTTTAATTGATTTATTGCAAGAAAGAAGTGTAATTAATGCAAGCCCTGAAATTTTATTGTTGGTAGGTATTAACGGCACAGGCAAGACAACTTTTGCAGCAAAGATTGCAAATAAGTTAAAAAATGATGGTAAAAAAGTTTTACTTGTCGCAGCTGATACTTTTAGAGCTGCGGCGGTTGAGCAACTTGAAAATTGGGCAAAAAAAATTGGTGTTCAAATCTTTGTGCCGACAAATTCTTCAGATCCGTCAGCTGTAATATTTGATGCTCTTATAAAATTTAAAAAAGACAATTATGATCATATAATTATAGATACTGCAGGTAGATTGCAAACTAAAGTTAATCTTTTAAAAGAGCTGGAAAAAATTTATAGAGTTATTTCAAAAGCATTAGGTGAAAATCACCAAAAAACAATATCAAGTTTTATAACTGTTGATGCAATGCTTGGGCAAAATTCATTTGAACAAGTAAAAGTGTTTAAAGAAGTTACAAAACTTGACGGGATAGTTTTGACCAAATTTGACGGCACCGGAAAAGGAGGAATTGTTTTTTCCATTGTATCTCAACTTGATTTGCCAATTGTTTATATTACTTTTGGCGAAGATTTAGCCGATATAAAAACTTTTGATTCAAAAGATTTTGTAAAAGAGTTATTGGGTTAAAATTTTTACAGATTCCAACTTCGAGTTCGCGTTAAAATTACATGATTAAAATTTGAAATCTTTATTAGACTAACCGAACAATTGTCCCACTGAAGGTGGGCGATGTGAGTTTAGTCGTTAGGGGTTTCTAGGGTTCCCCTAGATTTGCAGGGGTTGTAGGGGACTTTCAAACAAAGTCCCCTACGTAAAGACTTTGAATTAAATTATTTACAAAAAAGAATGCATAAATAAGAGATCCCGGCTCGGTGGCCGGGATGACACGATTCTTCGTAATTTCTTAAGTTAATAATATTGTGGAGACGGCGATAGCCGTCCCCTACGTAAAGAATTACTCTAATGCAATTACACCATTGCCTGTACCGGCAAGAATTATTCCAAGACCTGAAATATTTTCTATCCAGTGTATATTTTCTGTTTCAACATCGGATGTTTTATATGGTGTGCTCATATTCCATTGTTGAGCATCAAATGGTAAAGATTCAAGCATATTTGGTTTTGTTTTATCTGCTACCCATTCAGATGCATTAAATCTTGTGTAGAAGCGACGTCCGCCGTCTGTCCAGAAATTCATGGATCTGTCTACATAATTTTTTCTGGTTCCGTTTGCCATATCTCTGTTTGTATAATTTATGTAGCCACTGGCATTTCTGGTATTTTCACCGGTGTCGTTCATTGTTACGTTTGATCCGAATTGGTGATATGAACTATTTTGGTACCAATTGTTTTCTGCATCGATAAACGCATTGGCAAATACTTTGTGGCATGCACCATCATTGGTTGCAGGCGTTGCCGGTACTCGTTTTGGCGAGTATAAAGATCTGTATGCTCTACTTGAGCTTACGGCAATCCATGTGTTCGGTGCATTGTTACCTGCTGTTGTTAAGTTTTTTAGAGCTTCGCTGGATTGTATCAAACCTAGATTGGTTGATATGATACCGCGATGAGCTCCTGTTGCTCTTACACCTTGAGCATCCGTGATAAATTTAAAGCCTGTAAAAATTGTGTTGGCTGGAATTTCATCTGAACCGGATTGAGCAATTAATACTGGGGTCATTGATGTTGCAACTGCTCCAAGTGGCAATCTCCATAGTTTTGATGTAAATCCACCAACTGTTGTTAAGTCTTGTTCTACAACATAAACATATGTTCCATCAGCATCTATGGCAGTTACTGCACCTTTTATATCGGATGCAAAGAGTTGTTTCCATGCAAATGAATTAGCACCATCTGTAAATGGAGCTGCTGCTAATGTTGTTAAACCTGTACTACCGTTGAAACCTGCAAATGTTGTAGGATGGCAATATGCCCAAAGACCTTTGTCTGTTCCGGCAAAAAAGTATGATGAGGCGCTATTGTCAACACGACGTGAATAGCCTAGGCATCTTACTGTTGCTGCACCGGAAGGTAGAGATGTTTCTATAAAGTTAGCTCCGGCTGCAAAGCCTGCTATTGCTGTAGGAACTTGAGCATGTTCTGTTGCGCTTGTTTTACCCCATGTAGAAGTTCTAGCGAAGCAAACTTTTTCATATCCGCCGAATAATGCAATAGATGCTAATTGTGCTGCATCATGTGTTGCCTTAGCTAAACCTGGAGTTAGTGCCGGTAGGTCTAAAGTGCATACACAATTTTTATATGTTAATGCACTAAATTTATTATATAAAGATGCTGGTAATGAATTTGCCGTGAATGCTGTAGCTACTCCATCTACCCAACCCATACGAACAACTTTTTTATACTCATCTTCGGCAGAATAAGGTGCGGCCCAAATCTTGTTGTTTACTGCATCAATTGCAAAAAAGTTTGTTCTGTCATAAAAAGTTGCACCTTGAGAAGGCATTACTCTTTCCCAGGCGGTCCAACCGATAATTACACCATCTTTATCAAACATGGCTGTTGAAGCCCAGACTCCAGGATCATTATTTGCATCTCTTACAGATCCGGACATAGATACATAAACCGTATCACCTACAACTTCCATATCTGAAGCTGTATATGCTGGTTGCCATGGAGCAACTTGTCCACCAACCTGTAGCGAACCTGTATTGCCACCATCTAAAGCATTATTAGCAGCGTCAAGTGTGAAATCTGCAGCAAGTGCAGATCCGGCTGTATTATTTTGTACTATTTTTCCTAAGTATGGAGCTGTGTCTAACGGATCAGCTCCTAATGATGCATCTTTATCATAGCGTAATGCATAAAATTTATTGCCAACAGTGTTTTCAGCTCCTATATCTCCGTTGACTATTAAGTACCATTTGCCGGTACTTGTTTGCATCGTTCTGATTTTTAGAATTGATATTGTATCTGTTGCTGTTGTATTTTTTATAAAAATTGTTGAAGTGTCATCTGCAAGTGGGTTTATTCCAGATCCTACGATATCAGAAATAACAAGTTTTTCTTCTGCTAAATTTTTGAATTTAACCTTTGATATGGCCATTAATTTTGATGCACCATCGCCACCTTTAATTGTTGAACATAAAAACAAAGTATTTAATTTTTGATCCCAATACATATCGTTTATATGCGAATCAGTATCGTTTGCAAGGGCAATTACACTGGTATGTCTTGCGGGTGATCCGTCTCCAGCAGCGCCAATTGCAGCATCATATTTTACAGCATGTTCATTTGCAGTAGTGACTCCAACACCCACAAATGCAGGCGTTGCGGTATTTACACGAAATGCTTTAATGCCGCTTGTAGCTGTAAAATCTATGCCATCAAATGCGGCTTTTCTTGCCCTAACAAAAAAGTAAGCACCAGCAGAACCGCCTAAATCGCCAGCAGATCCATCATAATATCCTCCGGTAATTTTACTTATTGTTGTCGCAGCTGTTCCATCCGTCAAATTAATTTGGGCTGCAGCTGTTCCAAGAGCTGCATCAAACTTTGCTCCACCTGTTGTCGCGATTGCAGATAGCCCAGTATTTCCTGTTGTTGCTAAAGTATTAAATCCTACATAATTTGCATTTGTTCCATTTGTACTTGCTAACCCAAAATAACCATTTGCTCTTGCAACCGGTACATCAGCGCCATCTGCTATACCTGTAAATGTAAGAGCAGATCTTCCTGCTTTAGAAATTGTATAAGCAGCTTCGGCTGCGCCAAGGCCTATATAAAAATCTCCGGTGTATCTGTCAAATGCCTTTGCAACAATATTCGCTGTAAAATTATTTCCAGTAGTTTTTTCTACAGTCTCAACAGCAAACAAGGGGGAAGATAAGCCGACACATAATAGTGCCAGCAGCATTATCCTTATTCGTCTCATTTAATTCTCCTATAATTTAAAAATTTATTATGGCTTTTACCACAATAGATCAACACCAATTCCTACACCAAACGGATCCGTTTTATATGAATTTTTACCGTCTATAGGTAATTCATAAAATACATTGACTCTTGGAGCCCATTTGGTTGTTTCTTTCATATGAATTGAAAAATCGTAATCAAGCATGAAATGCAATACATGCGTATACCAACCGTGTAACATGCTATTTTTATTTACAGCAGTTTTATCAAAAAGAGTTGTGTCATCAGGTGTTATGGAATCTTCTTCTTGTCTATTGTAAGAATATCCAAATATACCTGAAAGGCCTTTCCAGAAGTGGTCAAACTTTATGTCTGCACCTAAGTACCAAAGTGTACCTTTTTCTTCTTTAGCCAAACCTTTTGCAAGCATTATGTGACCATTTTGTTCACTAAATGTTTGCATTCTCATTTCACGTCTATTTTCGTCAAAGAACCATGTAAATCCACCGAATAAATCTATGCTTAACCATCTTAGAACTCCAAAATCAAGTTCTAAAGATCCGGTTAAACCCCAGTGATGATTATATCCTGTAGGTATTGAAAAAATATAATCGGTTTTTACACGTTCGCCGGTTGGACATAAAAATCCCAAACGAGCTGAAAGATCCAATGTAAATACATCTTCACCTTCGTCATTGCGTTTTTCAAAAATATCTTCCCAACCAAGTAACAAACTAATATCACCTAAACCTGTTTTGCCGTATGGCGTACTATAATCTTTGTAGCCATACTTGTTTAAAACCGAGTTCAACTGATTTTTAAATTGAACCCAAGTAGCATTTTCTTTTGAAAAAGGTCCATAATCTTGAGATAGATCCGTGTATGATATATTTTTGATTTTTACTTCTCTTACAGGAACTCGGGCTTCAAGAAAAAATCCTTTTTTAAGATTTTTGCGAACTTGATAGTTTGATTCCCACATCTCAAATTTGCCGTCAAATTTGAGCGTTCCATAAGTTTGGTTTGGATCATACGCAACATCGCTTGTTATGCTTGACATAAAATTTGCATAATTTTGAATGTCGGCGTCAACTTTTTGAACGTTTTCAAACAACCATAACATATTGTAAGCACCGGTGTCATTTAAAATATTTGTTGTGTTACCGTTTTTGTCCCAACCGGAATGTGCATCGCCATACATCAAATTATCGTCTACTTTCCATAGCCAGTCCGAAATTCCATAATATTGTTTATCATCGAACCAACAAGCAGTAGGATTTCTGTGTAGGTTTGCACTCTTATAAAAGTGTGCGTTATCTGTTGCTCTCAGGCCTTGAGCTATCAAAAGACCGATAAAGAGCAACTTGAGATTTTGTCGTCTCATTAATACTCCCCTTACGTAAAAAGATTAAACAAACAAACAAAAAACGTAGTGTATAATTATAACTCTATTTTTTTTGATGATAAGAAACACACTTTCTTATCCGTTACGTTTTTTGTCATAAAAAGCATTATTTATGATGTGAGCCTATATAATATTATTTTTAATATAAAGCTTTTTATAAAAAAGCTATTTGTGCTGTTTTATACAATAAATTGTTAGTTTCGTGTAAAAAATGACAGTTGCTGTCATTTTTTACACGTATTTACTATTTTTTATTACAAAAATAAAGAAAAACAGCGTTTTTTTTCACATTGTTAAGTTTTTTATACATATTTGGGGGTGCGGTTGCCTAACAGAAACAAAAGAATTACTATTGAAAAAGACTAAAATAGTAGATATAAATCTTTGGAGGTTATCATGGTTTCTACAAAATTAAGGGTTCAAGAACTTTTACGTGAAAAGCGTTGGACCACAAAAGTACTCGCTGAAAAGACAGGTATGTCTGAAAGTTATTTGACTCATATAAAAAATGGAACAAGACGTTGGAACGAAGATGCTTTAAAAAAGCTTGCGTTAGCTTTTGAATTGCATCCTTCAGATTTACTTTTATTAAGAAAAGAATCCGGAGAGATTCAGACAAATGTTGCTATGCCAAATATTGAAGGTTTAGCGGATTTGGAAAAAACGGTTGATGTTAAATTACGTTTAGCTCCGGTTGTTAATGAAATTCCATCTGAACCTACAAGCTATAATAATAGATTAATGCAGGTTGCTTCTGGAAATCAGGATAAATTTGTACCGGTTATTGGTGCTGATGACGAAAATGTTTTTGCATTGGAAGTTCAAGATAACGGTATGTCGCCAAAATTTGTAAAAGGTGATTTATTAATTATATCTCCTGCCGTATGGACAAGATCGGGTGATATAGTAGCCGTTGAGTATGGTCAAGAAACTAAAACTAGAGAAATCATGCAAGTAAATTACATGGAAGATTTTGTAGTTTTAGAATCTGTAAATCATAAAAATGCTCCTAAAGCCCTTGTTCGTGGCAAGGATAACTTTAGAATTATCGGTAAAGTTATTTATAGATATCAAAAGATGTCTTAAAATTAAATTTTTATAAAAAATAAAAAAAGGCTCATAAATTGGGCCTTTTTTTATTCAAATCAGGTTGCATAAACTTTCATTTTTGTTAATATTATTCACATGTTTTAGTGTTTTTAAAGGATTCCATTAGTCAAATAGTTTGACTATCTCCTTTCAAGATTTTTTAGGAGAATCTATATATGCTACGTTATGAAACGTTGATGCTAACAAATAGCCACATAACAAAAGACGAAATTAATATGCTTGAAAGCTTTTTTGATAAGCTGGCAGCTAATTTTGGTGGAAAGATGTTTGCATTTGATAATTGGGATAAGCAACGTCTTGCTTATACCGTCAAAAAAAATGATTACGGAACTTATGTTCTTGTAAGATATGAGCTTCCGCTTGAATCATTGACAGGCTTTTTTAAAGAATTGGATTCATTTTTTAAAATTAAATGTAATGAAATAGTTTTGCGTAATGTGACTGTAAAACTTGATCCAAAGAAAACATTGGAGTACAGAAAACCTGAATCGGTAACTTCAAGATCCGGTAATTTGGACTCTTTTATAAGAGAAAATAAAATGGATAAGTTTTTAGATTCAGATGAGCAAGATTAAGTTTAATTTTTTGAAAAATAATTAATTTTTAAAAGGTAAATATGTCAAAATTTAAATTAAAAGTAAGTTCAAGACTTTTGAAAAAGAAAATTAGAAAACAAGGTTTTTTAGGCCAAAAACATTGCAGATTCTGTTCGGATAAAGAGCAAGAACAATTTTTGGATTATAAAAACGTAAATATGCTTAGAGGTTTTTTAACTGAACGTGGTAAAATTCTTCCTTCAAGAGTTTCCGGAAATTGTTTTCATCATCAAAGAGAACTTTCCAATCAGATTAAAATAGCAAGATCTATGGCTCTTCTAGCTTATTGCACAATAAATAGATAAAAAGAGTTTTATATTAAAAAAGCCCGGTAATTTTTACCGGGCTTTTTTTTGTTTCTATTAACCTAATTTTTGGTATCTATGTATTACTTTACCGATAACTCTAAAATTATCTTTTCCATTAACAAGAGCAACCGGTGCAGTTTTATGGTTTACGGATTCTAAAACTATAAAATCGTCCATATAAGTTATTTGCATTATGCCAATTGTTGGTGATGAATTATTGCCCGCGGTATATTCAACGGCAGCTATATCGCCCGATCTAGTCCAGCTTTCAGGAGAAATTATTAAATAATCGCCTTTTACAAAATTGGGTGCCATGTTATTGCTTTTTACAAAAAGGCAAAACATGGAATCATCAGCAATGTTAAATACAGGAACGAAAACATCTTTAAATCCGGATGTAACTTGGACCATTTGATTGTTATAGGCTGATGGATTTGCAGGAATTTGACCAACAACAGGAACTACTTTTAATTGCAAATCAACACCTGTAGTTTCAGGTAGTTTTACATTTTTGTCGACATCATCAGTTCTGGATTTTTTGTATAAAAAAAGATCTATGGGTGAAAGATCAAAAGCTACAGCTAATTTTTTTAAAGAATCTTCATTCCAACGTCTTGTTCCGTTTTTTATATGAGTCAAATAACTTTCAGACATACCTGTCTTTTCAGCTAAAACTTTAGTAGTCCAACCTCTTTCGCGCAGAAGCTCTTTCACTCTTAGTTGAGTTGATGCCATTAAAGTACTCCTTAATTTTTAAAAAATATAATTTATGATATTATTATAATTTAAATAAATTGTGTCAAATAGAATAATTAAATAATTTTTTTATTTTTTAAACCGTCCTAGTTGAATTAAATGAAGCTAACAAAAAACTTTTACGAAAATCAAGCTTGGGAAAATAAAAAATATGTTTGTGGAATAGATGAAGTCGGAAGAGGGTGTCTTGCCGGGCCTGTTGTTACTGCGGCCTGTATATTGCCATTGAGTAGTAGTTATGAGTTATTAAAAGATTCAAAAATTTTGACGCAGCAAGAAAGAGAAACTGCATTTACTTGGATTGAAAAAAATTGTTTTTATTCTGTTGCAATTTCTGATCATAAAAAAATTGATAGTCTAAATATTTATCAAACTACTAAAATAACTATGGAAAAAGCTTTGATTCAGTTGTTTTATACTATTCCGCTTAATATAAAAAATATAGAATTTGTACTTACGGATGCTATGCCAATAGATATAAGTTTTTTACAACAAGATTTAAAATTATTTTATTTTCCCAAAGGTGAATCTATCTCACCGTCGATTGCTGCAGCTTCAATAGTGGCTAAAGTTTTCAGAGATAATTTAATGGACAAGATAGATAAAATTTTTCCGGCATATAAATTTGATTCGCACAAAGGTTATGGAACGCAAGATCATGTATCGGCGATACAAAATTCCGGCGTAACTATAATTCACAGAAAAACTTTTTTGAATAATATTGTTAATAAGAATGGAGAAAAACAGAATACTATTTTTTAAAATTAATTGGAGAGAGTTTGGAACAGTCTTTTGCTGAAATTATTGAATCAAATCTTGGTAATTATTTAGCACAAGCTTGGGATATTGAAAAACCACCTATCTTTGGATCTTTGGTTGAAGTTGAAACAAATAATAAAAAAATTTATGGCATAGTAACTTCTGTTGCTACTAAATCCATAGACTCCACACATTATCCGTTTATTTATAAAAAAACAGAAGAAGAATTAAAGCGAGATCAGCCGCAAATTTTTGAATTTTTAAAAACAATTTTTAATGTATCTATTATTGGATATTCTGAAAACAATTCAAAAATATATTATCAAATACCTGATTCTGCAGTAAAAATACATACGTTTGTAAAAAAATGTGAGCCTGAAGTTGAGCGAGTTGTTTATTCACAAACAAATTTTTTATATGTTTTATTTTCTAATAATATAGATAATATTGATGAGTTACTTTTAGTTATTCTTAGTAATTTAAATAATAAAAAATTAATTTCACAAAAATATATAGAAAATTTTTGTTATGATTTTTCTTTATTAAGTGGAAATGACTATAAAAGATTGAAACTCTTTTTAAAAAGGGTTCAAAATATTTTTTAGTTTTTGTTTCTAATTTTTAAAATTATAAAATTTGTAAATAATCCGAAAAATAGTGATATTGCAAACACAAACGGTAGCGGTGCTATTTCTATAATTAATCCTGACAATAAAAATGCAATTGCACTTGAAAATAAAACAGGAAAACTATAAGCGGCTTGAGCTTTAACCAAATCAATTAATTTTATTCCACAACTTCTTGATGAAATTATTATAGTATCTGATGTTGGTGACAAATGATTTCCAGATACGGCTCCGGAAAGAATAGCGCCCAAAAGTGGATAAATCATAGGTAATTGTTGAACCGGTATAGGGCTTTTAATACTTGTAAATGAAGCAAGCATATTTACTGCTATTGGAATCATGATTGCCATTGCACCCCAAGCTGAACCAATTCCTATCGATATTATTGTTGTAATTAATAGCATCATTAAAGGTAAAAATTTTAAATTTACATATTTTAATAAAACAGAAGCCAAATATTTTCCGGTTAATAATTGACTATTTAAAATTTCTGAAAAAGACCATGCAAGAATTAGCGTTATAATTGCAGGGGCCAAAAGCATTGCGCCTTCATATGTTATTAGACCTAAATTTTTCAATTTAATTGTTTTTCTAATCTTTAAAAGAATTAGTGTTAATAATAATGTAAATAAAGATCCAAGCATTAATGCCAATACCGGGTGACTATCTTTTATAGCTGCTATAAAATTATTGGATCCGCCAAAAAGAAAAAACTTTCCGGTGTAAAGCATGAATATAACTATTGATGAAATCAAAGATATTATTGGAAATATAAAATCAAAAATATGAGCTTGATTTTCCGGCGTTGTTAATTCTTGATCTTTAATTTTATCCGGTTCTTTTCCGCCAAATAAATTTCCTGTCGAACTGGCAATAGTTTCATGTTTTTTAAGAATACCAAATGATATATTCTTTTTTATTATAAACCATGAAGATAATATTGTTATGATAGAATAAAATGTAAATGGTATTACACCAAGATATAAATAAAATGGATCGCAATATATTAATGGCTTGGTTTTTAATATATCTGATATTTTTGCATTATTTATATTAAGAATTATTATGGCACTCCAACTTGATATTGGAATTAGTACAGCTAAAGCTGGAGCCAAAGAGTTTATTAAAAAAGCTAATTTTGTTCTTGATACTTTAAATTTATCTGATATTGGTCGCATGATTGAGCCAACTGAAACACAACTAAACGAATCATCAATCGAAAATAGTTTTGAAAGTAAAAGGCTTGCCATCTGAGCGCCTTGTGATGTTTTTATTTTTTTGTTTATATAATTTTGAAAAGCTTGAGACCCTCCGGAATGACTTAATAATGTTATAAGTATTCCTAAAATTATTAAAAATAAAAATAGTAAAATACTGTTACTTTCAAATAATCCATTTATAGATGTTAAATTTTGTAATTGAGATGTGTCCCAAATAACTTTTATTACGTTTTTGATTGAATCTATAATTGCAAAGTTATTGTAAATTAAACTTGCTGTTAAAAGACCAATAATTAAAGATGAAATAATTCTATGTGTAAAAAATGCCAAAGTTATTACAATAATTGGAGGCAATAGCGTAATGATACTATCTTGCATTTAATTTTACCTTTCATAAGGGTCTGAGCTTGAATTTAATTAAATTTTAAATTTATTTTTTATATAATACCAGAATTTGTGCTTTTAAGTAAAAGGGTTTTTTATATTTGCCCTTTGAATACCAATCTAGCCTTAGCTTGTAGATTTACAAATTCATTTTTATCGACCCAGCAAATTATGTATCCGCCTAAAAAGTTTAAGGTTATTTTTTGAGAAGTTACTATTTTTCTAGTTTTGTATAAAAACCAGCAAATGGCACTTGCTCCGGAACCGCAAGAAAGTGTTGGACCAACACCTCTTTCATATACAAGAACATTATAATTGGAAATAGATTTTGTATTTTTATTTTGATAAAAATTTGGCCAAACGAATTCTACATTTGTTTTATTTAAAAATAGTTCATGAGATTCTATAAATTTCCCATATTTTTCTACCCAATCAGGCGTAACTTTTTTTGTAATTATAAAATGCGGATTCCCAACGCTAACAACGTGACCATGAAATTCTGACTTGTTATTTAATGTTATTTGCCTTGAACCGGAATAAACTAGGCCTGAAATTTTTGTTGTAATAATATTTTTATTTATTGTGCAATTAATAAGCTTTTTACCCATTTTAAAAGTAAAAATTTTATTAATATCATGATACTCTCTAAGGTGAAGCGCTGCACAGCGTAAACCATTAAGACATGTTTCCGCTTGGCTTCCGTCGGAATTAAAAATTAAAAGTTCCGGATAATTGCCGGAAATATCTTTTTTTAAAACCAAAACTCCATCGGCACCAATTCCAAAATGTCTATTGCACGAATCTATAACAAAATTTTTCCAAACAGGATCATTAAGCTTTTCTTTTAAAAAATCAGCATCTTTATAAAAATAATCTATTAAAATAAAATCGTTACCAAGTGATTCGTACTTGTAAAAATTTTCAGCCATTTTTTTCTTTATTATATTAAAATTCTTTCTCTTCTTTTTTGTCATCCTGAACTTGATTAAGGATCCAGTCCTTTGGAAATATAGCATCTTTAAATAAAGCACTTGATCCAAAAACCTTTTTTAAATAAGATCTTCCCGAATCTCCGAAAACTATTACTACAATATCAGATTCTTTTAAATCTTTGCAATAATTTAATGTAGCATCCATTACTGCACCGCTACTTATACCAACAAGAAAACCTCTTTGAGCCAAAAATCTTGTTGTGGCAAACGCTTTTTCATCAGTTACCGGAATTATTTGATCTATAACTGACGCGTCAAATGTATCAGTTATTATGTCGATTCCAATTCCTTCAGACATGTATGCTTTGGGATTTTTACTTGAATATGCACTTGTTGCAGCGTCGGCACCTATAATTTTTATATTTTTATTTTTTTCTTTTAAATATTTGCCAACACCTGAAATTGTTCCGCAGCTTCCGGCTCCAACTATAACGTGAGTTACTTGGCCTTCAGTTTGTTCCCAAATTTCTTTTCCGGTTGTTGCATAGTGAGCCTTTGGATTAGCTTTATTGTAATATTGATTGGGCATAAAAGAGCCTGGAATTTGTTTATGCAAAATTTCTGCCTTTGTGTGGTAACCTTCAGGATCTTCAAGCTTATCCGTATTTTTACATAAATAAACTGTTGCACCGTAAGCGCGTAGTGCATCAACTTTTTCTTCACTTGTTCTGTCCGGTACGGTTATAATTACATTGTAACCTTTAACTGCACCAATCATTGCAAGTGCAATACCTTGATTTCCCGAACTTGCTTCTATGATAGTTCCGCCCGGTTTTAATAAACCTTCTTTTTCAGCTTGCTCCACCATAAAAAAAGCAGAGCGATCTTTAACACTTCCGCCCGGGTTTAAAAATTCAAGCTTTGCCAAAACTGTGGGCTTAATTCCAAATTCAGAGTTTAAAAAGTCCAAATGAACTATGGGCGTGTTGCCTATTGAATCCAATATATTTTTAAATTTTATATTTTTTTTCATGATAATTATTTTTTTTTAAATAAATGGATAAAATAACTTTATATACAAGGGCTAGTCTAGAATTTTTTCTTTTATTTGAAAAGGTAAAAAATGTTAAAAAAAATAAGAGTTAGATTTGCACCATCCCCTACGGGATTTATGCATATAGGAAATGTGCGTGCTGCTCTACTTAACTATCTTTTTGCGCATCAAAAAAAGGGAACATTTGTTTTAAGAATAGAAGATACTGATCAAAATAGAAATATAGACGAATCAGGATCAAATATAGTTGAAATTTTAAAATGGCTATCTTTAAAATATGATGAAGGTCCTATGATTGGAGGAGATTTTGGGCCATATTTTCAGTCTGAACGTACAGCAAAGTACCAAAAACAGCTTGATGATATGATTCGCAATCAGCTTGTTTATAGATGTTTTTGTAGTAAAGAAGAACTTGAAGAAAAGCGTGAAGCACAAATTGCCAACAATATGCCTCCCAGATATGACAGAACTTGTTTGCATTTATCAGATGATAAAATAAAAGAAAAAATTGTTGCCGGCATTCCATTTATTTGGAGATTTAAAGTTAATCAGGATTCGGTTGTAGAAATAGATAGTATGGAGCGCGGTATTATAAAATTTGAAATGAAAAATTTTTCAGATTTTGCATTAACTCGACAAGATGGATCTTTTACATTTTTATTCTCCAATTTTGTAGATGATTATTTAATGAAAATTACACATGTTATAAGAGGTGAAGATCATCTTACAAATGCGGCAATGCAAGCGTCTTTATTTTATGCATGTTCATATCCGTTGCCAAAATTCTGGCATTTACCAATGTTATTGAATTCGGATGGTAAAAAAATGTCAAAACGTGATTTTGGTTTTGGCATACAAGAGTTAAAAGAGGCCGGATTCTTACCTGAGGCAATTTTAAATTTTGTTGCATTATTGGGAAATTCTTTTAAAGATGAAATTCAAAGTATTGGTGAACTTACACAAAATTTTGAATTTGAAAAAGTATCATCTACAGGTTCTATTAAATTTGATCTGGAAAAACTTCATTGGGTTAATCATAAATGGATTGAGCGTACACCTGCAGACAGACTTGTACGGTTGGTAAAACCGTTTTTACATGAACAAATAGAAGAAAGCGTAACTTTAGATGATAAAAGTTTGGAATTTATTTTATCAAAAATAAAAACAGATTTAAGAACACTAAAAGATATTGGCGAAGTTTTAAATTTTTATTTTAATCAGCCTAAAGTGTCAATAGACGAAATTAAAAAGCAATTTGGTGACGATAAAACAAAATTTATACTAAAAATTATTAATAAGCATTGCGATGTTTGCGATAAAACTGAAATATTTTTACAAAATATAAAAGCAGATGCTAAAGATTATGAACTTTCAATGAAAGAGATTTTTGGAACTGTAAGATATTTACTGACAGGAAAGTTTAATGGTGTCTCGGTTCATGATTTATTTGAGATTTTGCCGGATAAAGAGATTTCTGTAAGGCTTAAAAAAATAAGCTAGTCTTTTAATCTGTTTTCAGCTTCTTTAAGATTAAAAATGTAGCCTTTGCTTGAAAGATATTTCATTATTTTTAAAAATCTTTCTTCATATGCAGGGGCTACAAAAAATTCCAACAAAGATTCTTTTTTATCTAATGTTCGGCCAAAGGCAACATTTTCTTCATTTCTAAATGTTCCAAAAACGAACCAGGTCATATGTTTTAAGCTATTTGCTTGATAATATTTACAATACATGTTTTTTAATATTTATTTTAAATAATAGTTTGCTTTTAATAACAATTAAAATAACAAAAAAAAACTTTATTTGAAACTGGGTTAAATTTTGTTATTTTAAATTCTTATACAATATCAATATTTAGGTGATAAATTTTGAAGATCTTGACCTATTAACTTTAATATTGATATAAAACATTGTGACTTTAATAAAAAAGTAGAAGGGATTGCCAAATGAAATTTTTTTTCTCAAATTTTTTTTCAAAATTATTATTTATTTCGCTATCGATTGTGTTTGTTCCTGAATTTGTTTATTCAACATTAATGTATAATCAATATGATCCGTTTGCCTATCATACGATACAAGGTACCAATAAATATTATAAAAAAATAGAAAGTGGCTCGATTGAAGCCGGATTGCATATCTCGCCTTTTTATCAAACTACTTCTCATGCCAGAAATAAAGAGGGTGAAAAAACGCCGGAAGGTGATATTTTTGGCTGGTGGAATATGGCGGGACTTTTTTATGGTCGCAATAATGCGCAAACATTAATTAGTGCATCTCCTTCTAGCAAACCCTTTGCATTAGCGCAAGCTGCCGGCGGTGATCAGCCATATATTCCGGACGCCACAACGCAAGGATATTACCCAAGATTAAGTGATGCTTGGAGAGTTTTGGATGATCAAAGTGAAGGTGGTGCAACTGATTTTGATTTAAAAACAATTTCTATCGATTATACAAAATCTGAAAATTTTGACGAAACAGTATTTAAAACTAAAATGCCAACAACTTATGTTGATACTGAAAAGATGGGAATTCGTTTGGAATTAAATTTTGTATCAAAAATTGGGCTTGGACTTAATATAAAAACAGGATTGGTTGATTACAGAACGACACCATCATTTTATTTACCAACGCCAGGTGAAGATGTTGATAAAATTTATATACAAAAATATTTAACAAAATATGAAAAAATGGATGCAATTTGTAAAGAATTGGGACTTGATATTGCTCAAAGACAAGAGATAAATTTGGAAGATACGTTTGTACAACTTTACTACCGAGATGCTTTTAAATTAATGGATAGAGATGACGAGCATGTTGTAAATTTGGTCCCATATTTAGCTGTAGGCGCTTGGCTGCCAACCGGTAAAGAAAAAAATCCGGATGTAGCATTTTCTCTTCCTACCGGTAACAATGGCTTTTGGGGAATTACAGCCGACGGTTCAATAAATTTTGATATCCCTGACGCGGTACAACTTGGCGTCGGTGGAGGTTTTGCTCATTTTTTTAAACGCACATTAAATAATCAGCGAATAGCAAATGATAAAAATCAGCAGGGTATTTTTCCATGGAAGGCAAGAGTAACGATTGATCCTGGAATTACATGGTATTTTAATGCATCGGTTTATGCTCCATACTTTATAGATGATTTTTCAGCATATCTTGATGTTATTTATTTAAAACATCATAGAGATGAAATAAAAATGAATGAAAGTGATTCTTCAAGAAATGCTTATTTTTTGCCCGAAGTTAATGAAAAAAATGCTGAATGGCGAAGCACTATGTTTCAAGGTGGCGTAAACTATGAATTTACCCCGGGATTGCAAGTGGGACTTGGTTTTCAAACTCATATGAACGGTAGATTGGTTTATAGAAATACAACAATTATGGGAACAATATCCTTTATATTCTAAATTTTGATTAAAACCTTGTATAAATGATAAAACTAACATATAATTAGACCGTTGTTAGTTTTATTAAAATATAAACATTTTAAAAGGCGGTGTTTTCAACCTATGAAAAAGGTTTACAACATAGAAGTTGGCGTTGGCGAAAATCTTGAAAGAAGTCTTAGACAACTCAAGAAAAAAATTGAGCGTGAAGGTGTAATTCGAGATATGAAGAGAGTGGTTTATCATGAACCAACTACTCAAAAAAAACGCAAAAAATTAATGCGTGCCATAAAAAATAACTTCATGAGAAATCCTGAAGCATACTTAAAGTAGAATTATGGACTTTAAACCATCAAATAAAAAAAGGGAGCAAAAAACCTCCCTTTTTTTTCATGAAATATCTAATTTAATTAGAACATTAGCTCTTGATGAACCTGATTTAATGAAGGTTTTTGTCACAAGAGTAACTTTATCTAATGATTATGGAATTTGTTTTGTTTATTTTTCAACATATGCAGATAAATCAGATTTTGATAAAGCTTTACCAATTCTAAAATTGTATAAAAATTCATTAAGAAAGACTTTGGCTCAAATTATTTCATCAAGATATGCTGCGAATTTAGTATTTCTTTATGATGAAACAAAGGATAAAGAGCGAAAGATCAATGCTCTTTTGGATGAAGCTGTAAAAGATTTACCAAAGGATTAATTATGTTTGTGCAGTCACAAGAAAAACTTTTGCCTGCAAAATATTCAAATGATATTAAAACAGAAATGCTAAATGTTTTAAATATTGAATCTCAGGCAATAATTAATTTAATTAATAATTTTCCAATATCTTCAATTAATTTAGTCGAAAAAATTTTAAATTCGAATGGCAGAGTTGTTTTTTCAGGAATGGGAAAATCTGGTCTTATTGCCCAAAAATTGGTAGCAACATTTTCAAGTACCGGAACTCCGGCTATATTTTTGCATCCCGCAGAAGCTTTGCATGGTGATTTGGGGATGGTAAAAAAAGATGATATTTTTATAGCGCTTTCTAAAAGTGGTTCAGGTGTTGAATTAGAGCAAATTATACAAATATTAAAAAATTTTGGAAATTTTACAGCTTTAATCAGTTGCGGAACCGGAGTTTTGAGTAAACTTGTCGATTTGCCTGTAACTTTACCATTTACTCAAGAAGCTTGCCAAATGAATTTGGCACCAACAACAAGTTCTACTCTTACAATGGCATTTGGAGATGCTTTAAGTGTAACTGTTAGTAAATTAAAAAAATTTGATAAAAATGATTTTGCTTTATTTCACCCGGCAGGAGCATTGGGAAAAAAACTTTTATTAAAAGTAAGTAATTTGATAATTAATCAAGATTTGCCATTTATAAGTTTGGATACAAAATTTGAAGATTTATTATTTGTTATATCAAGTAAAAGAATGGGTGTTGGAATTATTGTTGATTCAAAACAAAATCTTTTGGGTATTATTACAGATGGAGATTTAAGGCGTGCTATGCAAAGTGGAGTATCCATATTTGAAAAAACAGCAAAAGACATAATGACGATAAATCCAAAAGTTATCAATAAAGATATTTTGGCATATGATGCACTTTTAGTCATGGAAAATTTCAATATCACAAATTTGGTGGTAATTGATGATTTTAAAAAAGTTGTAGGGCTAGTTCATGTACATGATATTTTAAAAGCCGGAATAGTAAAGTAATTAAGAGTTTTTATGTTGGCTATTGCTATTTTTATAATTATGATATTTTTTCTTTGTTGGGGATCTTTTTTAAATGTTATTGCCTACAGATCTATTCATGATAAATCTTTTTGGCAAAAACGGTCTACATGTAATAATTGTAATGGTTTAATTGTTTGGTATGATAATATTCCTGTAATTTCTTGGTTTATTTTGCAAGCCAAATGTCGAAATTGTAAAAGCAAAATATCATATTTATATCCATTTATAGAGATTTTAACCTCTGTGATTTTATCTTGTTTGTTTTTTTATTTTTTTTATGATCAAAACAATTTTATTTTTATTAAAAGAAATATTTTTTCTTTTTTATCTTATTTTATATTTTTTTCAGCATTAATAGTTTCTACAAGAACTGATTTGGAAGAAATGGTAATACCACAATTTTTTTCTATTTATATCGTTCCTGTTGCATTGTTTTTATCATATTTTAATTTTTTGGAAATATCTTTTATTCAGAGTTTTGTAGGTGCTTTTGTTGGATATTTTGTTTTATGGTTTGTTGCAAAAATGTTTAAATTATTTGCGAAAAAAGATGGTTTAGGACAGGGCGATATGGAACTTTTAGCTTTAATTGGGGCATATCTGGGTATTATTGGTGTTTGGTTTACTATTTTGATATCCAGCATAATTGGTGTTATTGTCATGGGGATTTATATATATTTTACAAAAAAACAAAAAGACATTAGATTTCCATTTGGCCCATTTTTAGTTTTAGGGGCTATTTTATACTTTTTTTTTAAATCTTATTTAATAAATTTTTTGTTTAATTATTCAATTCCATTTTGAACGTGTTTTATATTTCTATCTTGATCAATTTGCCATAAATCTATTTTATTTTTTCCGGAAATATCACCGGCAGCACTAGCTGTAAAATTAGCTTTATCCGCACAAGTATTACCTAAATTTTCTTTTCCTGCACCTAATTTTCCGGTAAAATAATGTATACCTTCTTGAGCTCCGTCAAAATTAAATCCATAGGTGTAATAGAAGTTTTCATTTTTACCACCACCTTTATATCCTTGAGGTTTCCAGCCTATTCCATTTGGTCCTGAAAGTTCTTTGCCATATTGTCCATGTTCTGCAAAATATGCTTCCTGAGCTGTATGCAGTGATGCCAAATTTACTGAAACTTCAGCTTGCTTAGCTTTTGCATAATAATTAAAATATCTTGGAATGGAAATAGTTGCTAAAAATGCAATAATAGAAACAACAATCATAAGTTCGATCATTGTAAAACCATATTTTTTCATTACTCCCCCTATAAAATAAAATTTGCAAAACTAAAACCAATTAAATCTATGGTTTAGTTTTGCAAATTTTTATATTTTAAATCAAATTTTTTATAAATTAGAGGTTATTTTTTCTATTAAACTATCAATTGGTTCATTGCTTAAAATTCCAGCGGCATTTTTATGGCCGCCTCCGCCAAACGGAAGAGCCAGTTTGTTTACATCTTCAGTTTTAGATCTTAAGGAAACTTTTGTTTGTCCGGATTCTGTTTGATAGAAAAGTAATGTATATTCTACGCCGGAAATTTGAGATAAAAAATTATTAAATCCAATTAGCGATGCAATGGAAAGATTATTTTTTTTCAAATCATCTTGTGTAATTTTTGCCCAAGCGGCTTTGCCGCTTTTTGATATTTGAATATTGCTTAATACTTTTCCCCAAAGATTTATTATTTTAGGATCTTTATCACTTATTAGTTCTGTTTTAAGTTTATAAAGATCGGCGCCTAATTCCATTAATTCTGCTGATATGCGTAATGTTGCCGGATATGTTGATTGAGTGTGAAAAACCATGCTGTCATAAAGTATTCCAAATAATAAACATTCTGCTATATATTTATCTATTAAATTTTTATTCCAATATTTAAGTAAATCAAATAAAATTTCACAGGTACTTGATGTATTTGCATTTATAAAATTATATTTACCCTTTATTGTATTGCTTATATGATGATCTATATTAATTATTGGAATGTTTTTAAATTCTTTTGGATAATATAATCGTTCATAATTTGCAGTATCAACAGCTATTAATAATTCCGGAGTAATAACGTGTTTATTTATGTAAACAATTTTTGGAGTTCGTTTAAATTGAAATTCCGGATTATTTGGAAATACTGTTTCAACTTGTTTACCTAGTTTTTCTAAAAAAGATTCAAGTGCGCAACAGGCAGATATCCCATCACCATCCGGTCTATAGTGAGTTAAAAGCGTTATTTTGTTTACATTATTAATTAATTGATATGCATCATCATTTGACAAAATCTTCTCCATAAATTTTTTTTAGCTCCTTTACTGAAATGGCTCCTTCTCTGACCACTTTTATATAGTTTCTATTTGTAATGTCTAAGATTGTAGAGGGTAGAGTCTGATCTAATTTGTGATTTGTGTCAATATTATTTTTATCTATAACAATATATTTTGTATTATTAATAATATCTATATTTATATCTTCTAAATTGGCTGCAACCGGTTCATTCGATTTATTTGCGCTTGTTGAAAATAATCCATCAAAAAATTTTAAAATTTTTTGTAATCCATCATGTTTTGGCCATCTTAATGCAATAGTTTTTTCTTTTGAACATAAAAAATCGGGTATGTTTTTTTTTGCATTAAAAATTATTGTTAAAGGACCCGGCCAAAAATTTTTAATAATATTTAAAATTTTTGGATTATCCATAGTTTCTTTTTCTACAAAATTGAAAATTTTATCATAAGAATCTATTAATATTAAAAAAGGTTTATCTTCTTTGCGTCCTTTAAGTTTAACTATTTTATCAAAGCTATTCTGTGTTGTGTTACCTAAAAAACCCAAAATAGTATCTGTAGAGCTGATGGATATCTCATCTTTACAAATAGAATCGTAAAGTTTTTTTATAGATTCGTCTTCTGACCAATGGATAATTTTATTTTTAAATATATTCATAAAACCCTATTTTTTTAATAAAACAACAAAAATATTGTCTAAATTTAGCATCTTGTTGTAAATATTTATTTTTATTTGTAACAAATTCAATTCTATTTGTGTGTATTTAACTCCGATTGTGAAAGATTACAAAATATTATATAATAAATCTAATTAATTTTAAAAAGAATTAAACAAATTGGAAATTTTTTTTAATAGAAGGAATTTTTATGGACGCATCAACTCAAGTAATAAAAAAAATAAATAAGACCGGAATGGAGAAAAGTAGAAGTTATGGTCAAATAATACAGTTGCTTGATTCTTTACGTCCTTATGATTATACACCTGAAGTTATAAAAAGAATGAAAAAATTGGATCTACTTTTAGATAATGTTTCTACTAAAAAGGATATAATTCTTGTTGGTGGAGCTACAGGTAAAAGTTTATCCATACATTTTGCAACAAAACTTTTAAAAGATGAGGGATTTAATGCCGGTGTTGCATATTCATCTCATTTTTTAAATTATAATGAACGATTTATTTTAGATAATCAGCAAATATCAAATAAAGATTTTACAGATGCTTTAAATACTGTTTTGGATGTTGCTATTGAAAATGCAATCGATTCGACGGCATTTGAAATATTAACAATGGCATCGTTAGTTTATTTTGCAAGTCAAAATATTGATTTAATAATAATGGAAGTTGGTGTTGGTGGAAGATATGATGCAACTAATTTTTGTAATCCAATAATATCTTCGGTTACCAGAATTGCTCAAGACAATGCAGAATTACTTGGTAACGATTTAGATGAAATCTCAAAAGAAATGCTTGAAATAGTAAGACCTAATGCCTGGTTTATTTCTGCAGAGCAGAGCAAATTACGCTTGCAAAAAATGAAGCAAATTGTTGAAGAAAAAGGTGGCAAATGGTCTATGCCTATAAGAAAGCTTGCAAATTTACCATATATTTATGAACAGTTATATGGAAGAACAGTTTCTTTGGGTGAAAGAATTGCTCAAATTTATGTTGAAAATATAAAACAAAAATTTTCGCCGTTACTTAGGGGTAATTTACTTGCAACTCAAAAGGGACAACGCGGTAGACCTACATTGGAAGCTAAACGAAATGCAGAAATTAATCCAATAAAAACATTGAAAAGTTTTTGGACAGCTCAATTCAATTTGTTAAAAGGCAGATTTGAAATATTGGATAAAGAAAAACCAACCATTTTGCTTGATTGTGCTCATAATATTGATGGTTTTGAGAACTTATTTTTAGGTCTTCGTTTATTGCATTACCAAAAACCATTAAAAGATTTTGCTTTAATAATTGGTGTTGATAGAAATGTTGATGAACTTGAGTTATTAAAACTAATTCGATATTTTAGTAAAAAAATTAGCGGTTATGTTTATTTTGTACCTTTAAAAGATAGACAAAGTAAAGATGTAAATGATCTGGAACAAAAAGCTAAGGCTCTGGATATAAAAGCCAAAGGTTACAGTTCTTTTGATGTTGCTTTTGAAGCTGCAAAATCTGTTGTTGACCAAAGAGATGGTTTACTTTGTATTACCGGTTCTATGGGAATTGTATCTCAATACTGGGAAAACAGAGGAATAAAAAAGATATAAAAAATCAAAAATAAAAAATAAATAAAAGAGGGCTTAATATTTTTTAAGCCCTCTTTTGTTTTAAAAACTTAATTTTGTTACCCTCTTTTTTAATGCATCTGCTTTACTTTGCATTATTAAAAATTCTTTATCAAGCATAGAAAGATATTCTATAGTATCTTTTGAATATTTTGGGTGTTTTAAAGCAAATTCAATATTTGTTTTAAGCCATCCGAAAATTGTTCCGGCATCAAATCTTTGCCCCTGAACTTTGTAAGCAAATACTTTTTCTCCTGATAATAATAAATTTTGTATTCCATCGGTTAATTGCACTTCACCACCGGCACCAAATTGTAAATTATCTAAAGATGAAAAAATATTTGGAGATAAAACATATCTGCCAATAATGGCTAAATTTGAGGGTGCTTTATTGATTGCAGGTTTTTCAATTAGATCTTTTACATGAAATAAATTCGGAGACAATTGTCTTCTAACATCTATAATTCCATACCTAGAAACATCTTCTTTTGGTACTTCTTGAACAGCTATAACATTACATTTTTCTTGTGTTGCTATTTTTATGAGTTGTGCCATTGCCGGAATTTCGCATGTAAATATATCATCAGGTAAAAATACGGCAACATGTTCATCATTAAATGCAGATCTAGCGGTCCATATTGCGTGACCAAGGCCAAGTTGTTCTCTTTGTCTTATAAATAAAAAATTAGATTTTTCTATTATTTGAGATATTTCTAGAAGAGATTCATTTTTATGATTTTTTAATATTGTTTCAAGTTCGGAAAAATTATCAAAATGGTCTTCAATTGCTTTTTTATTTTTGCTTGTAACCATAACAAAATCTTTTATTCCCGAATTAATTCCTTCTTCAACAACATATTGTATTGCAGGTTTATCTACGATAGGTAATAATTCTTTAGGCACAGATTTAGTTGTTGGAAGGAATCTTGTGCCAAAACCCGCGGCGGGAATAATAGCTTTTATTTTCATAAAGAACTCTCCGAAAAACTTTTTATATAAAATTGTCTTATTTTAAAATTGTTCTAAAAATTTTAATTTGCCGCTGTAAAAATGTCTAATATCATTTATTCCGTATTTAAGCATTGCTAGCCTTGTAAGCCCAAATCCAAATGCAAATCCCGAATATTTTTCGCTATCAATACCGCCGTATTTTAACACGTTTGGATGAATTAATCCACCCGGAAAAACTTCTACCCATGTAGATTGTTTACATACGGAACAGCCGCTTTTGCAAAAAGGGCATCGCATATCAATTTCAACTCCAGGCTCAACAAATGGAAAAAAACCTGGTCTTATTCTTATATCAAGGTCTTTTTTATCAAACAATGTTTGTAAAAATTTTTTTGCTATGGCAAATAGATGTGACAATGTAATATTTTTATCTATTACCATGCCTTCACATTGCATAAATGCAAAATCATGTGAAGCGTCTACGGCTTCGTGCCTGAAAGTTCTTCCGATAGCTATTCCTGCGATCGGCAAAGATTTATTTTGCATTGCACGAATTTGAATAGGTGATGTGTGAGTTCTTAAAAGCATATTTTTTTTGTTTAACCAAAAAGTATCATACATGTCTCTAGCAGGATGATTTTCAGGTATATTTAATGCTGTAAAATTGAAAAAATCAGATTCAACCTCCGGGCCATCAAATAAATCAAAACCCATAGATATGAAAATATTTTCTATTTCTTCAATAAATTGAGAATATGGGTGTTTATGGCCAATCAAATGATTTGGCTGATAAAGTGAAACGTCGAAATTTTGTTTTTTAATTATTTTTGCATTTATTTCTTTTTTTATTAAAATTTCTTTTGCAAGATTTATTGATTCTTCAGTTTGTTTTTTAAATTCATTGAGTTTTGGACCGAATTCTTTTTTTTCTTCAAGCGAAAAATTTTTTATTTGGGCCATAAGATCGGTTATAAAACCTTTTTTACCCAAATATTTAATTTTTATATTTTCAAATTCTCTAGAATCTGAACAATTTGCTATTTCTATATTTAAACTTTTTCTTATTTCTTCTATTTTATTATCAATATTTGCCATTATATATCCTAAAACAATAAATATTTATTTGGCTTTATTCTGAAATGTTATCATTTTTTTTGATTTTACCCAAATATGTTTTTGGTTTTTTTTAAATATATTGATTTCCTATTTGTAAAAATGATAATATCTTTCTAGAATATTTATTTTTCTGGGGGGATTTTATGGATAGATTAAAAAAAGTCTTATTATTTTTTTTATTCTTTTATTTGATTGTTTTTATATCAAAAAATAATAATGCACAATCTTTACCGATAATTCAGCCGGTTGTCGTTCCTAGCGTAATAACTCAAGTTGATATTTCCGGTTTTTCCGGTGGACAGCAAAATGCATCAGAAATTGGATCTATAGTTCAAGACAATATGGTAAAAAGTGGGCTTATAAATTTAAAAGATTTATTATCTACAAATTTTACACAAAAAACTTCTGAAATATATAAATTAGATAATTTAACGCCGGATTTAAGAGATTTACATTTGGCAGATATTGTTTCGGCAATTTTAAATAATGATATAGAAAAACAAAAAGCTTTATTAGGAAATATTGTATCCAGTTTTGAATTAAGTAAAGTTTTAAATTATATATTTAATAATGATAAAGAAACAATAATAAATTATGTCGTAAGTTTGGATAGCGAAAAAATTTTAAAGACTTATTATAACTTATTAAATTTAAATAATATTGATGCCAGTCTAAAAGATATGTTGTTAAATTTGTCTTTAAAATATGGATCTCTTGAAATTCTTACTTCATTAATTGAAAAATGTAAATTTATTCCCGATGATAAATTGATAGTAAAATATTTTGAAAATATTGCACAAGTGAAAGATATCGAGAAAATTCAAAAATTTATAACGGTTATTAAATCAGTTAGTTTATTGCAAACATTTTTAGAACAACGTGATAAGTTGGTGGAACATTTGGGAAATCCTGATTATATATTAAAGGCATTTATTCACTATGTTGCAATTTACTGTAATTTAAATTGGTTAAAAATTTTATTGAAAGAGGGTGTTTTGGTACAGCTTTGGGATTTTAATAAAAATACACCAATACATGTGGTAATTGAGACCGAAAAATATGAAAAAATAGAAGATAAATGTGAGTTTGTAGCATTAATTTTAAAAGAAAAAGATATTACTGCTCTTTATAGAAATAGACAGGATAAATATGCAACTGATTTGGCTATGGAAAAATTAAACGAATATAAGAAATTATTAGATTTGGAAAAGGCGAAATCTAATATATCTCTTATTAAACAAAACGAAATCCAAAAACATGTAGATTGTTATACAAAGTTAATTAATATGCTATCTCAAATATACAAAGATTAGTTATTGGAATATAAATATTAAAAAAAATACAGATATTCTATTGACATAAAATCATCTTATTTGTACCATACAATCATTATTAAAAATTTTCTGTGCCGGGGTAGCTCAGTGGTAGAGCAAAAGACTGAAAATCTTTGTGTCGGCAGTTCAATTCTGCCTCCCGGCACCAATTTATTCTATAAATTTCTTTAATTTTAAAATTTAAATACTGAAAGAACTTGTTATGTTTGATTTTTTATCACAAAAATTTTCCGGAATTTTGGGATGGATGAAGGATAAAGGTCGTTTGACGGAAGAAAATATACAGGATGCCGTAAATCAGGTGCAAAATGCATTATTAGATGCTGATGTACCTTATGAATTGGTACAAAGTTTTTTATCCGGAATTAAGAGTGAGATTATAAATACAAAACTTCAGTCCGGATTGAGACCGGGTGAAAAATTTATAAAAATAGTCTATGACAAGCTTTTAGAATTTCTCGGAGGTGAAAATAATTTTGTTGTTGATTCTTTTCAAATTCCATCTGTAATAATGGTTATGGGCTTACAGGGTTCCGGTAAAACAACTACTGTAGCTAAGCTTGCAAATTATATTTTAAAGCAGGCTAAAAAAAATGGAAAAAACAGAAAAATACTTCTTGCTTCGGTAGATTTTTATAGACCGGCTGCAATTGAGCAATTAAAAATATTGGCAAAACAAGTTGGAGTTGACTTTTATGCTCCGGATACCGGTGACTCATTAAAAGCAGCTTACGATATATACAATTATTATAAAAAAAATAGTTATCAACTTTTATTTTTAGATACAGCCGGACGTTTGCATATTGACCAAGATATGATTGAAGAATTGAAGCAAATTGATAAAAATTTAGAGCCAAAATATAAAATTTTAGTTCTAGATTCCATGACAGGTCAGGAATCGCTTAATGTTGCTAAAGTTTTTGATAAATCGGTTGGTTTTAATTCGGCGATTTTAACTAAAATGGATAGCGATACCAGAGGCGGTGCTGCTTTTTCTTTCAAATATGAACTTAAAAAAAATATAATATTTGTGGGATCAGGTGAAAAGATTGACGATATTGAAAGTTTTATTCCGGAGAGAATGGCTTCAAGAATTTTAGGGATGGGTGATATTTTAACATTAATAGAAAAATCGCAAGATTTGATAGATGAAAAAAAGTCCGGTGATGTAGCCAATAATTTAATGGCCGGTAATTTTTCATTACAAGATTTTTTGGATCAAATTTCAATGGTTTCCCAAATGGGATCTTTGCAGAAAATAGCTAAATATTTGCCCGGAGCAAACACAATTTCTCCTGAAATGCTTGAAAAAAGCCAGGAAGAGATGAAGAAATTCAAAGCAATTATTTCTTCTATGACAAAAAAAGAACGTTTTTTGCCGCAAATATTGGATGCATCAAGAAAAAAAAGAATAGCTTTGGGATCAGGGGTTTTAGTATCCGATATCAATATTTTGTTACAAAAATTTGAACAAAGTAAGCAATTTGCTAAAATGTTTAGAAAGTTTAAACCATTTTGATCTTTGTGGGGTTTTGCTTTATTGAATTTAATGGTATATTACAGTGTTAATTAATTTGGTCTATTACACCGATTATTGTTAGTTGAAGGGATTTTTTTATGTCAGTTAAAATTCGTCTTAGTCGCATGGGAAAGAATAATCGACCATATTGGCGAGTTGTTGCAGTTGATTCAAGAAAAAAGAGAGATGGCGCGTTTTTGGAAAACCTTGGAAGTTACGATCCAATAAAACATGATGTATTACAGCTTCATACTGATCGTATTAATGATTGGGTTTTAAAAGGAGCTATTTGCTCTCCTGCCGTTAAAAAACTTATTAAAATATCTAAGTAGTTTAGTTGGTTACATCCCGTAATTATTATGAGCTAGGAGTTAAATGATGCTTAAGGAACTTGTTGAATATATAGTTAAGAAGCTGGTAGATAAACCTGAAAAAGTCGTTGTTACGGAAATAAGCGGAGAACAGGCCACTATAATTGAGTTACGTGTAGCTGCTGAGGATTTAGGTAAGGTTATTGGAAAAGAAGGTAAAACTGCGAGAGCTATTAGAACTTTAGTTCATGCTGCTGCAAGTAAAGAACGCAAAAGAGCCGTTCTTGAAATTTTAGAATAATTACGAATTTATATCTAAATATTACCCACGAATTTAATATGGCTTATCTTTATTTGTAAGTTTATTCAATCGTGGGTTTTTTTTATTGTGAAAATTATGAAAATTACTATCATTACTGTTTTTCCTGAATTTTATGATTCGTTTTTTAAGCATAGTCTTATTTCAAGAGCTTTGCAGAGTGGGATCTTATCTGTAAATTTTATAAAATTTTCGGATATGTGTGAGCCTAAGGAGCGAATTGATACTCAAATTTGTGGCCCAGGTGTGGGAATGCTTATAAAACCTGAAGTTGTTCAATATGCCATAGAAAAGGCAGAGAATCTTTGGGGGCGAGGATTTAAAATATTTTTTTCGCCTCAGGGTGAAAAAATGGATCAAATTTTATTAAAGAATTTAGCAAATAATTTTTTAATAAAAGATAGTAAAAAAGATGAATATAATTCTAAATTTAATAATGATCATATAATTCTGGTTTGTGCAAGATATGAAGGTATAGATCAACGAGTTGAAGATTTTTATGCTGATTTGGTTTTGTCTGTTGGTGATTATGTTTTGATGGGCGGTGATTTACCGGCGCAACTTTTTATTGAAAGTTTTTTAAGATTGGTACCCGGAATTATTGGAAAATCAGAATCTGTTGAAAAAGATTCTTTCTATGGTGCTTTCTTAGACTATCCAAGCTATTGTTTGCCAAAAAAATGGAAAAATATTGAGGTTCCTGAAGTTTTATTATCAGGCAATCATGCTTTAATTGATGAGTGGCGACAAAATGAAGCAGTAAAAAAAACTATATTTAAGCGATTTGATTGGTTTATATCATCAAATCCTAATATTAATGAAATAAAAACAGCAAAAAAATTTATACCAAAACATTACGTTGCATTGATGCATTCGCAAGTGTTAGTTCAAGGTGATAAAGTAGGCGATACCTCGATTACATCTCTTGATATTCATGATATTGCAAGAAGTAGTGCTACTTATGATATTAAAAACTATTTTGTAGTGTCCGGATTGAAAGATCAGCAAAAAATATTGAATACTTTCTTGGATTTTTGGAAGTCTGAGGATGGAATAGATTATAATTTTAGTAGATTTCAAGCCGTGAATAGAATTATTCCAGCATTAAGTTTTTCAGATGTTATTGATAAAATTAAAGGAATAGAAGGTCTTGAGCCTATAGTAATTACAACTTCAGCAAAAACATCGAATCTAAATAATAATGGGCCTAAAATAATAGATTATAATTCTCAAGGCGAAATTTTTTCACAAAAAAGACCAATTTTATTTGTTTTTGGTACAGGGCAGGGTTTATCTAATGAAATTTTAGATAGAAGCGATTACTTGCTATTACCAATAAAGGGGTTATCCGATTATAACCATTTGTCTGTTCGGTCTGCAGCTGCTATAATTTTGGATAGATGGTTGGGTTTAAAAAACCGTGTTGAATAATAGTTGATAAACAAACTAAATAAAGGTAAAATACCTATTATTTAGTTTGTACTTAAAAGTTTATTTTATAAAATATTTTTATAAAGGTATTAACAAGATGAAGGCTACAGTTCTTACAAAAGAGACTATTCTCGATTATGAGATAAAAGATAGAAAATTTCCTGAATTTAGAGTTGGCGATACTATAGAAGTTGGCCAAATTGTAAAAGAAGGTAATAAACAAAGGGTCCAGCTTTACAAGGGTGATGTTATTGCTATCAGCAATAACGGAATTTCATCTACATTTACAGTCAGAAAGCTTAGTGCTGACGGTGTTTTTGTTGAAAGAATATTTCCATATTATTCTCCAATGATTGATGGCGTTGCAATTGTTAAAACTGGTGATGTAAGAAGAGCTAAACTTTATTATTTAAGAGATAAAGTTGGTAAGATGGCAAGAATTAAAGAAATGGTTTTAACAAAAGAACAAAAAGAAGCTAAAGCAGCTTTGAGCAAAGAGTAATATTAATATTGCTTATGCATTTATTTTTAAAAGAAAATTTGTGGCGGCCTTTTGGCCGCTTTATGATTTTGGTTTTAACTTTGATAATTTTATCATCATGTGGCAAGCATAAATTTAAAAATAGTTCTACTATCGCTTTGGATGTTATACCTAAATCTGAATTAATTATGACTGATGCTTTGGTAAATCAGGCTAAATATTCATATATGCCAGTACCTATTGGTTTTGATCTTATTGATCAAGCTGAAAATGATGTATATTTGTTTGAAAATAAAACTGATTTCTTAGCTTATCATGGTGAATCTGGAATTGTAGATCTTTTGATATTTTATAAAAAAAATCTAGAGCGTGATGGCTGGAAGATTAGCGATTTATCAAATGAATATGAAGGTTTGTTAATTTGTGATAAACCTAAAAAACAGGTTGTAATTTCTATAAGATCTCTTGAAGATAAAAAAACTAAATTGTGTTTATTTATTAAAAATAATTTTGAGCAGTCCCTTAAAATTGGATCCAGCGTTGATGTTATCAATTCTAAGCCTGTAAATGATTCAGATTTTAACGGATTTAAAAAAGGGTAACATTATATATGTTTATTATATTGAAGGCCGCTTTTTTGTTTATTTCTATTGTAGTAGTATTACCTATTGTTTTTTTCTTATTAATTAATCTATTTGGAAAATCTTTTTGTTTAACTATAGATTCTAATTCGTGGCTTGCAAAAACCAAAGTTAAATGGATAAAATCATTGCTTAAAAAAACTAATTTGATTTAATTTATCAAATTTTTAATCGTTAATTTTTACATTATCTTTATTTACTAAAATTAGTTCACAGTTTAAAAATAGTTCATTTATTTGTTTTATTTTTTCTTGATTATTTAATACAGAACCGAAATATATAATTTTTTTTCCAATTACATCTCCGGATTTAATATTTTCTTTGTTTTTACCAAAACGGGTATTAAAATCTATTATTCTATTTGCGTATGGTTTTTCAGAGCCTATAGATTCTTGTAATTTTTGATTTTTTAAAAATAATAAGACATGGTTTATTTTTTTTGTTTTAGTATCAGCCAAAAATACAAAATCTCCGGTTTCTAATTCTTTACCTAAAGATAGTTTGTTGCAAAATTTATATAGTTCTTCTGAATTTCTTGGAATTGCAAGCCCACAGGATCTATACAGTAGATTAACAAATCCGGAACAATCTATACTTGTTTGATAGTAAGAATTTTCACAATATGGAGTGCGTCCTCCCCATGCGTATGGCATTTCTAAAAATTCTGATGCAATTTTTTTTATATTTTTTCGAATATTTGCAATTTTTGGTATTGATTTAAATGGCTTTTTTAAATGTTGCATAATATTTTGCGAATATATGTATGCTTTTTTTCCTACTGCAGTTGTTGTAAACATTACAGGTAAAAAATTTTTAGTTGATACTGAAATAAAATCCAATTTGGTGCCTATTGGAATATCTATTAAAAAGTCTCTATTTATTAAACTGATTTGACTCCATGGTTTTGTTGTAGTGATAAAATTATCTTTTTTTATACTATCATAAATATCATAATTACAGTCGCTAATTCTAATAGAATCTTTTTTCTTAATCCACCCTGTTAATGGCGTCAAATTTGCATCGAATTGTTCTAAACAGTAAACAAATATCCATTTTTCCTGATCAATTTTTTGTTTTTTATTTTCAAAAAATAGATATTCGCCAAATAAAAGTTGAGATTCTATATCCGGTGAATCAGTTGATAGGACCGGATATTCTTGCTTAAAATTATTTTTTGTAGGTTTTTTTTGTAAGTTGGTAAATGGCACACAAACTTGTCTTATGCTTATTTCTATATTATTTGAAAAAGTTGAGCTGCTTGGCATCATACAATTTATTGATACAAATATTAAATTAATTGAGATTATTTTAATAAAAATTATTTTCTTCATATTTTATCCCCAAAAGAGTTAAAATTATTTTTCATAATTATTTTTGTTGTAATTATAGAGAAAGAGAGCTTAATTTGAAAGAAAATATTGAAAATAGATCGATTTGTTTTATATTTCGTAATGATTTACGATTGGATGATAATTTAGGATTGATAGAAGCCTTAAAAACAAAGAGTAATGTTTTACCGGTATATTTGGCTGAAAATCTGAATTTATTTTGTAAAAATAATTATAATAATCAGCAATTTATAGTTGAATCATTAATAGATCTTGATTTAAAGCTTGATAAATTGGGTTCCAAACTTTTAATAATAAAAAATATTAAAGACTTAGAATCTATTATAAATAAATATGGCATTAAAGCCTTTTATATTAATAAATTGTATCATCCATTGCATGTAAAACAAGAATCAGAAATTTTAAAATTATGTAAAAAAAATAATTTGGAATTCAAATCGTTTCATGATTTTTTGTTACATGATTTAGACACAAACAAGAAAATATATAAAGTTTATACTCCATTTTTTAATTTTTTTTCAAAAAAACAAATTTTGTCTACTCAGATAAATAATTATAAAAATTATTTATCTAAAAAATATATCAAAAATTATTTATTGCTAAAAAATTTATTAAATAAAAAAAAATAAAATTTTGTATTTTTAAATTTTAAAAAAAAAAAAAAATAAATAATAATTTTTTTTTATTTTTTTTATAATATTTTTTTTTTTTAAAAAA
>LDIX01000001.1:0-1722 GCA_001468925.1 candidate division TM6 bacterium UASB340 | reverse complement strand
GCTAAAAATTTTATTAAATAAAAAAAATAAAAATTTACATAAACATGGTGGATCTTCAAACGCTTTAAAGATAATTAAAAATATAAAAAATTATAAAAACTATAAAGATGAGCGAGATATTCCTGCAATTGATGGAACTACTAAACTATCTGCTTATATAAATGTTGGGGCAGTATCTATAAGAACAGTTTATCATAAAATTGTAAAAGAATTTGGTAAGAATCATGAAATAATACGACAACTTTATTGGCGTGAATTTTATTATCAGCTTTATTATGATATGCCTGAATTATTTAATTCGGTATTAAGACCAAGAAATATTAAATGGAAACAAGATAAGATTTTTTTAAATGCGTGGAAAAATGCTAAAACGGGAATTGAGCTTGTGGATGCCGGAATGAAAGAATTAAATGTTTCAGGATTTATGCATAATAGAATTAGAATGTTAACTGCAAATTATTTATCTTTAAAAAAATGGATTAATTGGGAATTGGGTGAAAAATATTTTGCTGAAAAACTTACTGATTATGATCCAATATTAAATAATGGAAATTGGCAGTATATGGCTCAGGTTGGTGCAAATATGGCACCTTTTCCAAGGGTATTAAATCCTGAATTGCAACAAAAAAAATTTGATAAACAAAAAATTTATATAAAAAAGTGGTTAGCTAAAGATTAAGATTTTAATGCAGCTAATTCTTCAGCTATTTCGTTAACTCTGCCGGCACCTATTGTAAGTAATAAATCATTTGGTTGTAATATATTTTTTACATCTTGAGTTATTTCATTATATGTTGGGTAGTAAATTACTTTTAAATTGGGGCACATATTTTGAATATCCTGAGCAAGCTTTTTACTGGTTATTCCATCTATAGGTGTTTCACTTGCAGGGTAAATATCTGTGACATATAGTGTTTTAATATTTTTATTATCAATAAAAATTTGAACAAAATCACTCCAAAGTTTTTGCGTTCGTGTATATCTGTGTGGTTGAAATATAACATGAAGATCATTTTTTGCTTTTTTTTGGGCTACAAGAAGCGTACTGTTAATTTCTGTTGGATGGTGACCATAATCATCAAAAATTTCAGCTTTATTATAAGTTCCCTTAAATTCAAAGCGTCTAACAACGCCTTTAAATGTTTTTAAAGCGTCTTGTATTTTTTTTAATGGAATATCTAATTCTAATGCAATTCCTATAGCGGCAAGTGAATTTAAAATATTATGTCTGCCGGCAATATTTAAATTAATTTTGCCTATAAAATTTTTATTAAAATAAATATTAAATGTTGAGCCGTTGGCTGTTGTTTCTATAATTTCACCCATTATATTTGCATCTTGTGTAAAACCATAAGTAATAACATTTATGTTTTTAATTGGTAAAAGAGATTTTACATTTTCATTATCTATGCATAAAAAAGCTTTACCAAAAAAAGGTAATTTATTTAGAAATCTTACAAAAGTTTGTTTTATATCTTCTAGGTCTTTATAAGTTTCCAAGTGCTCTTTATCTATATTTGTTATAACTGCTATTGTTGGATATAAATTCAAAAAAGATCTATCCGATTCGTCAGCCTCTGCTACTAAAAAATCACTTTTACCAAAATGAGCGTTTTTAGAAATAGTTTTCAATATTCCACCTACAATTATTGTTGGATCAATATTTGATTCAAGTAATATGTGTGAAATCATAGATGTAGTAGTCGTTTTACCATGTGAACC